>NZ_VTFT01000001.1:2689247-3002417 GCF_008244685.1 Luteimonas viscosa
CTCCGGCGCGTTCGCGGCACCACGCAACCGGTTCCACGAGGCCCCGCCGGCCTCTGTCCGGTTGCGCGGGGCTGCGCCGCGCTGCCGGAGGCGGGCGGCCGCAGGTTATCGCTCGGCGCGGACGTCGGCACGATCCAGCACGGAATCGAGGTGGCGCGGGAGACGTCGAGGGCCCGGCGGTTTCGTGCAGCGTCCGCGGGACGCGTGACGACCCGGAGGTGGTGGCTATGGGTGGACTCGAACCACCGACCCCAGCATTATGAGTGCTGTGCTCTAACCGGCTGAGCTACATAGCCAAATCGATCGCGCGCGCAGGGCGGCGAGCCGCGTATTGTCGCGATGCGAAACCACGGCGTCAACGCCGGCCCGGGGAAGTTGGCACTTTCGCAGTGGTCGTGGCAGAGTCGGGGGCAGTAGATCTTGGAGTCCGCATCGTGATCGATCCGGACGGGTATCGCCCCAATGTCGGCATCGTCCTGATGCACACCGACGGTCGCGTCTTCTGGGCGCGGCGGGTGCGGCGCGACGGCTGGCAGTTCCCGCAGGGCGGGATGAACAGCGACGAGACGCCGATCGAGGCGATGTATCGCGAGCTGCGCGAGGAGACCGGCCTGCTGCCCGAGCACGTCGCGGTCCTCGGGGTGACCCCGGGCTGGCTGCGCTACCGGCTCCCGCACAACGCGATCCGCCGCAACGACCGCATGGTCTGCATCGGCCAGAAGCAGGTCTGGTTCCTGCTGCAGCTCACCGGCCAGGAGAGCGACCTGCAGCTGGACCTGACCCCCAGGCCCGAGTTCGACCACTGGCGCTGGGTGGATTTCTGGTATCCGGTGGAGCACGTGGTGATGTTCAAGCGTGGGGTCTACGCCAGCGCGCTGCGCCACCTGGCACCGTTCGCGCGCCAGATCGCCGGGAACGCGATCCCGGCGGCCAGCATCGAACGGGACCGCGGCCGGCGCCGGCCCCGGCATCGGCCCGGCGCCGCGCGGCAGCCCTCGAGCCGGGAGCGGGACTAGGGCCGCGGACGGGCGCGCTGAATACGAGTTCTGGCGGCATTGACACTCATTCTCATGTGTGGCGCAATAGGCGTCCGTTCCGCGAACAGGTCGCGCGCCTTGTACGTCTGCATCTGCAACGGGGTCACCGAACTCGACATCCGCCGTGCGGCCGAAGCCGGCTGCGGCTCCCTGCCGGAGCTGACCATGCGCACCGGCATCGGTGCCTGTTGCGGCACCTGCGTCGAGACCGCCAGCGCGCTGCTCGAGCAGTCACGCCCCGCCGGCATGTCCAGCGGCCTGGTCGCGCTCCCGGTCCTCTCGCGCGCGGCCTGACCGTTCCGCGCCTTTGGGGCGCGGATACAAATGCACCCTATTCGTGTTCCGTCATCCGCGCGCGGGGGGGCGCTAGAGTTGCCGCGTCCACGCTCCACGGAACCATGGAAATGAAAGGCGACGCGCGGGTCATCCGCTATCTCAACCAGGCGCTCTACAACGAGCTGACCGCGATCAACCAGTACTTCCTGCATGCCAAGATGCTGAAGAACTGGGGCCTCGAGGAGCTCGCCAAGCACGAGTACGCCGAATCGATCGACGAGATGAAGCACGCGGACATCTTGTCCGAACGCATCCTGTTCCTCGAGGGGCTGCCGAACTTCCAGGCGCTGGGCAAGCTCAAGATCGGCGAAAGTCCGGTCGAGATCCTGCGCTGCGACCTGGCGCTGGAAATGGAAGGCATCCCGCTGCTGCGCGAGGCGATCGCGTACTGCGAAACCGTCAACGACTTCGTCAGTCGCAAGCTCTTCGCCGACATCCTCGAGAGCGAGGAAGGACACGTCGACTGGCTCGAGACCCAGCTCGACCTGGTCGCGCGCATCGGCGAGCAGAACTACCTGCAGAGCAAGATCGAGGACTGAGCGCCGGCGCCGGGGCTGTCCTTCGTCCCGCGTGGCGCACGGACCGTCCGCCCCGTCGCGGACGGTCCACGTCGCCGTCCGGCGTGGCCACCGCGGTCGCCGCGGCATGCGTGCCGACAGGCACCGCATCGACGACCTCGACGCCGCCGCTTGCGGCCAGCAGAGGCTTGTCCGGCCGTACGGGCGCTCAGGCCTGCTGCGCCGGCCGCCGCGCCAGCAACTGCTGCTTCGCTCGGGCGAACTCGTTGGCGATCAGCGCGACCGCCACCGCGGGGCGCTCCAGCGATTTCTCGCGCGCCGCGAGCTCCACCCGCTTGGCCGCCGCCGACAACGACAGCGCGCCGAGGTTGGCGCTGGAGGACTTGAGCGAATGCGCGGCGTCGCGCAGCGCATCGTAGTCGGGGCCCGATGCCGCGTTCTCGAGCGCGCGGATCAGGCGCGGCGTGTCGTCGAGGAAGATGTCGACCAGCCGGTCCACTTCCTCGCCGAGCATGGCCTGCAGGTCGTCCAGGATCTCGGTGTCGAGGACCGCGGCGAGCTGGCGTTTCGGCGCCTCCGGCGCCACGGCGGGTGGCTGCTGGGGCGGATGCGGGACCACGGAGGCAGGCGCGGGGGAAGGCGCACGCGCGCCGGAAGGTGCGGACGGTGGGGGTACAGGCGTCCGTGGAGCGGCTGCGACCGGCGTCGGGGTGGTGTCCGGGCTGGTCGTCGGCGCGGGTGACGGCATCGGACGCGGGGGCGCGGGTGGCGTCGCGGCGGCGGGCGGTGCCGGCACCGGCGTCGCCGGTGCGACGGTCCGCGCAGCCGCGGGTTCGGCGGCCACGCCCGGGGGCGGAGCGGCGGGCCGGGTCGCCGGTGGCGTCGCGTCGGCGGTGGGCAGGCCGAGCAACTGCGGGTCCAGGTCGGTCGCGGTGATCGCCTCCGGGGCTTCGTCGGCCGCGACGGGCTCGCCGAACTCGGCAGGCATCGTCACCTGGTCCGGGTCCCACCAGCGGTGCAGGCAGCGTTCGAGCTCGCTGCGGGTGACGGGCTTGGGCAGGTAGTCGTCCATGCCGGCGTCGAGGCACTTCTGGCGGTCGCCGGCCATCGCGTTGGCGGTCATCGCGATGATCGGCAGGCGGCGGCCGTCGCCGCTGGCCTCCTCGTTCTCGCGCCAGCGCTGGGTGGCGGTGTAGCCGTCCATCACCGGCATCTGGCAGTCCATCAGCACGATGTCGTAGCGCGAGGCCGACATCCGCAGGAGCGCGGCTTCGCCATTGCTGGCGGTATCGCAGGTGATGCCCAGCACGCCCAGCAGGCGCTGGCCGACCATCAGGTTGACCGGGTTGTCCTCGACCAGCAGCACGCGCGGCTTGCGCACCGCGAACTTGTCCAGGTTGGTGGTCGCCGGCGGCGAGGCGGCGGGTGGCGCCATGGTCACGGATTCCTCCTCGGTCGCCTCGGCGGCGGGCGGGTCGACGGTCGATTCGAACAGGGCGGCGCGCAGGTCCGGATCCGGCGCCTGGCGGCTGAGCAGGGTGACGCTGCGCTGCAGTTCGTCGGCCACCGGGTCGTCGCCGTACAGGCACACCAGGCGCAGTTCGCCGTAGACGCTCTGGCGGCCGAGGTTGCGGTGCAGCGCGAGCGCGGTGTTGCGCATGCCCGCCAGGTCGGCGAGCACGATCGAATAGGCCCAGGGCTGGCCCTGGTTGGCCGCGGTGCGCAGCCGGTCCAGCGCCTCCTGGGTGGTCTCCACCGAGGTCACGCGCAGGCCCCAGTTCGGCAGCAGCATGCTCAGGCGCAGGCGCAGGCGCGGGTCGGCGCTGAGCAGCAGCAGGCGCCCGCCCTGCGGCGTCCTGTCTTCGGCCTGCATGTCGCCCTGTACCTTGAGCAGCGGAATCTCGAACCAGAACGTGGCGCCGAGTCCGGGTTCGGACTCCACGCCGATGCGGCCGCCCATCAGGTCGACGATGCGCTTGGAGATCGCCAGCCCCAGACCGGTGCCGCCGTACAGCCGCGTGGTCGAGGCGTCGGCCTGGCTGAAGGCCTGGAACAGGCGCGACTGCGCCGCCTGCGAAATGCCGATGCCGGTATCGCGCACCTCGAAGCGCAACTGGTGCTGCGCGGCGGTCTCGCCGGTCTTGCGCAGCGACACCGTGATCGAGCCGCGTTCGGTGAACTTGACCGCGTTGCTGACCAGGTTGCCCAGCACCTGGCGCAGGCGCACCGGGTCGCCGCGCACCGGCAGGCGCACGCCCGGGTCGAGCTGCATGTGCAGGCGCAGGCCCTTGCTCTGCGCCGGGCGTTCCATCAACTGCAGGACGCCTTCGAGCAATTCGCGCAGGTTGAACGTGGTCGTCTCGAGTTCGAGCTTGTCGGCCTCGAGCTTGGAGTAGTCGAGGATGTCGTCGACGATGCGCAGCATCTGCTGCGACGACAGATATGCGGTGCGCACCAGTTCGGCATGGTCCGACGCGAGCCTGGCGTGCATCAGCAGGTCGAGCATCGGCACGATGCCGTTGAGCGGCGTGCGGATCTCGTGGCTCATGGTCGCCAGGAACTCGCCCTTGGCCATCACCGCCGACTCCGCGCCCTGCTTGGCGAGGCGCAGCTCCTGTTCCAGCTGGGCGTGGCGCTCGAGTTCGCGCTGAAGCTCTCCCAGCAACTGCTCGTCGCGCTGGGTGCGCTCCTGCGCTTCGAGCAATTCCTGCTCGCGGCTGCGCAGGTTGTAGAACACCGCGATCGAGGCGAACACCGCGAGCAGCGCCAGCACCAGGGCGAAGCCCTGCCACGGGCCTTCCATGCCCAGCACGTGCAACGCCATGGTCACGGCCGCGCCGCCGGCGGCACCGAGCGTGAACCAGCGCAGCATCGCGCTGGAAGGACGGGCGGTGCTGATCATCGCCATCGGTGCGCCCTAGAGGACCGAACTCTGGAAGTCGAACTCGAGTTCGCCGGCCGGGCGCTGCACCAGGTTGCCCTGGATGAAGTCGACGCCCGTCATCCACAACGTGGCGGCCGACTGCGCGTCCTCGACCTGCTGCCCGATCACCTGCAGGCCGAGGCGGTGCGCGAAGTCGATCGCGCTGCGCATCTCGTCGCGCACGGCCGGCTCATGCAACTGGCTGGAATAGCGTGCGGCCAGCCGCACGTAGCCCAGCGGCAGCTGGCCGAGCAGGGCGTTGGCCTCGGGACCGAAGTGGTACTGGCTCAGGCACAGCTGCACGCCGGCCGAAACCATCTCGCTGCAGAAGTCCTGCAGCGACAGCGCGTGAACCAGGGCGTCCTCCTGGCGCACGTCCACCACCAGCGACGCGCCGTCCACGCCGGCTTCCGCCAGCGCCTGCAGCAGCCACTGGGCGTGGCCGTCGTGCGACAGGGTCGAAGGCGACTGGGTCACGAACAGGCGCAGCACCCGGTTCTCCGCGCGCTGCCGGCGCAGCGCGCCGATCGCGATCTCCATGACGCGACGGTCGACCTCCAGGGTCGCGCCGATGCGCCCCGCCGCCGCCAGCACCTGTCCGGCGGCATGCAGCTCGCCGCGGGTGTCGCGCAGCCGCAGCAGCACCTGGTACTGGGCGTCGTTGCCGCCGGCGACCGCGACGATCGGCTGGAACGCGGCCATCAGGCCGCCCGACGCCAGCGACTCGCGCAGCGTGCGCGCCAGTTCGGTCTGGGCCCGGTCCTCGACCGACACCGGCCGCTCCCAGGCGGCGACGCCGTGGGCATGGCCGCGGGCGGCGCGCAGGGCTTCCTCGGCCGCGGACAGGGCGGCGCCCGGATCCTCGAAGCCGAGCGCAAGGTCGGCATAACCCACGACCGCCCGCAGGCGCACGCGCTCCGCACCCACGGCGAAGGCGTGTTCGCCCAGACCGTCGCGCAGCTGTCGCGCGAACGGCGGCAGCGCGTCGGCCGCCAGCCCGGTCGCGAGAACCAGGAAGGTGTTGTCGTTCAGGCGCGCCGCGGGATGGCCGTCGGCGACCTCCCCGAGCCGGCGCCCGGCGTCGGTCAGCAGCGTCTCCAGCGCGGCATAGCCGAAGCGGTCGCGCAGCGCGGCCGAGCCGGCGATCTCGACGAAGAACGCCGCGCCGTCACTCGCGCCCGGCACCGTGGACGACAGCAGCTGGAGCATCTGCGGGCGCGTGTGCAGGCCGGTCGCCGGGTGCCGGTGCGCGGCGGCGGCCGGCCCCTGCAGCGCACGCGCGCGCACGATCCGGTTCTGCACTGCGGAGATCAGGTGCTTGGGGCGCACCGGCTTGCGCAGGAAGTCGTCGGCGCCGAGGTCGAGCGCCTCGAAGCGTCGCTCCGGATCCTCGTCGCCGGTGAGGAACACCACGGGCGTCAGCGCGAAGTCCGCATGCGCGCGGATCATCCCGGTCAGCTCCGCGCCGTCGAGGCCGGGCATGTGCAGGTCCATCAGCACCAGGTCGGGGCGCAACCGCTCCATCGCGTCCATCACCTCGCTGGTGACCGACACCACCTGGGCCTGCATGCCGGCGCCGTGGAGCACGCTCTCGGCGAACAGGGCCTGGCTGGGATCGTCCTCGACGATCAGTACCCGCCAGGGGGTGGCCTCCCCGCCGGGCTGCGCCGGTGACGGGGCGTCGGACTGCAACGCCGCCGGCGCCAGCGCCTCCGGGTCGGCGACCGGGTCCGCGCGCGGCATGACCGCCGCCGCTGCATCCTCGCACCAGCGGCGCCAGAATCCGGTGGGCGGAAATTCCGCGCGTTGGCGATTGTCGGCGTCAGACACCGCTGGAACCTTGCCGGAAAGCCGTGGCGTCGGCAACCGCGCGGATCGTGGCGAACGCAGCCTGCCGCGGGCGCGCGTCGACCTGCCGCATTCGCGGCGGCAACAGCCGAAAGAGCGAGGAGCCTGCCTGCGCAGCCACGCGGTCCATCCATTTCCCCCTGAGGCCGGCATTATGTCGGCAATGCGGCATGACGACTATTGCACGGCAAACGCCCCGGCGCGCGGCCAGCGCGCAGGGAACGCGGAGGCGCAAAAGCGGAAGTGTGACCGTCGGCTCAGGCTGCGGCGGTGGGGCGCGGGGCGCGCCGGAACAACAGGCGCCAGACCCACCACAACAGCAGCAGCATGCCGATCCCCAGCGTCACCACGATCCCCAGCACCGCCCACGGATACGACCACGCCAGTCCCAGTGCGCCCACCACCACCACGTCCTCGGCCGTCGACGCGGTCCAGTTGCTGACCGGTTCGGGCGAGGTGTTGAGCAGCGCCCGTGTTCCGGCCTTGACCGCATGGCTGGTCAGGGCAACGCCCGCGCCGGCGGCGAGCATGCCGGCGCCCAGTTCACCGTCCGGCGACAGTGCCGCGGCGGCGAGGAAGGCTCCGGCCGGCACCCGCGCCAGGGTCTGCAGCAGGTCCCAGGCCGAATCCACCCCGGGGATCTTGTCGGCCAGGAACTCGGTCACCGCCAGCACGCCCGACACCCCCAGCACCCAGGGCGAGGCCGTGGCTTCCAGCGCGGGCGGCAGGTCGAGCCAGCCCAGCGCGCCGGCCAGGCCGACGCCGAACACGGTGAGGTAGGCGCGGATCCCGGCCAGCCAGGCCAGCAGCACGCCGACGGCGAACAGGTGGGCTTCGGACATGGCGGGTCTCCTCGCAAGCCGGACGGCGGCTGAACATCACGGCAGGCCACGGCCTGTGCCGACGAGTATAGGAGGACTCCGCCTTGACGCCGCCGCCGGCGCGTCGCTATACCGGTTCGATGACCGATCCCGAATCCGATTCCCCCCGGCCGGGCGCAGACGCACCCGCGCCGGTACCGGCAACGCCGCCCGCGTCGGCCACCCGGACGACCTATGCGGTCCTGGGCCTGTTCGCCGCCGCGATGCTGTTCGGGCTCTGGGGCGTCTGGCGGGCCATGGACGGGCCTGGCGGCGCGACCGGCGCCCAGCTGGCGGCCGGGCAGGCCCGGATCGAGGCCCTGGAACAGGAGGTGGCGACACTGACCCGTTCCGACCAGATCAGCCGCGAGGCCAACCGCGACCTGCAGGGCACCCTGGCCGAGCGCGACGAGGAGATCTCCGCATTGCGCGCCGACGTCGCCTTCTACGAACGCTTCGTCGGTTCCACCGCACAGCGGCGCGGGCTGGCCGTGCACGAGCTCGTGCTCACCCCGCAGACCGACCAGGCCTGGCACTACACCGTCACCCTGACCCAGAACCTGAACCGCGGAGCGGTCAGTTCCGGTCGACTCGTGCTCGCGGTCGAGGGCACCCGCGACGGCCAGCTGGAGCAGCTGGACTGGGCCGCACTGCGCCAGCAGCCGGACGCGCCGGGCGTCGAGTATTCGTTCAAGTACTTCCAGCAGGTGGAAGGCGAGATCGTGCTGCCGCCGGGCTTCCAGCCGCTGCGGATCAGCGTGCGGCTGGTGCCGGCGTCCGGCGCGGCGGTCGAGCAGACCCTGCCGTGGGGCGAAGCCGCGCCGCGCGCGACCGCCGGGTGAACGGCCCGTCCGTCGCCGCGCTTGAAGTCGGCACGCCACCGCCCCATCCTGACTGCATGGAACTGCTCGCCCCCGGCTACCAATCGCTCGATCGTCCGCTGGAATTCACCCCGGCCGCGGCCGTCAAGGTGCGCGAACTGATCGCCGAGGAGGGCAACCCGGCGCTGAAACTGCGCGTCTACATCCAGGGCGGCGGCTGCTCGGGCTTCCAGTACGGCTTCGAGTTCGACGAACAGCAGGCCGACGAGGATCTCGCGATCACCACCGACGGCGTGACCCTGGTGGTGGATCCGCTCAGCCTGCAGTACCTGATGGGCGCCTCGGTGGACTACGCCGAGAGCCTGCACGGCGCGCAGTTCACGATCCGCAACCCGAACGCGAAATCGACCTGCGGCTGCGGGTCGTCGTTCACCGTCTGAGCCCGATGGCCGTCGCGGCTGCGCCGTTCGCCTTCATCGACGGCGCGCTGGACCGTGCCGAATACCTGCGCAACGACCCCGCGCGCCTGGCCGCGCTCTGGCCACAGGCGCAACTGCTGCTGCTCGACGGCGAAGGCCGCGCGCGCGGCGATGTCGATGCTGGCCCGCCGGCGATCACCGGTGCGGCGCATCCCGCGCTGCGCGACGAAGCGGTGCTGCTGGGGCTCGCGGATGGACAGGCCTGGTTCGCGTCCCTGGACGACGACGCGGCCGCCCCACGCGTCGACCTGCGCACCGCGGCCGCCACCTGGCCGATGCGCGAGGCGACCGCCTACGCCCAGGCGCGCGCGGTGCTGCACTGGCGCGCGCGGCACCGCTACTGCGGCGCCTGCGGCGGCGCGCTGCGCTTCGGGCGCGCCGGCTGGCTGGGCCGCTGCGACGGCTGCGCGCTGGAGCACTACCCGCGGACCGACCCCGCGGTGATCGTCGCGGTGAGCGATGGAGAGCGCCTGCTGCTCGGGCGCCAGGCGGGCTGGCCGCCAAGGCGCTATTCGACGCTGGCGGGGTTCGTCGAACCGGGCGAGACGCTGGAGCAGACCGTGGCGCGGGAGGTGTTCGAGGAGTCGGCGGTGCGCGTGCGCGGTTGCCGCTACCTCGCCTCGCAGCCGTGGCCGTTCCCGTCGTCGCTGATGCTGGGCTTCGTCGCGGACGCCGAGCCCGACGAGCCGCATCCCAGCGACGAGGAGCTCCAGGACGCGCGCTGGTTCACCCGCGATGAGGTCGGCGCCGCGCTGCGCGGGGAAACGCGCGAGGCCGGGCTGCTGTTGTCGCCGCGGCTGTCGATCTCGCGCTGGCTGGTCGAGCGCTGGTACGCGGACGACACCTCCTCGCAGCGATAGGGGCGCGCGGGTCGCGTCCCCCGGGCTCCGGGGCAGGCGGCGGCTGCCATCGATCGACAGTCCGACGCGCCGGCCGATACCGCCACCGCGCGGCAGCGCCTAGAATCGCGACATGTTCGCCACCCTGCTCGCGGTCGTCGTCGCCCTGGTGCTGGGCCATTTCGCACGCGACCTCACCGCGGCGCTGCGCAGCCATGGCTGGTACCGCGCCTGGCTGCGCTGGCTCGATGCACGCTTTCCCGATGACGGCGCCTGGCGCGGGCGCTACGGCATCGCGCTGGCGCTGGTTCCGGTGTTGCTGCTGGTCGCGCTCGTGCAGTGGCTGCTGCACGACACGCTGTTCGGGCTGCCCTCGCTGCTGTTCGGCGTGATCGTGCTGTTCCACGCCTGGGGCCCGCGCGACCTCGACCGCGATGCCGACGCCGTCCTCGACGCCGCCAGCGGCGACGCGCGCCGCGCCGCGGCGTCGTGGCTGTGGCCCGGAATGCGTCGCCACGAAACCAGCCTGCACCCGTTCGCACTGGTCTGCGCCGTGTTCGACGCAGCGCTGCGGCGCTGGTTCGGCGTGCTGTTCTGGTTCCTGCTGCTGGGGCCGGTCGGAGCGCTGTTGTACCGGCTGACGGCGATCGTCGCTGAAGACGAGGTCGCCGCCGACCTGCCTTCCACCACCGTTTCGGGTGCGCGCACGCTGCTGGCGGTGCTCGACTGGCCGGTCGCGCAGCTGGCGACGCTGGCGCTCGCGCTGGTGGGGAATTTCGACGTGGTGGTCGGCGCGTGGAAGGACGCCGGTGGCGCGTCGCCACGACTCGATACCGGGTTCCTGCGCGCGGCGGCGCGCGCGAGCGTGCGTAGCGACATCGCCGACGAAGCGGAGGAATACGCCGGTGCCGGCGTGCCGACCGGAAGCGCCCTGGTGCACGAACTCGGCCCGCTGCCGGAACTGCGCGATGCGATGAGCCTGGTCTGGCGCAGCCTGCTGGTGTGGCTGGCCGTCATCGCCCTCTTCGTCATCGGGGGATGGGTGAGCTGACGCGAGCTTTGCGCGGCACTGCCGCGCAGCGTCAGCGAACGCCCGCACACGGATGTGCGGGCCGGGCTATCCGGAGCCGAGCGTGTCACGCCATGGATGGCACCTTGCTCCGAGGGGCGCGAAACGCGCTTGCGAGGCACTGCCTCGCGCGTCAGCGAACGCCCGCACATGGAGGTGCGGGCCGGGCTATCCGAAGCCGAGCGTGTTGCGCCATGGAGGGCACCCTGCTCCAAGAGGCGTGGAACGCGCTCGCGCAGCACTGCCGCGCAGCTTCAGAGAACGCCCGCAGGCCGCGTGGCCTCAGGCCGCATCGCCCCGCAGTTCCCGCACCCGTGCTTCCAACTGCTGCGCGGTGACGCCGGGGTCGCGGACCGGCGCCTGCGCCATCACCTGCACGTGCGCACGGAAGCGCCGCGGGACGCGCATGCGGCCGAGGCGTCCGGCGCCGGCCGAGGCGCTGCGGCGGCTCCACATGCTGCTCCACATCCCGCGCAGCGCCATCGGCACTACCGGCACCGGACGACCCGCGGCGGCGGCGCGCTCCAGGATCTTCTCCACGCCCGATCTGAACGCCGCGATCTCGCCGTCGCCGGTCAGCTTTCCCTCGGGGAAGATGCCGACCAGCTGGCCGTCGGCCAGGGCCGCGTCGATCTCGTCGAACGCGCGTTGCATCAGCGCGGCGTCTTCCCGCGGGCTTGCGATCGGGATCGCCCTGGCGGTGCGGAAGATCCAGCGCATCACCGGGATCTCGAAGATCCGGTAGTACATGACGAACCGCACCGGGCGCGGCACCGTCGCCGACAGGATCAGCGCATCCATGTAGCTGACGTGGTTGCAGACCAGCACGGCCGGGCCCTCGTCCGGCACGTGCTTTTCGATGCCGTGCAGCTCGAGCCGGTAGAGCGTGCGCACCATCAGCCAGCTGACGAAGCGCATGAAGAACTCGGGGACGATGCTGAAGATCCAGATCGCGACCAGCGCGTTGGCGATCGCCAGCGCCAGGAACACCTGCGGGATCGACCAGCCGAGGAATCGCTGCAGGGCGATGCCGATCACCGCCGCTGCGACGATGAAGGCCGCATTCTGGATGTTCATCCCGGCGATCACGCGCGCCAGCTCGGCCCTGGGCGTGCGGCTCTGGATCAGCGCGAACAGCGGCACCACGAAGAACCCGGTGAACAGGCCGATGCCGGTGAGGTCGAGCATGATCCGCCAGGCGCCCGGCGCCGCCATGAACTGCGGTATCGACAGGCCAGCGGCCAGCGCCTGCCCCGGCCGCGCGAAGTACAGGTCGAGCATGAACGCGCTGACGCCGAATGCGCCCAGCGGCACCAGGCCGATCTCGACCGTGCGCCCGGACAGCTTCTCGCACATCAGCGAGCCCACGCCGATCCCGATCGAGAACAGCGCCAGCGCGAAGATGTACAGCGCCTGGGTGCCCCCGAGGTTGGTCTCGGCGTATACCGGCAGCTGCGCGGTCAGCACGGTGCCGACGAACCAGAACCAGGACACGCCGAGGACCGCGTTGCGTACCGCCGGCTGACGCCGCGTGAGCTGCCAGATGCGCCAGGACTGGCGCGCGATGTTCCAGTCCACCCGCAGGCCCGGTTCGCCCGCGTCCACGCGCGGGATGCGGCGGGCGACGAGGTTGCCGGCGATGGCGAGCGCGATGATCGACACCGCCGCCACGTAGGGGCCCGCGGCGCCGGCCAGCAGGAAGATCGAGCCTCCGCAGATCATGCCCAGCAGGATCGCCAGCGAGGTGCCCATCTCGACCAGGCCGTTGCCGCCGGTGAGCTCCTCGGGCTTGAGCACCGACGGCAGGATCGAGTACTTCACCGGCCCGAACATCGTCGACTGCAGGCCGGTGCAGAACAGCGCGACCAGCAGGATCCTCATGTCCTGCAGCAGGAAGCCGATCGCGGCCAGCGACATGATCGCGATCTCCATCGCGGTGGTGATCACGATCAGCCGCTGCTTCTCGAGCTTCTCGGCGATCTGACCGGCGGTGGCGGAGAACAGGAAGTAGGGCAGGATGAAGATCGCCGGCGCGAGCTGGGTGTAGAGCGCGCGCGTCTCCGGTGCCATCGTGCCGGCCAGCAGCATCGCGCCGAGCAGGCCGATGATCGCCTGGCGGTAGACGTTGTCGTTGAATGCCCCCAGCGCCTGCACGCTG
Organism: Luteimonas viscosa; assembly: GCF_008244685.1. NCBI lineage: Bacteria > Pseudomonadati > Pseudomonadota > Gammaproteobacteria > Lysobacterales > Lysobacteraceae > Luteimonas > Luteimonas viscosa. The sequence goes on from NZ_VTFT01000001.1 coordinate 2,702,136, forward strand.
AAGTAGGGCAGGAACCGGCGCTGGCGCAGCAGGTCGAACTGCGAGTGGTGGTCGTTGACGGGATGCTCGGGTGGACTCGCCATGCGGCCTCCATCGGTTCGCGGCGAGTGTAGCGGCTGGCCGCGTCGATTCGTGGGCTGCGCGCGCAGCTGCCGGTCGGGTAGCGCGAAGGGCGACCGGCGGGTGCATTGCGTCCGCGGTCTGGATGGCGGGGAACCTGACGGTGCGTGCGGCGGGCATGCCCGACACGACCGCAGCGGCTGCTAGAGTGCCCGCATCCGCGTTCCCGGAGCGAACATGGCCGCACCGCCTCCGATGCCCGCCGCCTTCCTCGGTCACGGCAGTCCGATGAACGCGCTGGAGCGCAACCGCTATACCGCGGCCTGGCGCGCGTTCGGCGCCTCGGTGGCGCGGCCGCGCGTGATCCTCGCGGTGTCCGCGCACTGGTACGTCAACGCGCTGGCGGTGACGGCGATGCCGAGCCCGCGCACGATCCACGATTTCTACGGGTTCCCGCAGGCTTTGTTCGACGTGCAGTACCCGGCGCCGGGCCTGCCCGACCTGGTCGGCGAGATCGCCGAACTGGTGAAGCCCGACCGGGTGGGCGCCGACATCGACGGCTGGGGCATCGACCACGGCACCTGGTCGGTGCTGGTACACGCATTCCCCGAAGCCGACGTGCCGGTGGTGCAGCTGTCGATCGACGCGCGCAAGCCGCTCGAGTGGCACCTCGCGCTCGGTGCCAGGCTGGCGGCGCTGCGCGAGCGCGGCGTGCTGGTGCTCGGCAGCGGCAACGTGGTCCACAACCTGCGCGCGATCGACTGGACGCAACCCGATGGCGCGTTCGACTGGTCGCGCCGCTTCGACGAGCGTGCGCGCGAGCTGATGCGGGAGCGGCCGCACGACGTGCCGTCGCTGGCCTCGCATCCCGACTACCGCCTGGCGGTGCCGACGGCGGACCACTTCCTGCCGCTGCTGTACCTCGCGGGTCTGGCGGCCGCCGCGCAACGGCCGGCGCAGACGCTGGTGGACGGCTACGCCTACGGGTCGCTGTCGATGACCGCGTTCACGCTGGATGCGCAATGCCCGGACGCCGCGTCGCAAGGCGCCGGCGCCGCGCCGATCGACACCCGACTGCCGCCGGAGGATGCGAACGTCTGATTCAGCCGCGTTCGCGTGCGATCGCGCGCCAGCCGATGTCGCGCCGATGGAACGCGCTGGCCCAGGAGATCGCGTCGACGCCGGCGTAGGCGTTGCGCTGCGCATCGGCCACCGAACCGCCGAGCGCGGCCACGCACAGCACGCGGCCTCCTGCGCTGACGACGCGCCCGTCGGCGTCGAGCGCGGTGCCGGCGTGGAACACCTTGGCGCCTGCGGGCACCGCATCGAGGCCGGAGATCGGCTCGCCGGTCACCGGCGCCTCCGGATACGGCCGTGCCGCCATCACCACGCCCAGCGACGGACGCGGATCCCACTGCGCGGCCACGCCATCGAGCCGGCCTTCGATCGCGGCCTCCACCAGGTCGACCAGGTCGGACTGCAGGCGCAGCATCACCGGCTGTGTTTCCGGGTCGCCGAAGCGCACGTTGAACTCGATCACCTTCGGCGCGCCGGTCGCATCGATCATCAGCCCGGCGTACAGGAAACCGGTGAACGGCACGCCGTCGGCGGCCATGCCGGCGACGGTCGGTTCCACCACCTCGCGCATCACCCGTGCATGCACCTCGGGCGTGACCACGGGTGCGGGCGAATACGCGCCCATTCCGCCGGTATTGGGACCGGTATCGCCGTCGCCGACGCGCTTGTGGTCCTGCGAGGTGGCCATCGGCAGCGCGGTGACGCCGTCGACGATGGAGATGAAACTGGCCTCCTCGCCTTCGAGGAACTCCTCGATCACCACGCGCGCGCCGGCTTCCCCGAAGGCGTTGCCCGACAGCATGTCGCGCACCGCGTCCTCGGCTTCCTCTGGTGTCGTCGCCACGATCACGCCCTTGCCGGCGGCCAGGCCGTCGGCCTTGACCACGATCGGCGCACCCTTGTCGCGCAGGTAGGCCAAAGCGGGCTCGACCTCGGTGAAGACCGCATAGAACGCGGTCGGGATGCCGTGGCGTGCGAGGAAATCCTTGGCATAGGCCTTGCTGCCCTCGAGCCGGGCGGCGGCCGCGGTGGGGCCGAAGATGCGCAGGCCCGCGTCGCGGAAGCGGTCGACCACGCCGGCCACCAGCGGCACTTCGGGTCCGACCACGGTCACCGCCACGCCCTCCTCGCGCGCCAGCCGCAGCAGGCCGTCGATGTCGGCGACTCTGACCGCCGCATTGCGGCACTTCGCCTCCGTCGCGGTGCCGGCGTTGCCCGGTGCGACGATCACTTCGTCCACGCGCGGGGACTGGGCCAGCTTCCAGGCCAGGGCGTGCTCGCGGCCGCCGGAACCGATGACGAGGATTTTCATGGAGGCGTGATTCGCGGATCCTGATGCGTGGTCGGGAGGGGCGTCGTGGAACGTGCCGCGGGTCGTACGTCGTTTCGAACCGGTACTCGCGGGTCGCCGCGCAGGCGTGCTAGTGCCGGAAGTGGCGCACGCCGGTGAACACCATCGCGATGCCGTGCTCGTCGGCGGCGGCGATCACCTCGTGGTCGCGCATCGAGCCGCCGGGCTGGATCACCGCCCTGATGCCGGCCTCGGCCGCGGCGTCGATGCCGTCGCGGAACGGGAAGAAGGCGTCGCTGGCCATCACCGAGCCCTCGACCACCAGGCCGGCATCGCCAGCCTTGATCCCGGCGATGCGCGCCGAGTACACCCGGCTCATCTGTCCGGCGCCGACACCGATCGTGCGGTGGTCCTTCGCGTACACGATGGCGTTGGATTTCACGAACTTCGCCACCTTCCAGGCGAACAGCAGGTCCGTGAACTGCGCCGCGGTCGGTGCGAGCTTCGTCACCACCTTCAGCTCGTCGCGCGTCACCACGCGGTCGTCCGCGGTCTGCATCAGCATGCCGGAGCCGACGCGCCGGGTGTCGATGAAGCCCTGCGACGCCGGCGCCAGCGGAATGCGCAGCACGCGCACGTTGGCCTTCTTCCTCGCGACCTCGAGCGCGCCGTCCTCGTAGTCCGGCGCGATCAGCACCTCGACGAACTGGCGCTCCAGGATCACCTTCGCGGTCGCCGCATCGAGCCTGCGGTTGAAGGCGATGATGCCGCCGAAGGCGCTGGTGGGGTCGGTGGCGTACGCCAGCTCGTAGGCATCGCCGCAGGCGGCGCCGACCGCGACCCCGCAGGGATTGGCGTGCTTGACGATCACGCAGGCCGGGGCGTCGAACTGGCGCACGCATTCCCAGGCCGCGTCGCTGTCGGCGATGTTGTTGAAGCTCAGTTCCTTGCCCTGCAGCTGCACGAAGGTCGCCAGCGACCCGGGCGCGGGATACAGGTCCCGGTAGAACGCGGCGCTCTGGTGCGGGTTCTCGCCGTAGCGCAGGTCCATCACCTTGTGGAAGGTGCCGTTGATCTGCGCGGGGTAGCGGTCCCGCACGGGGACGGGCGTGGAGGCGTCGTTGATCGAAGACAGGTAGTTGCTGATCGCGGCGTCGTACTGCGCGACCCGGTTGAACGCGGCTACCGAGAGCACGAAGCGCGTGCTTGCCGACAGCGCGCCGGCGTTCGCATCGAGTTCGGCCGCCAGGCCGGGGTACTGCGAGGGGTCGGTCGCCACCGCCACGCGCGCGAAGTTCTTGGCCGCCGAGCGCAGCATCGCCGGGCCGCCGATGTCGATGTTCTCCACCGCTTCGGCAAGGGTGCAGTCCGACTTCGCGGTGACCGATTCGAACGGGTACAGGTTCAGCACCAGCAGGTCGATCGCCGCGATCCCGTGCTCCGCCATCACCGCGTCGTCGGTACCGGCGCGGCCCAGCAGCCCGCCATGGACCACCGGATGCAGGGTCTTGACGCGGCCATCCATCATTTCCGGGAAGCCGGTGGCCTCCGACACGTCCTTCACCGCCAGGCCGGCGTCGCGGAGCGCTTTCGCGGTGCCGCCGGTGGACAGCAGTTCGATGCCGCGCGCGGCCAGCGCGGTGGCGAGTTCGATCAGCCCGGTCTTGTCGGAGACGGACAGCAGTGCCCGGCGCACGGGCAGGAGGTCGGAGGTCATCGCGGGGACGGAAGCGGGAAGCGAGGGCGGAATTATAGGCCGCCGTGCGTGGCCCCGACTCAGGCGATGCCGTATTCGCGAAGTTTCTTGCGCAACGTTGCGCGATGGATGCCGAGCATGGTGGCCGCGCGGCTCTGGTTGCCGTCGCAGTGCTCGAGCACCTCCAGGAACAGCGGGATCTCGAGCTCGCGCAGCGCGACCTGGTAGAGATTGTCGGCATCGCTGCCGTTGAGATCGCCGAGGTAGCGGCGCACCGAGTTGGCGACATGCTCGCGCAGTGGAGCGCGCGACGCGCTGCGCGGGTTGGGTTCGGTGTGTTCGACGGTATTCAATGGGGCGCCCGGTGCAACCTGGCGAGGGCAGGCGGGACCGGCCCTCGCGGGCGAACGAGTCTAGCGCCATGCGGTCGCAATGGACAATGCGAATTCGACCAATGGACCACGCGCGGCTGCGTCCGCGTCGGCGGGCTAGTGGCCGAAGTCGAACGCGAACGAGACCGTCGCGACGGATGGCTCGCGGATGTCCAGTGCGATGTCCGCCGTCTGTCCCGGCGCGATCGGCGCCGACGTCGTCGCACCGCGATATTCGTCCGCCCCGAAGGCGCGCGCGGCGACGGCGCGGCCCTCGACATCCGAGAGCGTGAGCAGCAGCGTCGGCCAGGCCTGCGGCCAGCGGGCGTCGTTGCGGAACGTGGCGCGCACGCGCAGCGCGCCTGGTACCTCGGGATGCGGGCGGACCTCGCGTGCGACCAGCACGAACGCGGCCGGTTCGCGCCACGGTGGGAGGCTGCAGCCGAACACGCCGCAGGTCGCCGCGACGAGCGGACGCCAGCGTGCGTCCGCCGCGAGCCGCGCGCGGTCGGCGAGCAGGACCTGCAGGCCGAGCAGCAGGGCCAGCGCCACGATCGCGAGCATGCGCCAGCGACGCCGCGCGCGACCGGAATCCGTCGCGGCGGGCGCCGTGGCCGACAGGAACCCCGGTCCGGTCGTCGTCGGGGCCGCGGGGACGTCCCCCGGGGCGACCGGTTCGTCCGCACGCGGAGAAGGCGGCGGCGTGTCGCCGGGAGGGGAAGGGGCGGCGGCCGCCTGCGGGTCGGTCGGCTCGGCGTCTGCGCCGGACACGGTTTCCGGGGCGCCCGCGGTCGGCGGCGGTGCCACCGGGGCCGGCGGCACGCGGGCGGCTGACGGAGCCGGCCCGGGCGCGTCATCCGCCTCGCCGGTAGCCACCGGTCCCCGCGCCGGCGGGTCGTTCACGGGATCCGGCGTGCCGGCCGGGCGGGCCGAGGCGGCAGGCGGGAGCGGATCGGCGGGGGGCGAAACGGCCGCGACCGCCGCAACCGCCGACGTAACGGTCGACGCGACGGCATCGTGCCCGGTGCCGGTGCCGGTGCCGGTGCCGGTCGGCGGCGACGCGGCCGGTTCGGCCCGCCTCAGCGACCCCGCACAACGCGGGCAGCGCTCCGGCGGCAGGTCGGTCGCCGGATCGGTCGCGACCAGCGCGTTGCAATGCCGGCAGTTGATGAACATGGCGCTATTCAATCACGCGCGGACGCCGGCCCGCCGTGTCGCGCGTCACCGGCGGACGCCATCGATGCGCACCCAGTCGCCCTCGTGTGCGACCGCGAGATCGTCGAACCACTCGGCGTAGCGCTCGAGCAGTGCGGCCTGCTGGCCGTCGAGGATGCCCGACAGCGCGATGCGGCCGCCCGGCGCGGTGCGCTCGGCCAGTTCCCCGGCGAGCGCATCGAGCGCGGCCGCCAGGATGTTCGCAACGACCACCGGGTAGGGGCCTGCCGGCGCCGCCGCGGGTTCGAACACCGGCAGGACCTCGCCCACGCCGTTGCGCGCGGCGTTGTCGCGGGTCGCCAGCAGCGCCTGCGGGTCGTTGTCGACGCCGTCCGCACGCGCCGCGCCGAGCTTGAGCGCCGCGAGCGCGAGGATGCCGCTGCCGCAGCCGAAGTCGAGCACCTGCCGGTCATGCAGCAGCCCGTCCGCGGCCAGCGCGTCGAGCCATTGCAGGCACAGCGACGTGGTCGGGTGCGTGCCCGAGCCGAACGCGAGGCCGGGATCGAGCCGGACCACGGCGGCATCGGGCGTGTCGGCTTCCGCCGGCAGGTCGTGGTTCCAGGGCACGATCCAGGTGCGCGCGCCGAACCGCAGCGGGTGGTACTGGTCCATCCAGGCGCGCTCCCAGTCCTGGTCGGCGACGTGCCGGAACGTGGCGCCGGTCCAGTCCAGCGCCGGATCGAACGCGTCGAGCGCGGCCAGCAGGAGCAGGGCGTCGGCATCGTGCGCGAACAGCGCGGTGAGCGCGACCGAATCCCACAGCGGGGTCTCGCCCACCCCCGGTTCGAGGATCGCGTGTTCGTCGTCGGTATCGGCGGCGGCATCGAGCATCGTCACCGCCAGCGCGCCGACATCCTCCAGCGCGTGCTCGCGGCGCGGCTGCTCGGAGGCACGGCAGCGGATGGTCAGTTCGAGGAATGGCATGGCGCCAGTCTAGCCGCCGCATCCGCAGCCGAGGCTCGCGGGGCGCTCCCGTATAATGTCCCATTGCGTCGGGCCCGGCCCCCCCAGGCACCGCGCCCTCCCGACGACGATCCGCCCCGATGCGCGAAGACGCCCCGCTGCCGTCAGGCCAGTCCCGATGGTTCGATTCCGGCTGGTACCGGATCGCGACCGCGTGGCCGGAAAGCGCGGGCGCGGCGCCGAAGATCCTGCTGACGCGCGAGGGCGCCGGGGACAGCGAGCGGGTCCGCGAACAGGTCTATCCGATGGACGTGGCGGCCGGCGTGGCCGAGGGCATCGTCGCGATCGCGCAGGGGCATTACCTGCTGCGGCTGGCTCCGGACCCTGCGGGCGGTTTGCGGGTCGAACGGGTCGAACGGGTCGAACGGGTCGGGCGGCGGGCAGCGCTGCAGGCAATGTGGTCGTCCCTGTCGGCAGCGGGCGGCGGCGGTCGCGCGCGGCGATGGGCCGGCGCCCTTCCGAATCTCCTGGCGGGCCTCCTGCGGGGCCCGCGTGGGCTGGCCAGCGCGCTGGTCGACGAATACCGCAGGCACCTGTTCCTGCGCGGGCACCGCCAGCTGGGAAGGCGCACCTTCCCGTACCGGCATGCGCCATGGCCGGCCTTCTCCGAGGAGGCGTTGCTGGTCCCCGCCGGGCGCGACGCGCGATCGCAGGCGGGGGCTTCGCTGTCCGTGGAGCACGTGGACGCCGGCTGGGCGCTGCGTCGCGCGCTCCCCGGGCAGCCGATCGAGGCGGGCTGGTACCGCCTGCGCCTGACCTGCCGCGGAGTCGATGGCCAGGTGCACCCGCTGTTGCTGCAGCCCGGTCCGGGCCAGGGGCCAGCGACCGGACGTGGCGTTTTCCTGTCCGACGAGGCACAGACCGGCTCCTGGGACCTGCTGGTGATGTTCGACGCCCCGGTCCCGTCGCTGTGGCTGGGATCGGCGTGGCGCCAGGTGGAACTGCGGGTGGCATCGCTGCAACTGGTCCGCGTCGGGCGCCTGCGCGCGCTGTGGGCGCTGTTGCGGGGCGTGTCGACGAGGGGGACGATGGCCGCGGAAGTCGTCGGGTTCCTGCGCGAAGCGGCCGCGCCGTCGGGTTGTCGGGGGCGGCGGATGCCCTGCTGCGTCGCTACAACCTCCGCCATGACCTCCGCCCCGATGCGTATGCGGCGTGGGTCCGGCACTTCGATTCGTTCGACGGATCGGACCTCGCTGCGCTGCGTTCGCGGGCGGACACCCTGGGCCGGGTGGTGGAATTCTCGGTACTGGTGCCGGTCTACAACACGCCCGAGCAATGGCTGCGGCGTTGCATCGAAAGCGTGCTCGCGCAGGCCTATCCCCACTGGCAACTGTGTCTCGCGGACGATGCCTCCAGCGATCCCGCGGTGTCCCGGGTGCTGGAGGAATACGCGGCGAAGGATCCGCGCGTGCGCGTGGTGCGGCGCGAGCGCAACGGGCACATCGCGCGGGCGTCGAACACGGCGCTGGAGATGGCGACCGGTGCGTACGTCGCGCTGCTCGACCATGACGACGAGTTGCGGCCGCACGCGCTGCTCGAGATGGCGCAGGCGATCGCCGGCGACCCCGCGCTGGACCTGCTCTATTCCGACGAGGACAAGCTCGACGGGGACGGCCAGCGCTTCGATCCGTACTTCAAGCCCGACTGGGACCCGGACCTGCTGCGCAGCCAGAACTACGTCTGCCACCTGAGCGTGATCCGGACCTCGCTGGTGCGCGCGGTGGGCGGATTCCGGCCGGGTTTCGAGGGCAGCCAGGACCACGACCTTGTCCTGCGCTGCAGCGAACGCATCGACCCGGCGCGCATCCGCCACATCCCGAAGGTGCTGTACCACTGGCGGGCGATCGAGGGCTCGACCGCGCTGACCCGCGATGCCAAGGACTACGCCGCCGCGGCCGGCGTGCGCGCGGTGGACGAGCACCTGCGCCGATGCCATCCGGGCGCACGCGCGGAGGAACTGTCGCATGGCCACTACCGCGTGCGGTGGCCGTTGCCCGAGGCGGCGCCGAAGGTCAGCCTGCTGGTCCCCACCCGCGACCGGGCCAACCTGCTGAGGACCTGCGTCGAGAGCATCTTCGAACGCACCGACTATCCCGACTTCGAGGTCGTGGTGATCGACAACCAGTCCAGCGAACCCGACGCGCTGCAATACCTGGCCGAACTGGACCGGCGCGATCGCGTGCGCGTGCTGCGTTTCGACGCGCCGTTCAACTATTCGGCGATCAACAACTGGGCGGCCGGGCAATGCGACGGCGCGGTTCTCGGGCTGGTCAACAACGACATCGAGGTGCTCTCGCGGGAGTGGCTGAGCGAGATGGTCTCGCACGCCGTGCGTCCCGGGATCGGGGCGGTCGGCGCGATGCTGTACTACCCGGACGACACCATCCAGCACGCCGGCGTGGTGCTGGGCGTCCACGGCGTCGCCGCGCACGCCTATTGCGGCATGCCGCGCGGCTACCCCGGCCACGGCGGGCGGGTGCGTGTCGCGCAGCGGCTCTCGGCGGTCACCGGGGCCTGCCTGGTGGTGCGCCGCAGCGTGTTCGAGCAGGTCGGTGGGCTGGACGAATCGCTGCAGGTGGCGTTCAACGACATCGACTTCTGCCTGCGCGTACGCGAGGCCGGCTATCGGAACCTGTGGACGCCATTCGCCGAGCTGTACCACCATGAATCGGCGTCGCGCGGCTCGGAAGACACCGAGGAGAAGCGCGCACGCTTCGTCGGGGAAGTCGAGGCGATGCTGCATCGCTGGAGCCCGCAGTTGCGGTGCGATCCGGCCTACAACCCGAACCTGTCGCTGTCGGGCCTCAACTCCGAATACGCGTTCCCGCCCCGGCTTTGACGTGCGTGCGCGACGTCTTTTGCGGTTGAGGTGCCCGGATCCGCCTCGAGTGCGCTCGAGGTTCGCCGGAATGCAGCATTGCGGCCGGTTGATCCAGTTTTTACCCCGCAGGCGTCACAATGGCGTCCGACCCTGACCCGAACGGAGATCCCCCGTGGCCTTCACCCTCCCCAAGCTGCCCTACGCCTACGACGCGCTCGAGCCGCATATCGATGCGCAGACGATGGAGATCCACCACACCAAGCACCACCAGACCTACATCAACAACGCCAATGCCGCGCTGGAAGGCACCCAGTGGGCTGACAAGTCGGCCGAGGAGATCATCGCCGACCTCGACGCGTTGCCCGAGGACAAGCGAGGTCCGCTGCGCAACAACGCCGGCGGCCATGCCAACCATTCGCTGTTCTGGACCGTGATGTCGCCCAAGGGCGGCGGCCAGCCGAGCGGCGACGTCGCCAAGCACATCGACAGCGACCTCGGCGGCTTCGACGCGTTCAAGGAGGCCTTCACCAAGGCGGCGCTGACCCGCTTCGGCAGCGGCTGGGCGTGGCTGTCGGTCGACAGGTCCGGCAAGCTCTCGGTCGAGAGCAGCGCCAACCAGGACAACCCGCTGATGAAGGGCGTGGGCTCCGGCAATACGCCGGTCCTGGGCCTCGACGTGTGGGAACACGCCTACTACCTGAAGTACCAGAACCGCCGCCCGGACTACATCGCCGCGTTCTACAACGTGGTCGACTGGAACGAGGTGGAGCGGCGCTACCAGGAGGCGGTGAAGGGCTGAGTCCAGACCCCGTCGTGGTGATTTCGATTCCGGCCGCGCGAGCGGCCGGAATGCGTTGCGGGGCGTGAGTTTCCCGGTTTCCCGTTCAACCGGGGCGTCGGGAGCGGCTCGTCGCTCCTATGCCGCACGCCGCGCGCGCGCGATCTTCCTGGCGATCGGGCAATCGGGCCGGTGCGCGCCGGGCAGGTAACCCAGGCTCATCAGGAATTCGCCGGTGATCTCGCCGCCGGTGAAGCGGAAGGTCTGCCTGAAGAGCTTCACCCACGAGGCCTTGTCGCGCGGCTTGCCGGATTCATCGTGGACGTTGGCATCGAGCCATCGGGCGAAGCCGCCGTGGGAGGCACGCAGGCCGCGGACCACCTTGGCATTGTGGATCGCGGCGGCCACCTTGAGGCGGTTGCGGATGATCCCCGGGTCGGCCAGCAGGCGTTCGGCGTCACGGTCGCCGTAGGCGGCGACGGTGTCGACGTCGAAGCCGGCGTAGGCGCGGCGGAACCCCTCCCGCTTCTTCAGGATCGTCTCCCAGCTCAGGCCGGCCTGGTTGATCTCCAGCAGCAGGCGCTCGAACAACGCCGATTCGTCGCGCTGCGGGAACCCGTATTCGGTGTCGTGGTAGGGCCCGTGCACGGGATGACCCGGGGCGATGTCGCAGTAGCCGCTCATCGCACCAGCATAGCGGGCGCGACCCCGGGGCGGCACCGGGTTGCCCCGGCTCCCGCGTCCGCGCCAACATGGAGGCTTCGCGCATCACGGGCTTCGCCATGGACATCGCAGACCGCCGCATCGCCACCGTCCACTTCACGCTGCAGGACGAGCAGGGCCAGGCCATCACCTCCACCCATGGGCATGCGCCGCTGGTGTACATGCACGGCACCGGCAGCATCATGCCCGGCCTGGAACAGGCGCTGGCCGGCAAGGCGCCGGGCGACACCTTCCGGGTGACGATCGCGCCGGAGGCCGGTTTCGGCCCCCGCCACGATGCGCTGGTGCAGACGCTGCCGCGCGACAGGCTGCAGGCCTCGGTGGAACCGGCGGTCGGCGCGAAGCTGACCGCGCAGACCGCGCGCGGGCCGCTGGACGTGGTGGTGACCGCGGTCGATGGCGACGCGATCACGGTCGACGGCAACCACCCGCTGGCCGGGCGCACGGTCGAGGCGCTGGTGGAAGTGGTGGACGTGCGCCTGGCCACGCCCGAGGAACAGCAGTTCGGCCTCGCCTGAACACCTGCCTGCCCGTGGGCGCGCCGCCGCGGCGCAGGGCCTAGAATGGCCGCATGCCCTCACTCTCGTCCTCGTTCGCGAACCAGCTGCTGATCGCCCTGCCGACGCTGGCCGATCCCGGCTTCGCGCGCACGGTGGCGCTGATCTGCCAGCACGACGACGACGGTGCGATGGGGGTGGTGGTGAACCGCGCCTCCGACTTCACCCTGGGCGAGGTGCTGCGGCAGATGGGCATCGCGTCCGACGATCCGGAGCTGGTGGAGCAGCGCGTGCTCGCGGGCGGCCCGGTGCATCCGGAGCGCGGCTTCGTGCTGCACGACGGCGCGAGCACCTGGGATTCCACCCTTGCCGTCGCCGCGGACCTCTCGGTGACCACCTCGCGCGACATCCTCGAGGCGATCGCATCCGGCGAAGGGCCGGCGAACGCCACGGTCGCGCTCGGCTGCGCCGGCTGGGGGGCCGGCCAGCTGGAGTTCGAACTGACCGAGAACAGCTGGCTGACCGCGCCGGTGCGGCAGGAGATCCTGTTCTCGCTGCCGCTGGACCAGCGCTGGCAGGCGGCGGCCGGCGAGATCGGGGTCGACCTGATGCGCATCGCGGGGCACGTGGGGCACGCATGAGCGCGGACACGATCCGCGTCGACGGCACGGTGCTGGGCTTCGACGTGGGCGCGCGCCGGATCGGCGTAGCGGTGGGGAGCGCCTACGGCCATGGCGCGCGCGCGCTGGCGGTGGTCGACGTCCACGGCGAGCAGGTGGATTGGGCGGCGATCGACCGCCTGCACCGGGAATGGCGCCCGGACGGGCTGGTGGTCGGCGACCCGATGACCCTGGAGGGTGGCGACCAGCCGATCCGCGCCCGCGCCCGTGCCTTCGCCGCCGATCTGCAGGCGCGCTACCGCCTGCCGGTGGTGCTGATGGATGAGCGTGCCAGTTCGATCGAGGCGGCGCAGCGCTTTGCCCTGGACCGCGCGCAGGGACGACGCCGGCGCCGCGACGCGGCGGCGCTCGACGCGGTGGCGGCCGCGGTCATCGTCGAACGCTGGGTCGCCGCGCCGGGCGACGCGACTCCGCTCTAGGCCCCCGCGCACCGCGGCGAGGCGAGCCGCGCGCACGCCCCGGCGGGTGATGCAGCGGAGGCGCCCCCGACTGCTACGACGGGGGCGATTTGCCCGACAATACGGCCATGACCGACCAGCTCGATGCCGACGGCCGCCTGCGCCACCTCCTCACCCTCGAAGGCCTGCCGCGCGCGACCCTGTGCGCGCTGCTGGAACGCGCCGACGGCTTCGCCGGAGGCGCCGACGCGCGCGGCGCCCTGGCCGGGAGCGCGGTCTGTACCCTGTTCTTCGAACCGTCCACGCGCACACGCCTGAGCTTCCAGCGCGCCAGCCAGCGGCTCGGCGCCGACGTACTCGGCTTCGACGCCGCGACTTCGTCGACCACCAAGGGCGAAACCGCGCGCGACACCCTGAAGAACATCGAGGCGATGGGCGTGCGGGGCTTCGTGGTGCGCCACTCGATCGACGGCGAGGTGGCGGATCTCGCCGCCGCGGCCAACCCCGGGACCGCGCTGGTCAATGCAGGCGACGGCCGCAGCGCGCATCCCACCCAGGGCCTGCTCGACATGCTGACCCTGCGCCAGGCGCTGGGCGAGGATTTTTCCCCGCGTCGCTTCCTGATCGTCGGCGACCTCCGCCATTCGCGGGTCGCGCGCTCGGACCTGCACGCGTTGCGCACCCTCGGTGCCGGCGAGATCCGGGTCTGCGGCCCGGCCGCGCTGCTGCCCGCCGACGCCACGCTGGAGGGCTGCATCGTCAGCCACGACCTCGACGCGGCGCTCGACGGCGTCGACGCGGTGATGATGCTGCGCCTGCAGCGAGAGCGCATGGAGGAAGGCCTGGTCGCCTCGCTCGACGACTACCATCGCGACTACGGCCTGACCCGCGAACGCCTGCGACGCGCTTCGCCCGCCGCCGTGGTGCTGCATCCCGGGCCGATGAACCGCGGCGTCGAGATCACCGACGAGGTCGCCGACGGCGCGCAGTCGCTGGTCCTGCGGCAGGTGGCGAACGGCGTGGCGGTGCGGATGGCGGTGCTGGAGGCGCTGCTCGCCTGACCAAGCCAGGGCTGGCGGATCCGCGGCGCGCGTTGCGCGAGCACGTCGCTGCATCCAGCAACGCGGGACCGGTCGGCACGGGTGCAGGCTGAGGCCGCCGCCGGGTTCCATCCATGCGTCGTGAACGCGGACGCCCGACCGGCCGACTCCGCGCCTATTTCAGGTTCTTCTCCCACGTGAGGGGGCCGGGCCAAGTTCCCGGAGATTGGACCCGGGCTTGCTGCCGGGGTCGTTCCGGGCCGGGGTTGCTACTCGGATCTGTCAGACCGCTGCGCGGCCAAAGCCACTACGAGCCGCGTCCTGGCGCCCGGGGAGCGCGCCAAGCAAAAAATGGATGTTCTGCGCGCGAGTCAGGGCAGGGTGAGCGTGGGTCGCTCGCGCGGCACGCTGCGCATCCGCGCGAACGCACGGCGCTCTGCGCCGGGCCGGGCCGCACAGCGGCCCTGACCGGGCGGAAAGCGATCCCCGGGCGCCAAGGCGCGGCGGCGATCGGAAGTCCGGACGGGGAGTTCTCCATCGCAGATCACTTCTCCCCCACATGGGAGAAGAACCCTATTTCAATCGCATTGCGTTCGGTTGCCGCTGCGCGAACAGCCAGGCCCACAGTTCCGGCGTGGCATAGGCCGGGTCCCAGCTGTTGTGGTTGGCATCGGGAAATTCGGTGTAGCGCACGTCGGCCGCACCGGCGGCGCGGAACGCGGCGTCGAGCCGCCGCGAATACTCCGGTGGCACCAGGTCGTCCTGTGCCCCGTGGAAGATCCAGACCGGCATCCCGCGCAGCCGCTGCGCCACCGCGGCATAGGGATCGACCTCATCGGCAAGCCCGGTGACCGCCATCGACGGCCGCCGCGGATGCACCAGCCCGCCGCAGACGGGTACCACCGCCGCGAAGCGGTAGGACTGGCGCAACGCCAGTTCCCAGGCGCCGTAGCCGCCCATCGACAGTCCGGTCAGGTAGGTGCGGTCGGGATCGCCGCCGAACTCGCGCGTCGCCGCGTCGAGCTGCGCGAACGCGACATCGGCGAGCTGGTTCCACTCGCTATCTTCCGGGGCCTGCGGGAACACGACGATCGCCGGGAAATCTTCGGCCCGGGACCGCACGTAGGGTCCCAGCCCGACCGCGACCTGGCGCCGGTTGTCGTCGCCGCGCTCGCCGGAGCCGTGCAGGAACAGGACCACCGGCGCCTTGCCCGGCGCGGCCGCGCGTGCCGGCACGAAGACCTGGTAGCGATGCACGCGGCCGTCGACCGCCAGTTCGCGCTCGAAGAATTCGCCCCGCTCCCCGCGCTGTGGCGCAGAAGCGCAGCCGGCGAGCATGGCGGCCAGCATCAGACCTCCGAGGGTACCCAGGCGCATGGGCGTGCTCCGGTTGGCATCAGTGCAGCAGGATAACCGTGGCCAGTCCGAGGAAGCTGAAGAACCCGATCACGTCGGTGACCGCCGTCACCACCACCGTGCCGGCGACCGCCGGGTCGACGCGCATGCGCTTGAGCAGCAGCGGCAGCAGTACGCCGGCCAGGGCGGCCGAGCAGAAGTTGATCACCAGCGCGGCGGCGATCACCAGCGACAGCGACCAGGAGCGGAACCACAACAGGGCGACCAGGCCGACCAGGCCGCCGATCAGCAGGCCGTTGATCAGCGCCACGCGCAGCTCCTTCCACAGCAGGATGCCGGCGTTGCTGGCGCCCACCTGGCCCAGCGCGATGCCGCGCACCATCAGCGTCAGCACCTGCACCGCCGCATTGCCGCCGATACCGGCGACGATCGGCATCAGCACCGCGAGGGCGACGATCTGCTCGATGGTGGCGTCGAACTGGCCGATCACGCCGGCGGCCAGGAACGCGGTGAGCAGGTTGATGCCCAGCCACACCACGCGTCCGCGCACGGCGCGCCGGATCGGCGAGAACAGGTCCTCGTCCTCGTCCAGGCCGGCGGCGCCCAGCGCCTGGTGCTCGGCCTGCTCGCGGATGATGTCGACCACGTCGTCGACGGTGATGCGGCCGAGCAGCACGTTGCCGTCGTCGACCACCGGCGCGGAGACCCAGTCGTTGTCGGAGAACTGGCGCGCGACCTGTTCGGCCGAGGCGTCGACGTGCAGCGATTCGAGCTCGTCGTCCATCAGCCGGTTGATCGGCGTGCCCGGGTCGCGGGTGACCAGGTCCTGCAGCGCCACCCAGCCGATCAGCTGGTGGCGGCGGTTGACCACGTACAGATGGTCGGTATGGTCGGGCAGTTCGCCGCGCAGGCGCAGGAAGCGCAGCACCACGTCGACCGTGGTGTCGGCGCGCACCGTCACCACGTCCGGGTTCATCAGGCGCCCGGCGGTGTCCTCGGGATAGGACAGCACCTGCTCGAGGCGCTCGCGGTTGTCGCGGTCCATCGAGCGCAGCAGCTCGTCGATCACCGCGTCGGGCAGGTCCTCGACCAGGTCGGCGAGGTCGTCGATGTCGAGGTCCGACGCCGCGGCGACCAGCTCGTCCTGGTCCATGTCCGCGATCAGGCTTTCGCGCACCTCGTCGCCGACGTGCACCAGCACCTCGCCGTCGTCCTCCGGATCGACCAGGCCCCACACGACCATGCGCTTGTCGGGCGGCAGCGATTCGAGCAGGTTGCCGATCTCGGCAGGCGCCAGGGTGTTGACCAGGCGCCGCACCGGGCCCAGGCGGCCGCTGTCGAGCGCGTCCGACAGCAGGCGCAGCTGGCGCGCGGTCTTGTCGTGGCGGACGGCTTCGGCCATGCGCGCGGCTCCGGTGGGCGAAGGGCTGCCGCGCCGGAAGACGCGGCGGATCAGGCGTTCATGCGCGCATTATCGCCCGCCGGCCGGTCGATGCCCACCCTCGCGTCGCCCCGTGAGGCGATGGCGCACATGCGCCGCCAGGCGGACGCACCAGGCATCGGGCAGCAGGGGGCGGCTAGGACGCTGCCGGTGGCACGCGTTGCAGCCAGCGCAGGATCGCCTCGCGGTCTCGGCAACGCAGCAGGGCCGACGCCGACGCGCGCAGCGCGTCGAGCCGCTGCGCGCGGACCGCGCGCCGTACTTCCAGCATCGTCGCCGGATGCAGGCTGAACTCCTCCAGCCCCAGCGCCAGCAGCAGCGGCGTCAGCAGCGCGTCGCCGGCCATCTCGCCGCACACGGCGACCGGCTTGCCGCGCGTGCGCGCGGTGCGTATGACCTGGTGCAGCAGCCTGAGCATGGCCGGGTGCAGCGGCGAATAGAGTTCGCCCAGGGCATCGTTGCCGCGGTCGGCGGCGAGCAGGTACTGGGTCAGGTCGTTGGTGCCGATCGAGATGAAATCGACGTCGCCGATGAAACAGGGCAGCGCCAGCGCCGCCGCGGGGACCTCGATCATCGCGCCGAACGGCACGTGCTCGGCGATCTCGTGGCCTTCGCTGCGCAGGTCGCGGGCAATGCGCCTGAGCAGGGAGGCGACTGCGACCACCTCCTCGCGGCCGCTGATCATCGGCACCAGGACCCGCAGTGGACCGTAGCCGGAGGCGCGCAGGATCGCGCGCAACTGGGTCTCGAACACGTCCGCGCGCGCCAGCGACAGGCGCACGCCGCGCAGCCCGAGCGCGGGATTGGGTTCGTCGCTCAGCGCCAGGCCGGTGCGATCGGCCTTGTCGGCGCCGATGTCCATGGTGCGGATGGTCACCGCGCGCCCGGTCATGCCCAGCACCACGTCGCGGTAGGCGCGGAACTGTTCCTCCTCGTCCGGCAGCTCGCTGCGCTGCAGGAACAGGAACTCGGTGCGGTACAGGCCGACGCCGGCTGCGCCGAGCGCGTGCGCGCTGGTCACGTCCTCGCGCGACTCGGCATTGGCCCAGAGCCGGATGTCGACGCCGTCGAGCGTGCGCGAGGGTTCCCGACGCAGCCGATGCAACTGCTTGCGCTCGCGCTTTTCCTCGCGTACGCGGGCGCGATAGTCGCGCAGGTCGGCGGCATTGGGCTCGACGATGATCTGGCCGCTGCCGCCGTCCACCAGCAGCACGTCGCCGTCGTTGACCTGCTGCAGCGCGAGCGGGGCGCCGACCACCAGCGGCAGGTGCAGGCTGCGCGCGAGGATGGCGCTGTGCGACAGCGCGCTGCCGCCGGCGGTGACCACCGCCATCACCCCCTGTGCCTGCAGCTGGCTCAGCTCCGCGGGCGCGACGGTGTCGGTGACCAGGATCTCGCCGGCCACTCCCTGCAGGTCGGCCTCGCGCTTGTGCAGCATCGCGTGCACCCGGCCGATGACGTGGTCGATGTCCTCGACGCGGCTGCGGAAGTAGGGATCGTCCATGCCCTCGAACACCGCCGCCAGCCGGTCGCGCTGCAGGCGCAGGGCGTAGTCGGCGCCGTAGCGGCCCTTGCGGACCAGGTCGTCGAGGCCCTGCAGCAGCTCCGGATCGTCGAGCAGCAGGGTGTGCAGGTCGAGGAACTCGCCGACCTCGTGCGCGAGCGCGCCGTGCAGGCGTTCGCGCATGTTGCGCATTTCCACCCGCACCGCGTCGATCGCGGTATGCAGCCGCCGCAGCTCCGCCTCGACCGCGTCGGCGGCGACGTGTTCCTCGGCGACTTCCAACGCATGCGGCAGCCGGACCCGGGCACGTCCGAGGGCATTGCCCCGCGATGCGCCATGGCCGGCGAGGGGGTGCCGCATCTAGGGCCGGCCGCCGGGGTCGGAACCGGCCGGGTTGCGGCGGACCGCAACCGGACGCAGCTGCAACCGCGTCATCGTTCGGGCATGTAGCGACATACTTTCCTCATCCTTCCTTGCCACGCACGGCCGTTCGCGTGGGCGATCCCGATGGCGCTGGCGGTCCCTAGCCGCCCTCGTCGAATTTGCGTTCGAACAGCGCGGCCGCGGCCTCCATCGCGGCGGCTTCGTCCTCGCCCTCGATGCGCAGCACCACGCTGGTGCCGTACCCGGCGGCGAGCAGCATCACCCCCATGATGCTCTTGGCGTTGACCTCGCGGCCCTTGGCGACCAGGGTCGCGTTGCTGCGATACCCCGACAGGACCTGGACCAGCTTGGCGGTGGCGCGCGCGTGCAGGCCGAGCTTGTTGGCGATGAGCAGTTCGCGTTCGGTCATCATCGGCCTCAGGCGTCGCCGAGGATCACCCCGTTTCGCGCGCCCGCGGCGGCGATGGCGGGGAGTTCCTCGAGGGGGAGTTCAGCATAATTCATCACCCGCAGCAGCATCGGCAAGCTCAGTGCGGAGACGCGGCGTGACGGTGTGCCCAGTCTGGACAGGCGGGCGGCGAGGTTGCTC
Organism: Luteimonas viscosa; assembly: GCF_008244685.1. NCBI lineage: Bacteria > Pseudomonadati > Pseudomonadota > Gammaproteobacteria > Lysobacterales > Lysobacteraceae > Luteimonas > Luteimonas viscosa. Next base: position 2,721,020 of record NZ_VTFT01000001.1, read on the forward strand.
GGGCTGGCGCCGTAGAGGTCGGTCAGGATCAGCACGCCGTCGCCGCCGTCCACCCGGCGCATCGCGGCGCTGGCCTGCGGCAGCAGGGCGTCCGGGTCGGCCTCGAACGGCACCTCGAACGATTCCAGCCGCAGCGGCAGGTTGCCGCGCAGCATGCCCGTGGCCACCGCGACGATCGCGCTGCCGATGCCCGAGTGGGTGAGAAGGAGGATGCCGACGGCCATGCCGCCAACTTAGCAGACGGCGGTGACACCCGGTTAGCGACGACCGCCAGGCGACCCGCATCCGGTGCCCGCCGCGCCGGCGCAGCGCGCGAGCGCGGCCGAGGGAGTCAGTCCAGCTCGCGGTGGAACGTGGCCACCTCGGTCCAGCCGCGTTCGCGCGCGTGCTCGGCGAGCGTTTCGGCGAGGTAGACGGAGCGGTGGCGGCCGCCGGTGCATCCGAACGCGACGGTCACGTAGCTGCGGGTGCCCGACTGCATCCGCGGCAACCAGGTGTCGAGGAACGCCGACACCTGGGCCACGTACTCGTTGACCTCGGCCCGTGCCTCCAGGTAGGCGCGTACCGCGGCGTCGCGTCCCGACAGCGGCTTGAGCCGCGGGTCCCAGTGCGGGTTGGGCAGGCTGCGCGCGTCGAACACGAAGTCGGCGTCGGCGGGCAGGCCGCGCCGGTAGGCGAAGGACTCGAACAGCAGCGACAGGGACGAATCCTGGCCCAGCCCGAGTTCGGTGATCACCCGGTGCCGCAGCTGGTGGACGTTGAGCTCGCTGGTGTCGACGACCATGTCGGCCAGCGCGCGCAGCGGCTTGAGCGCCTGGCGTTCGAGCGCGATCGCATCGGCCAGCGCCAGCCCCAGGTGGGTCAGCGGATGCCTCCGCCGGCTCTCGGCGTAGCGCTTGAGCAGGATCGCGTCGGTGGCGTCGAAGAACACCAGTTGCGGATCCAGTCCCATCGCCCCCACCGCCGACAGCCACTCCGGCAGGCTGGCGAGGTCGCCGCGGTTGCGCATGTCGATGCCGACCGCGAGCTTCTGCTCGGCGCGGTCGGTGTGGGTCGCGGCGCGCACGAATTCGGGCAGCAGTTCCGCCGGCAGGTTGTCGACGCAGTAGAAGCCGAGGTCCTCGAAGGTGTTGAGCGCGACCGTCTTGCCGCCGCCGGACATGCCGGTGACGATCAGCAGCGAGGCGGCGGGCCGGCCGCCGGCGTCGTTGGCCGAGGGTTGCGCGCGGGCGTTCATGGCGCCGTCGACTCCTCGCCGCTTTCGAGGAAGTGGGAGTGGCGCGCGAGGAACGCCGCGGCCGGGTCGATGCCCTTGGCGCGCAGGATGTGGGTGCGCGTGGCGGCCTCGGTCAGCACCGCCAGGTTGCGGCCGGGCATCACCGGCAGGGTGATCATCGGCACGTCGAGGTCGAGCACGCGGCGCAGGCCGAGGTCGCCGGTGAGCCGCACCATGCCGTCCTCGTGCAACTGCGGCTCGGCGTTGGGCCGGCTCAGGTGCACGATCAGGCGCAGGTACTTGTTCCGCTTGACCGCGGTGTCGCCGAACATCTGGCGGATGTTGAGTACGCCCAGTCCGCGCAGCTCCAGCAGGTCCTGCAGCAGGTCGGGGCAGGTGCCGTCGAGCACGTCGGGCGCGATCTGGGTGAACTCGGGCGCGTCGTCGGCCACCAGGCGGTGGCCACGGGTGATCAGCTCCAGCGCCAGCTCGCTCTTGCCCGAACCCGACTCGCCGGTGATCAGCACCCCGATCGAGTAGACCTCCATGAACACGCCGTGCAGCGTGACCCGTGGCGCCAGCGCGCGCGCCAGGTGGTACTGCAGGTGGTTGAGCAGTTCGTGGCCGCGCTTGGGCGAGGTCCACAGCGGCGTCTGGGTTTCCTCGGCGGCGCGGCGCAGGTCTTCCGGACACGGCTGGTTCTTGCTGATCACCAGCGCCAGCGGCCGGTACTGGATCACGCGCTCGATGGTTTCCCAGCGCAGCCGCGAGTCGAGCCCGTCGAGCCAGTGCAGTTCCTCGGTGCCGAGGATCTGCACCTTGTTGGGATAGATGATGTTGAGGTAGCCGGCCAGCGACGGACGGCGGGCATTGGTCTCCACCGACTCGAGCACCCGCGACTGCCCCTGCTGGCCGGCCAGCCAGCGCAGGTGCAGGCGTTCGTGCTGCTGCTCGAACAGGTCGAGGGCGGTCAGGCTCTGGTTCACCGGCGACGGCTCACGCGGCGTTCGCGGCCGGCGCGGGGGCCAGAAGCACCCGGCGCAGTCGTTCGAGGCTGCGCGCCATGCGCAGGCGGTCGCGGAACCCGGGGTCGGCGAAGCGCTCGGCGACACCGGCCAGGTAATGCAGGTGCTGCTCGGGCATGTCGTCGGTGGCGCTCATCGCGAACACCAGGTCGACGGGCTCGCCGTCGCGCGCGCCGAAGTCGACCGGCCGCCCCAGCCGCAGGAACGCGCCGCGCGGCGCGTGGAACGCCGAGCTGCGCGCGTGCGGGATCGCCACGCCGTGGCCGATGCCGGTGCTGCCGAGGCGCTCGCGCTGGCGCAGGGCGTCGGCCAGCACGCGGGTCGAGGCCGGCGAACCATCGGACAGCAGGCGCGCGGCGGCGTCGAGCACCTGCGCGGGGCTGCCCGGATCGACCAGCATCACGATGCGGTCCGCGCTCAGCAGGTCGGTCCAGGGCATGGGGTGGGGCGCCTCGTGCTCAGCCGAAGCTGCCGTCGCGGGCGGCATTCTCGCCGCGGTGGTGGTCAACCTGCTTCTTGCGGTGCTTGATCAGCAGGCGGTCGAGCTTGTCGGCCAGCAGGTCGATCGCGGCATACATGTCGATCGCGCTGGCGTCGGCGTGCAGCGCCTTGCCGGCCAGGACGAGGTTGGCCTCGGCCTTGTGGTTGGGCTTGTCGAGGCTGAGTTGCACGCGCACCTCGAACGGACGGTCGAGGTGGCGCGACAGGCGCTGCAGCTTGCTGTCCACGTACTCGCGCAGGGCGGGTGTCACGTCGATGTCGTGGCCGTAGGTCTCGATCTGCATGCGCTGCCTCCTGTCTGGGGGACTCCAGCATCGCCCGAAACGGGTCGCTGCGGGTTGAAAACAGGTTAACGCAGGCGCGCGGGGCCGGCGAGCGTCCGGATCATGGACATGGCGCACGGAACGCGCTTCAATCGATTCTTATGCGTTCGTGCGACGCGGCGATGTGCAGGGCCTCGCGGTACTTGGCCACGGTGCGTCGCGCGACCGGCACCCCGGAGGCCTTCAGCGACTCCGCCAGGCGCGCGTCGGACAGCGGTTTGCGCGGGTCCTCGGCCTCGATCAGACCGCGGATCATCTGCTGGATCGCGACGCTCGAAGCCTCGCCGCCGCCGTCGGTGTCGATGCCCGAGGCGAAGAAGTCGCGCAGCGCCAGCGTGCCGCGGGGCGTGTGCACGTACTTGCGCGCCACCGCGCGCGAGACCGTCGATTCGTGCATGCCGATCTCGGCCGCGACCTCGCGCAGGGTCAGCGGCCGCAGCGCACGCGCGCCGAACTCGAGGAAGCCGGACTGCTGGCGGATCAGGCAGCGCACCACCTTGAGCAGGGTCTCGCCGCGTGCCTCCAGGTTCTTCAGCAGCCAGCGCGCCTCCTGCAGGCGACCCTTGAGATATCCGGCATCGTCGCCCGCGGTGGTCTGGATCATGCGTTCGTAGGCCTGGTGGATGGTCAGCCTCGGCAGCGAGCTGGTGGCCAGCATCGCCTGCCACAGGCCGTTGCGCCGGACGATCACGCAGTCGGGCACGACGTAGCTGTCCGCCGGCACGTCGCCGACCTGGGAGCCCGGGCGCGGGTCCATCGAGCGCAGCAGGTGCAGGGCGGTGTCGGCCTCGTCCGCGCTGCAGCCCAGCTGGTCGCACACGCCGCGTGCGCCGAGCTTGGGCAGCCGGTCGATCAGGGTCGTGGCGATGGTCAGCGCCAGCGCGCGACCGGGTGTGTCGGGCGGCAGGGTGTCGAGCTGGATCCACAGGCATTCGGCAAGGTCGCGGGCGCCGACCCCGACCGGGTCCATGCGCTGGATCTGGCGCAGCACCGCGAGGATCTCGTCGTCGCCCGGCGCGGGCTCCGGGTCGAGGGCCGCGGCGATCTCGCTGAAGGGCGCGCGCAGGTAGCCGTCGTCCTCGATCGCGTCGATCAGGGCGGCGCCGATACGGCGGTCGCGCGGCGACAGGTGGCCCAGGTGCAACTGCCAGCACAGATGGTCGCGCAGGGTCTCGGACTGCACCATGCGGCTGGCCGGGTCGCTCTCGTCGTCGTCGCCACGGCCGCCGGACCCGGTGTACTCGAAGCCGCCGCCCTCCTGCCAGCCGTCCTCTGGTCGCTCCCAGTCCTCGCCGTTGCCGCGCTCGTCGCGGGTGGCGTCCCGGTCCCCGTGCGCATCCCCGTCCCCGGCGGCATGCGTTTCGCCCGCCGCCGGCTTGCCGTCGATCGCGAGCGCCGGCGCGTCCTCCGCCCAGTCCAGCAGGGGGTTGCTTTCGACCGCAGCTGCGATCTCGGCTTCCAGCTCGATCGCCGGCAGTTGCAGCAGGTGCAGCGCCTGGCGCAGTTGCGGCGTCAGGACGAGGTGTTGACCCAGCGATGTCTGGAGGCGTGGCTTCATCGTCCCGCGGATCCCCTGGACGACGTGCACGGCTACAGACGGAAGGACTCTCCGAGGTAGACCCGGCGCACGTCGGGATTGGCGAGAAGCATGTCCGGAGCCCCCTGCGCGAGCACGCTTCCCTCGTTGAGGATATACGCCCTGTCGCAAATGCCCAAGGTTTCGCGCACATTGTGGTCGGTGATCAGCACCCCGATGCCGCGCTGCTTGAGGTGCTCGACGATGCGCTGGATCTCCACCACCGAGATCGGATCGACGCCGGCGAACGGTTCGTCGAGCAGGATCAGCCGCGGCCGCGCCGCCAGCGCACGGGCGATCTCGACCCGCCGCCGCTCGCCGCCGGAAAGGCTGGCGCCGATCTGGTCGGCGACATGGGTGATCTGCAATTCGTCGAGCAGCCCGTCGAGTTCCCGGCGGCGGCCGGCGCGGTCCAGGTCCTCGCGCAGCTCCAGCACCAGCATGATGTTGTCGGAGACGCTGAGCTTGCGGAACACCGAGGGTTCCTGCGGCAGGTAGCCGACGCCGCGCCTGGCGCGCTGGTGCATGGGTTCGGCGGTGATGTCGCGGCCGTCGAGCACGATCCGGCCCTCGTCGGCCGGCACCAGGCCGACGATCATGTAGAAGCAGGTGGTCTTGCCGGCGCCGTTCGGGCCGAGCAGGCCGACCACCTCGCCGGCATCCAGGGTCAGCCCGAAGTCGCGCACGACCTCGCGCTGGCGGTAGCGCTTGCGCAACCCCTCGGCGACGAGCATCAGTCCTGCTCTTCCGTGTCGGCCTCGGCCGCCGGCGCGCGGTTGCGCGGCTCGAACTGCAGGGTCACGCGCCCTTCGTCGCCGCCGCCGCCGCCCTGCACCTGGCCGGTACGCATGTTGTAGACGATGCGTTCGCCGGCGATGCTGCCGCGGCCGGGTTGCTGGACCACCGCGCCGCCGATGAACACCACGGTGTCCTGCTGCAGGTCGTAGTCGACCCGGGCGGCGGTGGCGTTCATGGTCCCGCCGTTGTCCATCTGCTGCTTCAGCCGCACCGGCGAGCCGCTCAGCTTCGCGCTCTGGATGTCGCCGTCGCCCTGGCGGATGTCGGCGCGCGCGGCATCGATCACCAGCGAGCCCTGCACGATGTGGACGTTGCCGGTGAGCACGCAGGGGCCGGAGTCGGTGACCGTGCAGTCGCTCTTGTTGGCCTCCACCTGCATGGTCTGCTGGCGGTCGGAGGATTTGCCCAGCGCGGCGCCCGCGCAGCAGGCGGCGGCGATCGCCAGGACGAGCTCAGCGGCGTGTCGGGTCATTGGTCAGGCTCACTCTGGACAGGAGCTGGATGCGCTTGCTGGCCAGATCGGCCTCCATCCCGGTACCGCGCATTGTAGTGCCGGGGCTTGTGATGGTCACGACGGCCCTGGACGTGGCGCGGTTGTCCTCGGGCCGGATGTCGAGCTGTTCGGTCCGCAGCACGGTCGGACGGCTCGCGCCGACCGGGCTGTCGGCGACCACGTCGCCACGCAGTTTCACCAGGGTGCTCTTCTCGTTGACCCAGCCGGTCTTCGAGCGCACTTCCCAGCGGCTGCCGTGCTCGTCGGGCATCAGGAACAGCGGCGTCACCAGCTCCAGCGTGCGGGCGCCGGGCGTCTGCCGCAGTTCCGGCGCGCGCAGCGAGAACGACTCCCGGCCGTCGCTGTCCAGGGTCACCACCTCGAAATCGCGCAGGATGAAGTCCGAGCGCGCCTCGGTCGACGCCTCCGGGGCCTCCGGCTGGTGCGAGCGCCAGGCGAACCAGCCGCTCAGCAGCGCGCCGGCGAGCAGGAGCAGCATGACCGCGAGCCGCCAGTTCATCGGCGGCGTCCGTCGAGCAGCGCATCGACGCGGCCCTGCGCGTGCAGGATCAGGTCGCACAATTCGCGCGCCGCGCCCTCGCCGCCGCGCGAGGGCGTGACCCAGTGCACCTCACCGCGCAACCAGTGGTGCACGTTCGCCGGCGCGACGGCGAAGCCGACCCCGCGCAGCACGTCCAGGTCGGGCAGGTCGTCGCCCATGAACGCCACCTCGTCCATGGACAGTTCCATGCGCGCGGCGATCCCCGCCAGGCAGGCGAGCTTGTCCTTGCAGTCGACGTGGGGTTCGGCGCCCAGCTCGCGTGCGCGGTTGGCGGCGACCAGGCTGTTGCGGGCGGTGATGAAGGCCACGGCGATCCCGGCCCTGCGCAGTTGCACCAGGCCCTGGCCGTCGAGCACCTGGAAGGCCTTGGATTCGCGCCCGTCCTCGTCGAACCACAGGCGCCCGTCCGTCAGCGTGCCGTCGACGTCGAAACCGACCAGGCGGGTCTTCGCGGCGCGGGCGACGAGCTCGTCGGGATAGGCGGGGGTGGCGTGGGGCACGTGGGGAGTGTCCGGAAGGGGGAAGGCGGGAGAGGTCAGGAAACCGCATCCTGCCTTTACCTGCGGCGAATCAGGGTTCGCCCATCGGGGAACGGGTCATACCACCCGTGCCCGCAGCAGGTCGTGGACGTTGAGCGCGCCCACCACGCGGCGGTCCCGGTCCAGCACCAGCAGGGCGTTGATCTTGCGGGTTTCCATCAGCCGCGCGGCCTCGACCGCGAGCGCGTCGCTGCCGATGGTGACCGGGTCGCGGGTCATCACGTCGCCGATCGCCGTGGCATGCACGTCCACCCGCCGGTCTCCGAGGGTGCGGCGCAGGTCGCCGTCGGTGAACAATCCCAGCAGCCGCCCGGCATCGTCCACCACCGCGGTCACGCCCAGGCGCTTGCGGCTCATCTCCAGCAGCGCCTCGCCGAGCGAGGCGTCGGCGGGCACGCGCGGCACGTCGTCGCCGGTGTGCATCACGTCGGCGATGTGCAGCAGCAGGCGCCGGCCGAGCGCGCCGGCCGGGTGCGAGCGCGCGAAATCGTCGGCGGTGAAGCCGCGCGCCTCGAGCAGCGCGACCGCCAGCGCATCGCCCATCGCCATCGCCGCGGTGGTGCTGGCGGTCGGTGCGAGGTGCAGCGGGCAGGCTTCCTCCGGCACGCTGATGTCCAGGTGCACATCGGCCGCCTGCGCCAGCGCCGACCCTGGCCGGCCGGTCATCGCCAGCATGGCGTTGCCCTGGCGCTTGAGCACGGGCAGCAGCATCAGGATCTCGTCGGTCTCGCCCGAATACGACACCGCCAGCAGGATGTCCGCATCGGTGACCATGCCCAGGTCGCCATGGCCGGCCTCGCCCGGGTGCATGTAGAACGCCGGGGTGCCGGTGGAGGCGAGCGTGGCCGCGATCTTGCGCGCGACGTGGCCGGACTTGCCCATGCCGGTGCACACCACGCGCCCCTGCGCGCCGAGGATCCGCTCGCAGGCCCGGGAGAACGCGCCGTCGATGCGCGCGCAGACGGCCTCCAGGCCTCGCATCTCCACCTCGAACACGCGCCGGCCACTGGCGGCGAGGGCCGGTTCTGCGGCGGGTGCTTCGCGGGGCGATGTTCCGTGCGTGGCCATATCCGGTGGACCGGCTTTCCGTTAACCTAATCCGTTCATTTTAGGCGCTTCCCGGCGCAAAAGGCCCGCCCGTTCCACGCGGCCGGCGCCGGGCTCATGCCCGCTTCAGCAGGAAATCCCCCTTGAACCCCGATTTCATCCGCGATCTGATCCTGCAGGGACTGCCCGGCGCCCGTGTCGAGGTCTCCGGCGACGACGGCGTGCATTTCGAAGCCTTGGTCGTGTCCGAGGCCTTCGCCGGGAAACTGCCGTTGGCCCGTCACCGCATGGTGTACGCCACGCTCGGCGAGCGCATGGGCGGCGAGATCCACGCGCTCGCCCTGAAGACCCTCACGCCCGACGAAGCGGCACGCGGCTGATGGACAAGATCGTCGTCACCGGTGGGGTGCCGCTGGAGGGAGAGGTCCGGATTTCCGGCGCCAAGAACGCGGTGCTGCCGATCCTGTGCGCGACCCTGCTGGCCGATGCACCGATGGAGATCGGCAACGTGCCGCACCTGCACGACGTGCGCACCACCGCGCGCCTGCTGGGCGGCCTCGGCGCGGGCATCGGACACGACATCGAAGGCGGGATCGTGCGTGTCGACCCACGCACCGTCGACAGCCACCTGGCGCCCTACGAACTGGTGCGGACCATGCGCGCCTCGGTGCTCGTGCTCGGGCCGCTGCTGGCGAAGCATGGTGCGGCGGAAGTCTCGCTGCCGGGCGGCTGCGCGATCGGTTCGCGTCCGGTCGACCTGCATATCAGGGCGCTGGAGGCGCTGGGCGCCGAGATCGTGGTCGAGCACGGCTTCATCAAGGCGCGCGCGGGACGGCTGCGCGGGGGCCACGTGCAGTTCCCGATGGTCAGCGTGGGCGCGACCGAGAACGTGCTGATGGCGGCGACCCTCGCCGAGGGCACCACCACGATCGAGAACGCAGCGCGCGAGCCGGAGATCGTCGACCTGGCCGCCTGCCTCTCGGCGATGGGCGCGCGGATCGAGGGCGCCGGTACCTCGCGCATCCTCGTGCACGGGGTCGACGCGCTGCACGGCGCGCGCCACGACGTGATCGCCGACCGGATCGAGACCGGCACCTTCCTGGTGGCCGGCGCGATCACCGGCGGCCACGTGATCGCCACGCATGCGCGGCCGGACACGCTCGAAGCGGTGCTCGCGAAGCTGCGCGAGGCCGGTGCGGAGGTGAGCATCGACGGCGATCGCGTCGGAGTCGACATGCGCGGCCGCCGGCCGCGCGCGGTCGACATCGTCACCGAGCCGCACCCGGGCTTCCCGACCGACATGCAGGCGCAGTTCATGGCCCTGGACTGTGTCGCCGAGGGCGCGGGCACGATCGACGAGCGGATCTTCGAGAACCGCTTCATGCACGTCAACGAGCTGATGCGCCTGGGTGCCGATATCCAGATCGACGGCCATCGCGCCACGGTGACCGGCGTCGCCCGGCTCAGCGGGGCGCCGGTGATGGCGACCGACCTGCGGGCATCGGCTTCGCTGATCCTGGCGGGCCTCGTCGCCGAGGGCGAGACCACCATCGACCGCATCTACCACCTCGACCGCGGCTACGAGCGCATCGAGCGCAAGCTGTCGGGGCTGGGCGCGCGGATCCGGCGGGTGTCGTGAGGTGGCGCGCGTGAACAAGACGAAGTCGCGCTTCCCGCCCAGGCGCAAGGTGCTGCTGGCGGTCGTGGTGCTGGTGCTGGTGGCGATGCTGGTCCTGCGCCTGATGGGCATCGCCGGCTTCAACGGCACCGCGCCCGAGGGCATGGACTGGAACGACGACGGCGTGGCCAGCCGCGCCGAAATCCTGCAGGGCTACACGATCATCGCGGTCGACGAGACCCGCGACGGCCCGCGCACCTGTCGCCGCTACGTGCGCCTGCGCGATCGCGAGGCGCCGTTCCGGGTGGAATGCCGGGTCGAGTTCGGGGAAGACGGCGGGAAGGGTTCGACGCCGCAATAAGACTGCTGCCTGGCAGGTGGCTGCCGCCGTTCCTCGACCGCCGCCTCATGGACTCGCCCGCGTTCCGAACGCGGTCAGCGATTACGCCGGGTCGGGAGGACCGCACGACGACGGCCTGCGCCGTCGCCGCCTGCGTGGCACGCAGGGTCAGTGCAGCGACTTCAGCTGCAGGTCGATATGGTCGCGGCCGTCGCGCTGCTGCAGGATGCGCGCAGGCACCGGCAGATCGTCGACGATCCAGGCGGTGATGCTGCGATTGTCGTCCTTCCAGGTGACCTTGGTCGCCTTGCGGGTCTTGCCGGCCACCGAAATGTCCTCGGTGCCCGCCGGCCTGAAGGCCTGGCGCTTGACCCGCCCGTCCTCGACCAGACGGTAGCTCAGCGGCTTGCCGGCCTTGAAGTCGCGCACCAGCGCGAGGTTCATCAGCATGCCGTCGACGTCGCCGGCCTGCAGCTTCACCGGTCCGCGACGGTCAGGCTTGACGTCGCCGTCCCAGGTGGCCTTGCCGCTGTCCCAGTCGTAGGTGGCGTTGACCGAACGCTTCTTGACCAGCATCGCCGCGAGCCCGGATTCGCCGCCCTGCGAATCGTTGCCCGACAGCGGGCGCCACTGCCCGCCCGTGGCCTCGAACACCGTGCTCTGCGCCAGCCGCGCCCCGGCGCCGGTGACCTCGAGGCTGTACTTCCAGCGGTTGTCGCCCGCCGGCGCCAGGGTCATGCGGCCGTCGGCCTGCATGCCCATGTACTGGGCGCCGTAATCGGCGGTGAAGGGCTCGATCGCGGCCAGCGGCGCGCTGGCGAGCGCGAGCAGGGCTGCGATCGCGGGAGTACGGAAACGGGTTCGGAGCATGGGGGCAATCCTCGTTCTCATTGTGCGGTCTGGTATTCGACCAGGCGCAGGTCGATGGCGTCCTCGCCATCCTCGCGCTGCAGGATGCGGACCGGGGTCGGCACCCCGTCGGCGATCCAGAAGATGGTCTCGTCGTTGCCGCCGTTGGTGCGTTCGACCCGCAGCGCCTCGTAACTCAGTTCGGCCACGGTCACCGTTTCGGTCCGGGCGGCGACCTGGTAGGCATAGTCGCGCGCCCGGCCACCGTCGACGAAGCGGTACTGCAGGCTCCTGCCCGGCTGCGCATCGCGGATCACCGCGAGGTTGATCAGCAGCCCGCTCATGTCGCCGTAGCGGATCGGCAGCGGGGCACGGCGATCCCTGTCGAGGTCGCCCGTCCACCGCGCGGTATTCGCATGCCAGTCGTAGGTTCCGGTGACCTTGCGATTGAAGAAGAACGCGGCCTTGCGCACGGTGCTCTGCGACAACGGCCGGTAGATGCCGTTGGCCTCGTCGAACACGGTGCTCTGTTCAAGGTTCAGTCCCGCGATCCCGGCCAGCCCGCGGTTGCCGCGGATGCCCAGGTCGATGCGCCAGCGCGCGGCCGCGTCGTCCCGGACCACCTCCATGGTCGCGTTGCCCGCGGGCTTGCCGCCGTACCACGCCTCGTAGGTGGCGAGGAATGGCTGCAACGCAGAACCGGACGCTGGCGTCGGTGCCTGCGTGGCCTCGGTGGCCTCGGTGGCCTGGAGGGCCAGGGCATGCGCAGGCACGGAAGCGCCCGTGGCAACCAGGGCGGTCGCGGCGAAGCATGCGGAAAGCAGGGAAGGGGTCAGGCGCATAAGCCCGACATCATGCAAAGGCGTCGTTGCACGACAGCTGAAGCGCCGCGGTCAGCGCGCGTGCATCGACGTGAACGCGGTCTTCATGCAGGGCCACCCGCGCCTGCGCGAACAGGCGCAGGCTCGCCACCAGCAGCGGATGCTCGCGGGCCAGCACCCGCGCGGCGAGGCTGGTCTCGGTGTCGCCCGGTTCGACCGGCACGCGGGCCTGCGCGATCACCGGGCCGCCATCCAGGTCCGGGGTGACGAAATGCACGCTCGCCCCGTGCTCGGCCACGCCCGCCCGCAACGCCTGGCGATGGGTGTGCAGTCCCTTGAACGCGGGCAGCAGCGACGGGTGGATGTTGATGATGCGGCCGGCCCGCGACGCGAGGGCGGCGGCGTCGATCAGGCGCATGTAGCCGGCGCAGACGATCAGGTCCGGCGCCACCGCGTCGACCCGGGCGAACAGCGCCTGGTCGAACGCGGCGCGGGAAGGGTAGTCGCGCGGCGACAGCGCCTGGGCGTGTACGCCGGCCGCGCGCGCGCGTTGCAGCGCGGGCGCCCCGGTCCGGTCGGAGAACACGCCGGCGACGGTCGCGTCCAGGGTGCCGGTCGCGATCGCGTCGAGGACCGCCTGCAGGTTGCTGCCGCGTCCGGACGCGAGGATCGCGATGCGATATGTCGGAGTATTCGGGACGGGTGGCGGGAGATCGCCGGCATCCCGCGCGCCGGACACCGAGGCGCGCGCCGATGCGGCATCCTCGCCCACTCCCGGGTCCCGATTCCCCATTCCCGGCCCCGCTGTCAGCCGATGCGCACGCGCTCGCCTTCGCGCGCGGGGACGACTTCGCCGATCCGCCAGTGGGCGAGGCCGAGTCGCGCGAGCTCGCCGCCGAGGCCGGCGACCGCGTCGCGGTCGGCCAGCAGCACGAAGCCGATGCCGCAGTTGAACGTGCGCCACATTTCCTCGCGGGCGACGTTGCCCTCGCGCTGCAGCCATTCGAACACCGGCGGCAACTGCCACGACGACGCATCGATGTCGAGGCCGAGCCCCTCGGGCACCACGCGGATGATGTTCTCGGTCAGGCCGCCGCCGGTGATGTGGGCCATGCCGTGGATCGCCGGCCCGTGCGTGCCGCGCAGCAGTTCCAGGATCGGCTTGACGTACAGCCGCGTCGGCGCCATCAGCGCGTCGGCCAGCGCCACGCCGCCGACGTCGAGTCCGGCCGGGCGGCCGGCGCGGTCGTAGATCCGGCGGATCAGCGAATAGCCGTTGGAATGCGGGCCGCTGGAGGCGATGCCGAGCAGCACGTCGCCTTCGCGCACGGCGGAGCCGTCGCGCAGTTCCGACTTCTCCACCCCGGCCACGCAGAACCCCGCCAGGTCGTATTCGCCCGGCGGATACATGTCGGGCATTTCCGCGGTCTCGCCGCCGATCAGCGCGCAGCCGGACAGCTCGCAGCCCCTGGCGATGCCGCCGACCACCGCCACCGTGGTCTCCACGTCGAGCTTGCCGGTGGCGAAATAGTCGAGGAAGAACAGCGGCTCGGCGCCCTGCACCAGCACGTCGTTCACGCACATCGCGACCAGGTCGATGCCGATGGTGTCGTGGCGACCGAGCTGCTGGGCGAGCTTGAGCTTGGTGCCGACGCCATCGGTGCCCGAGACCAGCACCGGCTCGCGGTACTTGCCCGACAGGTCGAACAGCGCGCCGAAGCCGCCGAGGCCGCCCATCACCTCCGGGCGCAGGCTGCGCCGGACCAGCGGCTTGATGCGTTCGACGACCTCGTTGCCCGCGTCGATGTCGACGCCGGCGTCGCGATAGGTCAGGCCGTGCGGGCCGGGAGGGGGGGTGGTCACGGATGCTCGCGGAAGGCCGGTCGGCCCGCGATTCTAGCAGCCGGCCGGCGCCGGCCCGCGGCGCGGTCACACCTGCGGCGGTGGCGGCGTCAGGAACCGCGAAGGGGCTTTGTGGCACCATTTCACACGGTTGGCTGCTGGAAGGACATCGGATGCGCTTGGTGGTGCGAGGGACCCGGATGATCGGGTGGGCGCTGGCCGCGCTGCTGCTGGCGGCGCCCGCGGCGGCGCAGCGCGTCGAGGGCGACCGCGCGTCGGCGCAGGGCGTGTACGAGGCCGAGGTACCGGTGCGCAGCCAGGCCGAGTCCGAGCGCGAGACCGCCTTCGCGCGCGCGCTGGCCCAGGTGTTCGGGAAGCTGTCCGGCGACCGTGCGATCACCAGCCGCCCCGGGATCGGCCAGGAACTGCGCCGCGCCGAACAGTACGTGGACGGCTTCGACTACCGCCAGGACGAGAGCGTGGGCGCGAGCGGCGCGCCGAGCTTCCGGACCACCCTGGTGGTGCGCTTCAAGCCCGACGACATCGACGCCCTGGTCGACGCGCTGGGCCTGCCGGTGTGGCCGCAGCCGCGGCCCAAGCCGGTGGTGTGGCTGGCGATCGACGACGGCAAGGGGCCGCGCCTGGTCGGGCTGCAGCACAACAACGTGGCGCGGCCGCTGCTGCAGCGGGCGAGCGAGCGTGGCTACCGGCTGGGGCTGCCCAACGGCAGCGCCGCCGAGCAGGCCGCGGTCGGTGCGATCTGGCGCGGCGACACGGCCGCGATCGCGCGCCTGTCCGCGCGCTACAGTCCGCCGATGCAGCTGGTCGGCAAGCTCTACCGCGGCGGGGCCGGCTGGAAGGCCGACTGGATCTTCGTCGACAACGGCCGCGTGCTGTCGCGCTGGTCGGAAGAGGACGTCGACGCGCGGCGCGCGCTGGCTACAGGTGCCGATGGCGGCGCCGACGCGCTGATCAAGCGCTACGCCAAGGCCACCGCGCCGTCGCAGCCGGTCGCGCAGCGCATCGTCTTCAGCGGCGTGCGCAGCGGCGGCGACTACCTGCGCCTGGCCGCGGCGCTGCAGCGCATGTCGGTGGTGCGCGCGATCCGTCCCGTGCGAGCGACCGCCGACCGCCTGGAACTCGACCTCGACCTGCTGACCGGGCTGCCGGGCTTCCGCCGCATGGCCGACGAGGCGGTGCTGCTGGAAGTCGAGGGCGGCGACGAACTCACGCCGGTCTACCTGCTGCGCTGACCGCCGGAGCCGCGAACCCATGGACGAGACCCCCACCAGCGCGAACGCCGACATCGCGCGCTTCCTCAGGCGGCTGCAGTGGGGGCTGGTCGCGTTCGCCGCGCTGTGGCTGGTCGCACTGCTCGGGCCGATCCTGACGCCGTTCGTGCTGGCCGCGCTGCTGGGCTGGCTCGGCGACCCCCTGGTCGACCGGCTGGAACGCTCCGGCCGCTCGCGACCAGTCGCGGTCACCCTGGTGTTCGTGCTGATGGTGATGCTGGTGGTGCTGGTGGTGCTGATCCTGGTGCCGATGGTGGAGCGCCAGGTGGTCACCCTGGTCGAGGCCCTGCCCGAGTACCGCGAATGGTTCATGGGCACGGCGCTGCCGTGGGTGGAGGCGCGCACCGGCATCGAGATCACCAACTGGCTCGACCCGCAGCGGCTGATCGAGCTGGCGCGCGCGCACTGGGAGCAGGCCGGCGGTGTCGCGGCGACCGTGTTCGGCTACCTGTCCAGCTCCGGCTTCGCGTTCCTGACCTGGATCATCAACATCGTGCTGGTGCCGATCCTGACCTTCTATTTCCTGCGCGACTGGGACGTGCTGGTCGAGCGGGTCGCGGCGATGATCCCGCGCAACCACATCGGCACCGTCTCGCGCCTGGCGAAGGAGTCGGACGACGTGCTCGGCGCGTTCCTGCGCGGCCAGTTCATCGTGATGCTGGCGCTGGGCGCGATCTACGCCCTCGGCCTGACGATCGGCGGACTCAAGCTCGGCCTGCTGATCGGGATCGTGGCCGGGCTGATCAGCTTCGTTCCCTACCTCGGCGCGACCACCGGCATCGTCCTGGCGGTGCTGGCGGCGCTGGTGCAGGCGCAGGGCTTCGACCTCAAGCTGCTGATCCTGGTGGGCGTGGTGTTCACCGTCGGCCAGCTGATCGAGAGCTACATCCTCACCCCGCGCATCGTCGGCGACCGCATCGGCCTGCATCCGGTGGCGGTGATCTTCGCGATCATGGCCGGCGGCCAGCTGTTCGGCTTCGTCGGCATGCTGATCGCGCTGCCGGTGGCGGCGGTGGGCAACGTGCTGCTGCGCTTCGCCCACGAACGCTACACGCAAAGCCGCCTGTATGCGGGCGAGCGGCCGAAGATCGTGATCGAGGGCCACCGCAGCCATGGCGGGATCGTGCTCGACGACGATATCGGCGAGGCCAGCGAAGACCGCCGCGACGCGTCCTGAGTCCGATGCCGACATCCTCGCCGCAACTGCCGCTGGCGTTGCGCTACCCCCCCGACCAGCGCCTGGACACGTTCGCGGGCGATCCGGCGCTGGCGGCGCAACTGCGGGCGTTCGCGAGCGGCGGCGACGACCGCGCGCTGCTGCTGGCGGGGCCGGCGGGCACGGGCAAGAGCCATCTCGCGCTGGCCGCATGCGCCGAGGCCGACGCGGCCGGGCACCGGGTCGGCTACCTGCCGTTGGCCAGCATGGCCGGACGGCTGCGCGAGGCGCTGGAGGCGATGCACGCCTTCGACCTGGTGGCGCTCGACGGCGTGGAGGCGGTGTCCGGCCAGCGTGCGGACGAGCTGGCGTTGTTCGACTTCCACAACCGCATGCACGACGCCGGGCGGCGCCTGCTGTACACCGCCCGCGCCACGCCCGACGCGCTGCCGCTGGTGCTGCCGGACCTGCGCTCGCGGCTGTCGCAGTGCACGCGGCTGGTGCTCGAACGCCTCGACGACGCCGGCCGCGGCGAGGTGCTGCGCCTGCGCGCGCGACGCCGTGGCCTGCAGATCGACGACGCCGCGATCGACTGGCTGCTGCGCCGCGCCGGGCGCGATCTCTCCGGCCTGGCCGCCTTGCTCGACCGCCTCGACGCGGCCTCGCTCGCCGCGCAGCGGCGCATCACCGTGCCGTTCCTGCGCGAGGTGCTGGGGACGGACGGGTCGCGGTGAAGGCCCCGTTGTCGCGGAGCGATGGCCGGGTGACGCGGCCATCGGGATTGTCATCCCGAGCGTAGCGAAGGATCTGCCTCCGGTGGCCTTCCCGTCGGATCGAGCGCCCTGCCGGAGATCCCTCGCTGCGCCCGGGATGACAGCGGAAAGGCTATGCCGCGGGCGGTGTGCCCGCGCGCCGCTTCAGGCGGATCACCAGGTTGTCCGGGCGCATGGTGAACACCAGCTTCTCCTCGACCGGGCCGCTGCCGGCGCGTTCGAGCTCGAAGTTGCGGCACAGCATCGAGATCACGCCCTTGATCTCCAGCAGCGCGAGGAAGCGGCCCGGGCAGAAGCGCGGGCCGGCGCCGAACGGGAAGAACGCCTTCGCCGAACCCGCATCGAGCGCGGAACCGTCGGCCTTGATCCAGCGCTCGATGTCGAACGCAGCGGCCCCGGTCGCGGCCTGCGCGCGGATCGAGGCGTGGCGGGTGAGCAGGAACACCGGCGTGCGCGCCGGCACCTCGACGTCGCCGAGCACGGTGTCGTGCAGCGCCTCCAGGCGCAGCACCGGCGCGGCCGGCTTGAGCCGCATCGCCTCGAGTGCGGCGGCCTCGATCCGCACCATGCGCGGGTGGGTGGCGAAGTCCTGCAGCAGTTCGTCGTCGCCAAGCAGGGCGTCGGATTCCGCGCGCAGCATGTCGCGCAGGTCGGCACGCTCGCACATGAAGTGGATCAGCCAGGCCAGCGCACGCGCGGTGGTTTCCTCCCCGGCGAGCATCAGCGTCATCACGTTGCCGGTGACGTCCTCGTCGCTGAAGCCGCCGCCATCGGACTGCGCCACCAGCGCCTCGATGTAGTTGCCCGGGCGCGCGGCGAGCCCGGGGTCCTCCGCGAGGCGGCGCCGGGCGTCGGTGATCAGGCGTCCGAGCGTGTCGTGGATGCCGACCAGGGCGCGGTCCAGCGTGCGGTCCGCCGGCAGCTTCACGTAGTTCCAGTACGGCACCAGCGCGGTCACGCGCCGCGACAGCGCCTTCGGGATCTCGCCGATCTGCCGCTCCAGGGCGCCTTCGTGGCCCTCGATGGTGTTGAGGTCCTGGCCGAAGGCGAAGGTCGAGGTGACGTCGATGGTGAAGCGGGTGAGGTCGTCGAGCAGGTCGATCTCGCGGCCCTCGTCGGCGGCCTGCTCCCAGCGCCGCTGCAGCCGCGCGACGATGCGCATCATGGTCGGGAAGAAATGCTTGAGATGGCCGTGGGTCAGCGCCTGCACCACCACCTTGCGCTGGCGCCGCCACTCGTCGCCCTCGGCGGTGAACACGCCGGCGGCCTTGAGCCCGCGGGCGATGCCCTCGACCGTGCTCATGCGCCGGAAGGTATCGGGCCTGCGCTTGAACGCATCCTCGACCAGGGCCGGGTCGGCCACCATCAGGATGCGGTAGGCGCCGAGCCGGATCCGGTACATCGATCCGTACTCGTCCGCCCAGTCCTCCATCACCAGGTGCTGGTCGGTCTCGCGCAGCTGGAACAGGTTGCCCACCAGCGGCAGGCCGTGCGGGCCGGGCAGCGAATCGAAGCGACGGGTCGCCGCGGCACTGCCGGCGCGCTGCGCATGGAAGGCCTGCAGCTCGTCGGCGTCGATCGCGATGTCGTCGTCGACGAGGTGGGTGGTGAAACGGTGCAGGCACGCGCGCGTGCCTGCGTCACGGCGACCGCTGGCGCAGTCGAAGCGCCAGCCATGGCCGGGACAGACCAGGTGCCCGTCGACCACTTCGCCGTCGGCGAGCAGGCTGCCCTGGTGCGGACAAAGGCCGTGGAACACGGACACCTGTTCGCCATGGCGCACGATCACCAGGGGCGTGCCGTCCACGATCGCGGGCACGGGGACATCCTCGACCAGCGCGGGAGCGCGGGCGACCAGAAGCAATGACGTGGTCGTCATCAATCTCCTCCAGCAGCGGTCCCGGGGGGACGGGACGCAACTGCGTCCCGCGCGACCGAATTCGTCTCGACAGGTGGGCCCGGGGACCCGCGGGGCTGGGATCGCGCCAGAACGTGCGTGCGATCCGGAACCTATCTTGCGCCGTGGAGCGGGCCCGCGTCGAGCGTGCGGTCCAGTTCGGCCAGGCGCTCCGGGGTGCCGACATCGGTCCAGGCGCCGCCATGGCGCTCGCCGGTGACCGCGTCGCGCGCCATCGCCGCCCGCAGCAGAGGCGCCAGCTGGAAACGCGGCGGGGTCTCCTGCGCACCCGTCGTGTCGCCCACCACGCTGCGCCAGGTGCGCAGCAGGTCCGGACGGTAGACGCCGATGCCGGAGAAGGTCAGCCGCGGTGCGCCGCCGTCGCCGTCGTGCACCCTGCCGTCGGGTGCGAGCACGAAATCGCCCCGCGGGTGGTGGTCCGGGTTGTCGACCAGCACCAGGTGCGCGTCGCCTTCGGGTTCTGGCGGCAGTCGGGCGAAGTCGTAGTCGGTCCAGATGTCGCCGTTCACGGCGATGAAGGGCGCGTCGCCGAGCAGGTCCCGCGCATGCCACATGCCGCCGCCGGTCTCCAGCGGCACCGCGCCTTCGTGCGAGTAGGTGATGCGCAGGCCGAAGGCGCGGCCGACGCCGAGCGTCGCCGGGAACTGTTCCGCCAGCCACGAGGTGTTGATCACCACTTCGCCCACGCCGATCGCGGCCAGCCGCTCCAGGTGCCAGGCGATCAGCGGCCGGTCGCCGGCGCGCAGCAGGGGCTTGGGCGTCGTGTCGGTCAGCGGCCGCATGCGCTCGCCGAGGCCGGCGGCGAAGATCAGGGCCTTCATGCGCGCGCCGTCATGCGTCGGCCGACGCGAGCGCGTCCATCGCCGGCTTCACGCGCGCCTCGACCAGCGCAGCCAGCGGCCGCAGCTCCGGATGCCGCGGCAGCACCGCGTCGAGGTAGCCGACGAAGCGCGGGGCGTCGGCGACGTACTTCGGCTTGCCGTCGCGATGGTGCAGTCGCGCGAAGATGCCCAGCACCTTGAGGTGACGGTGCACGCCGATCAGGTCGAGGTCGCGGCGCAAGCGCTGCAGCGGCGGCACCGGCAGGCCGGCCTGCGTCGCCAGCGCGTGGTAGCGCGCGTGCCAGCGGGCGACACGTTCCTCCGGCCAGCTCAGGAACGCGTCCTTGAACAGGCAGGCGGGGTCGTAGCCGATCGGCCCGCGCACCGCGTCCTGGAAATCGAGGATCGCGACTTCCTCGCCGCAGGGCATGAGGTTGCGCGGCATGTAGTCGCGGTGCACCAGCACCTGCGGTTGCGCCAGCGCGGCTTCGACCAGGGTGCGGTACACGGCGACCAGCGAGGCGCGCTCGTCGGCATCGAGTGCGATGCCGAGATGGGTGCCGAGGAACCACTCGTCGAACAGCCCCAGTTCGCGCAGCAGCAGCGCCTCGTCGTAGGCGGGCAGGCCGGGCGGTACCGGGATCGACTGCAGCCTGACGAGGCGCTCCAGCGCGGTGTCGAAGAGCGCATCGGCGTTGGCTGCATCGATCACGTGCAGGTAGGTGTGGAGGCCGAGGTCCTCGAGCAGCAGGAAGCCCTGGTCGGGATCCTGCGCCACCACGTCCGGCACGCGCAGCCCGCCGCTGCGCAGAAGTTCGCGGATCGCCAGCCACGGCCGCACGTCCATCAGCTCCGGCGGCGCGTCCATCAGCACCAGGCTCGGGCTGCGGCCGGTGGTGCGCCAGTAGCTGCGGAAGTCGGCGTCGAAGGACGCGCGCTCCAGGCCGGTCTCCGGCTCGGACAGCGCGTTGCGAACCCACGCCAGGCGCTGCTGGTCGCGGGTCTGCGGGGCGGTGGGCTGAACCATGGACTCTCCCGCCGGCGGTCGCCGGGCGTGCAAAGGGTAAACTGCCGCGCATTTCCCGGCGAGAGAGGCGATGACGAACCTGCATCCAGTACTGCTCTCGGGCGGGTCGGGAACGCGGCTGTGGCCGCTGTCGCGGGAGGCCTATCCCAAGCAGTTCCTGCCGCTGGCCGGCGAGGAGACGATGCTGCAGGACACCTGGCGGCGGGTCGCGCCGCTGGCCTCGGCCGCGCCGATCGTGGTCGCGAACGAGGAACACCGGTTCCTCGCGGCCGAGCAGTTGCGCCTGGTCGGCGTGGAGCACGCACGGATCGTGCTCGAGCCGGCGGGGCGCAATACCGCGCCGGCGATCGCGGCGGCCGCGCTGCAGGCGCTGGCCGATGGCGGCGATCCGCTGTTGCTGGTGCTGCCCTCCGATCACGTGGTCCGCGACGCCGGAGGTTTCCGCGCCGCGGTGCAGGCGGCGATCCCGGCGGCCGAGGCCGGTGCGCTGGTCACGTTCGGCATCGTGCCCTCGGCGCCGGAGACCGGTTTCGGCTACATCCAGGCCGCAGCCGGCGAAGGCGTGCGCGACGTGCTGCGCTTCGTCGAGAAGCCGGACGCGGCGACCGCGCAGTCCTACCTCGATGCCGGCGGCTATTTCTGGAACAGCGGCATGTTCCTGTTCCGCGCGTCCCGCTACCTCGCCGAGCTGGAACGCTTCCGCCCGGACATCGCCGCCGCCGTGCGCAAGGCCTTCGACGCCGCCACCCGCGACGGCGACTTCATCCGCCTCGACCGGGACGCCTTCGCCGCCAGTCCGTCGGATTCGATCGACTACGCGGTGATGGAGAAGACCGGCGATGCCCGGGTGCTGCCGGTCGACATCGGCTGGAACGACGTCGGCTCATGGTCGGCGCTGTGGGAAGTCAGCGAACAGGACGGCGACGGCAACGCCAGCCACGGCGACGTGATCGCGGTCGACAGCCGCAACAGCTACGCCTATGCGCGGCGGCTGGTGGCGCTGGTCGGGGTCGACGACCTGGTGGTGGTGGAGACCGACGACGCGGTGCTGGTCGCGCGCAAGGACCGGGTGCAGCAGGTCAAGGACGTGGTCGCGCGGCTCAAGTCCGACCAGCGCAGCCACGCCGTGCTGCATCGCGAGGTGCACCGGCCGTGGGGCAGCTACGATTCGATCGACCAGGACGCCGGTTTCCAGGTGAAGCGGATCAAGGTCAAACCCGGCGCGCGCCTGTCGCTGCAGTCGCACAAGCATCGCGCCGAACACTGGATCGTGGTGCGCGGCACCGCGCGCGTCACCCGCGACAACGACGTGTTCGAACTGCACGCCAACCAGTCGACCTACATCCCGCTCGGCGCGAAGCACCGCCTGGAGAATCCGGGCAGCGAGATGCTGGAATTGATCGAGGTGCAGTCCGGCAGCTATCTCGGCGAGGACGACATCGTCCGCTACGAGGACGTGTACGGGCGGTCGTAGGCGGGTTCGCGAACGGGACGCCGGGCCGTCTTCCGGAAGGACGCCGGCGCCACGGTCGAAGCGCGGGCAGGACGCCCCGGCACGGTTTTTCCGCACTCGCTGGGCGCACGGAATTTCCCTCGACAGCCGCTATCGCGGATAGACCCGATAGCGGGGTAACTGCAGGCCTGTGACTGCGCCAAGCGCGGGCACCTGCGTGCCGGGCGTCGCGACGAGGTCGACCTCCAGCGCCCGTTCCTGGCCCGCGAGCGCCAGTTCGAGCGTGATCCGGCCGGCATGCGGATGCACTGCGGAGACCCGTGCTTCCAGGCCCTCGCCCGCTGCACCGGTCTGCGCATCGTGCGGCCGCAGGTACATCCTCGCGGGACCGTCGGCAACCCCCGCGGCATCGAACCCGAAGGCCTGCCCGTGCGGCGAGAAGCGGCCGGCCGCGACCATGCCCTCGATCACGCTGGCGCGGCCGATGAAGTCGAACACGTAGGCCGAGGCCGGCGCGTCGTAGATCTCGCGCGGCGTGCCCACCTGCTCGATGCGCCCGTCGCGCAGCACCACCACGCGATCGGCCAGTTCCAGCGCCTCGTCCTGGTCGTGGGTGACGAACACGGTGGTCTGCCCGGTCTGGTCGTGCAGGCGGCGCAGCCAGCGCCGCAGTTCCACACGCACCTTGGCATCGAGGGCGCCGAAGGGCTCGTCGAGCAGCAGCACGGTCGGGTCGATCGCCAGCGCGCGCGCCAGGGCCACGCGCTGCTTCTGCCCGCCCGAGAGCTGCTCGGGATAGCGGTCGCCGTGGCCGGGCAGCTGGATCAGCGCCAGCAGCTCGTCGACCCGGCGCCGGATCGTGGCCCGGTCCGGCCGGCGTGCGCGCGGCCGGCTGCGCAGGCCGAAGGCGATGTTCTCGGCCACGGTCATGTGCCGGAACAGCGCGTACTGCTGGAACACGAAGCCGACGTTGCGCTCGCGCAGGCTGAGCCGGGTCGCATCGGTGTCGCCGAACAGCACCCGGCCCGCGTCGGCCGGCAGCAGGCCGGCGATCACGCGCAGCAGGGTGGTCTTGCCGGAACCGGAGGGCCCGAGCAGGGCGACCAGTTCACCCGCGGCGATGTGCAGGTCGACGCTGTCGAGCGCGGCGGTCGAGCCGTAGCGCTTGCCGACGCCCTCGATCCGCAGGTCGACGCCGTGGCCGCGACCGGTCATGGACGGATCATCGCCGATTCCCGCCGCGTCGGCGTCGCTGCCCGCGTGGCCGGAAAGGGAGGCGCGATGCGGTCGTGGGCCGGTGTCCTGGATGAGCAGCATGGTCAGGTTTCCGAGGCGGGGCCAGGGGTGGAAGGCGAGGCGAGCGGGATGCGCGCCCGCCAGGGGCGATGGCGGTCTGCGTCCCGGCGAGACCGCGGGACAGCCCGGCCCTGGCGCGCGTCTGCGGCGTGCGACGGATAGGGCTTGATCGCCGCCGCGGGCGATGCATGGTCGGGTTGCGGTGGGGCCGTCATCTCAATGCCTGCGATGCGACTTCGCGAGGCCGTCGGCATGCGCGGCCTCCAGCCAGAACTTCAGCACCAGCGTCACCAGCGCCAGGCCCGCGAGCAGCGACGACACCGCGAAGGCCGCGGTGCTGTCGAACTCGTTGTAGAGGATCTCGATGTGCAGCGGCAGGGTGTTGGTCAGTCCGCGGATGTGGCCCGAGACCACCGACACCGCGCCGAACTCGCCCATCGCGCGCGCGCCGCACAGCAGCACCCCGTACAGCAGGCCCCACCTGATGTTGGGCAGGGTGACGCGGAAGAACATGGTCCAGGCGTTGGCGCCGAGCGAACGCGCCACCACCTCCTCCTCGCTGCCCTGCTGCTGCATCAGCGGCACCAGCTCGCGCACGACGAACGGGAAGGTGATGAACAGCGTCGCCAGCACGATACCCGGGCGCGCGAACAGGATCCGGATGTCGTGTTCGCGCAGGAGGCCGGCGAACCAGCCCTGCGAGCCGAACAGCAGCACCAGGCACAGGCCCGCGACCACCGGCGAGACCGCGAACGGCAGGTCGACCAGGGCCAGCAGCGCGCGCTTGCCCGGGAATTCGAAGCGCACCAGGGCCCAGGCGGCGGACACGCCGAACACCGCGTTGACCGGGATCACGATCGCAGCGGTGATCAGGGTGAGGTGCAGCGCCGAGACCGCATCGGGCGTGGTCAGCGCCGCCCACCAGGTGGCGAAGCCCTCGCCGAAGGCCGAGACCAGCACCATCAGCAGCGGCAGCACCACCAGCAGCAGCATCACCAGCACCGCGCCACCGACCAGCGTCCGGCGCAACCAGGCAGGCGTCTGCAATCCCGGGTCGTGGGAGGGGTCAGCCATCGCGGCGACTCCTGCGCTCGTGCCGGAACAGCAGCGGGATCAGGTTGATCGCCAGCAGGCACGCGAACGAGGCCGCCAGCATCACCGCCGCGAGCGCGATCGCGCCGTCGTAGTCGTATTCCTCGAGCCGGATGGTGATCAGCAGGGGCGCGACCTCGGTCCGGTAGGGCCTGTTGCCGGCGATGAAGATCACCGAACCGTATTCGCCCAGGCCGCGCGCGAAGGCGAGCGAGAACCCGGTGAGCAGCGCCGGCAGCACTTCCGGCAGCACCACCCGGCGCAGCGTGGTGAAGCGCGAGGCGCCGAGCGAGGCCGCAGCCTGTTCCTGGTCCTGGCCGAGCGATTCGAGGATCGGCTGCACCGTGCGCACGGTGAACGGCAGGCCGATGAACACCAGCGCGATCACGATCCCCGCCAGCTGGTAGGCCACCTGGATGCCGAGCGGTTCGAGAAACCGGCCGACCCAGCCGTTGGGCGCGTAGATCGCGGTCAGGGCGATGCCGGCCACCGCGGTCGGCAATGCGAACGGCAGGTCGACCAGCGCATCGAGCAGGCGCCGGCCGGGGAACCGGTAGCGCACCAGCACCCAGGCCACCATCGCGCCGGCCAGCAGGGCGATCACCGCGGCGGCGAACGCGGTACCGAAGCTCACCTTCAACGCCGCCTGCACGCGTCCGTCGCGCAGCACGTCCATCCAGCCGTCGGGGCCGAGCCCTGCGGCGTGGACGGTCAACGCGGTCAGCGGCAGCACCACCACCACGCCGAGCCAGGCCATGCCCAGACCCAGGCTCAGGCCGAAGCCGGGCAACGGGCGCCGCCAGCGCGGGCGTGGCAGGGGCAGGGCGAGCGTGCTCATCCGGGTGCGTCTGCCCGGTTCGTGGGATGGTGGTCGCTGGTGCCGAGGGCGGATCCGACAGGTCTCGCGGCTGGCTCGAACCTCTTCTGGGCGGGCTCGATCAGTTGCACGGCGGGTTTGATCCGATTCATTCCGGATCCTCGATGCGGCCTTCTCCCGCTTGTGGGAGAAGGTGGCCCGCAGGGCCGGATGAGGGCCGGTGCCGGTGGCGCTTCGCGCACCCGGCGCGACCGCGGAGCACCCTCATCCGCCTTCGGCACCTTCTCCCGCAAGCGGGAGAAGGAAAAGCGTCCGAGCGGGCGGGGGGACGAAAAGCGCTGGAGCAGGCGGATGGAAGGACGGCACTCACGCCGGTTGGAGAAGGAACTGCGCGCCTGTGGGCCGGAGAAGGAATGGGGGGCGGACCTGAGGACCCGCGAGCGCCAGGGCGCGATGGTGTCCGGAACGCGCGCGATCGACGCACCCGGGCCACCCGCGTGACCCCGGCGTTTCGCGCGCGAGCGGTGGAGGCGTGCGTGCGTCATCTGGGCTGGTAGATCCGGTCGAAGAAGCCGCCGTCGGCGAAATGCAGCTCCTGGGCCCTGGCCCAGCCACCGAACGCGCCATCGATGGTGACCATCGGGATCTGCCGGAAATGGGCGATGCCCGTCGCGGGCACGGAGGCCGGTCGCGACGGACGGCAATGATGTTTCGCGGCCAGGCGCTGCCCTTCTGGCGCGTACAGGAACTGCAGGTAGGCCAGCGCGACCTGCCGCGTACCATGCCTGTCGACATTCGCATCGAGCACCGCCACCGGCGGCTCGGCCCGGATGCTGAGGCTCGGGTAGACGATCTCGAAGCGGTCGCGGATCGCCGGATCGGCGAGCGCCAGCAGCGCCTCGCTTTCCCACGCCAGCAGGACGTCGCCGATGCCGCGCTCGATGAAGGTGGTGGCCGCGCCGCGCGCGCCGGAGTCCAGCACCCGCACGTTGCCGAACAGCGTGCGCAGGTAGTCGAGCACGCGTGGTGCCTGGCGGTACTCCTGCGAGGCCCAGGCCCAGGCGGCGAGGTAGTTCCAGCGCGCGCCGCCCGAGGTCTTCGGGTTGGGCGTGATCACGCCGATGCCGGACCCGGCGAGGTCGCCCCAGTCCCGGATCCGCTTCGGATTGCCCTTGCGCACCAGGAACACGATGGTCGAGGTGCAGGGCGCGCTGTTGTGCGGCAGGCGCTTCTGCCAGTCTCCGGAGAGCAGGCCGGCGTGGGCTGCGATCGCGTCGATGTCGCCGGCCAGGGCCAGGGCGACGACATCCGCATCGAGCCCGTCGATCACCGACCGCGCCTGCTTGCCCGAGCCGCCGTGCGAGGTGCGGACGATCACGGTCTGCCCGTGTTCGGCCTGCCAGCGCTTCGCGAACGCGGCGTTGAACTCGGCGTAGAACCCGCGGGTCGCGTCGTAGGAGACGTTGAGCAGTTCGATCTCGTCGGCGGCAGCGTTCCCGCTCGTGGCTGCGAGCGCGGCGAGCAGGAGAGCGGCAACATGCTTGGCTGGGCAGCGCATGGGATGACCGAAGAAGGGAGTTGCGGACCGGTCGCGCGAGCGGACCGGCGCCGGTCAGCGCGTGTCGCGGGCTTGCGCGGAGCAGCGGCGTGCGTGGCGGCGATGCGTCTGCGGCGGCGCGGGCGGGCCGCGACCGCCTCAACCACGGGGATGCGCGTCAGGCGCCGGTCCGCGCGCCCTCGATGCCGGCAAGCCACTCGTCGTCGGACCCCTCCAGCAGGTTCGCGAACAGAGGTGTGGAGAAGTAGCGCTCGCCGGTGTCGGGCAGGGTCGCGAGCAGCACCGCGCCTTCCGGCGCGTCGGCCGCGACCTTCAGCGCCGCGGCGACGGTGGCGCCGGCGGAGATGCCGACGAACACGCCTTCCTCGGCGGCGAGCCGGCGCGCGGTGTCGATCGCCTCGTCGTCGGTCACCAGCACCAGCTGGTCGTGCACGGTGCGGCTCAGCACCTCGGGCAGGAAGTCCGGGGTCCAGCCCTGGATCTTGTGCGGGGTCCATTCCTTGCCGCCGAGCAGCGAGGCGCCGGTGGGCTCGGTGGCGACGATCTTCGTTTCCGGGCGCGCGACCTTCAGCACTTCGCCCACGCCGGTGATCGTGCCGCCGGTGCCCCAGCCGCTGACGAAGTAGTCGAGGCGCCGGCCGGCGAAATCGCGCAGGATCTCGGCCGCCGTGGTCTGGCGGTGGTAGGCCGGGTTGGCGGGATTGGTGAACTGCGAGGCCAGGAACCAGCCGTGGCGCTCCGCCAGTTCCTTCGCCTTCTTCACCATGCCGCTGCCGCGTTCGGCGGCGGGGGTGAGGATCACGCGGGCGCCGTAGGCACGCATCAGCTTGCGGCGCTCGATCGAGAAGGTCTCGACCATCACCGCCACGAACCGGTAGCCGCGCGCGGCCGCGACCTGGGCCAGGGCCACGCCGGTGTTGCCGCTGGTCGCCTCGACGATGGTGTCGCCGGGTGCGAGCAGGCCCTTCGCCTCGGCATCGAGCACGATCGCGAGCGCCAACCGGTCCTTGACCGAACCGCCGGGGTTGAACGACTCGGCCTTCGCGTAGAGCGTGACGTGCGCGGGCGGCAGCCGGTGCAGCTTGACCACCGGGGTGTTGCCGATGGTGTCGAGGATGTTGTCGTAGAGGGCCATGGGTGCCTCGGGGTGATGAAAGCGAAGGGGACCTGGAAGGGGCGTCAGGCAGCATGCGCCAGCGCGGCGGCATCGCCCAGCGGCGCAGCGCCGAACCAGTGCAGCCTGCCGGCCAGTGCGGCGACCTCGCCGACGATCAGCAGCGCGGGCGCCTGCACGTCATGCAGACGCGCAAGCCGGGGCAGGTCGGCCAGGGCGCCGGCGACCACCCGCTGCTCGGGGCGCGATCCGTTCTCGACCAGGGCGAACGGGGTATCGGGCGCGCGGCCGTGCGCGATCAGCTGCATGCGCACCGTCTCCAGCCGCGCCACGCCCATGTAGAACGCCAGCGTCTGCCGCTCCTGCGCCAGCGCCGGCCAGTCGAGGGTGTCGCCCGAGTCCCTGGCGTGCGCGGTGACCAGGCGCACCGACTGGGCGTGGTCGCGATGGGTCAGCGGGATCCCGGCGTAGGCCGCGCAGGCCGCCGCCGCGGTGATCCCGGGCACCACCTCGTAGTCGATGCCGGCGGCGCGCAGCGCCTCGAGTTCCTCGCCGCCGCGGCCGAACACGAACGGATCGCCGCCCTTGAGCCGCACCACGCGCCGGCCGGCGGTGGCGTGCTCCACCAGCAGGGCGTTGATGTCGGCCTGCGGGGTGGCGTGGTGGCCGGCGCGCTTGCCCACGGCGATGCGCTGCGCGTCGCGGCGCGCCAGTTGCAGCACGTCCTCGCTGGCCAGGCTGTCGTGCAGGATCACGTCGGCTTCGTTGAGCAGGCGCAGCGCGCGCAGGGTCAGCAGGCCCGGATCGCCGGGACCGGCGCCCACCAAGGCGACCCGGCCGCGCGCAGTCGTGCTGTGGCCGTCTTCCGTGAGCGCGAGATCGAAGGCGCGTTCGGCCTCGATGTGGCGACGGCTGCGCAGCAGGCCCTGCAACGGACCCGCCAGCAGTCGCTCGAACGCGCGCCTGCGTGCGGCCGTGTCCGGCCAGCGCGCGCGGATGCGCTCGCGATGCCGGGTGAGCAGGGCGGCGAGCGCGCCGAAGGATTCGTCGAACCGGGTCTCCAGTTGTTCGCGCACCAGTCGCGCCAGCATCGGTGCGCCACCGCCGCTGGAGATGGCGATCTGCAGCGGTCCGCGCTCGACCCGCGCCGGCAGGTGCACCCGCGCCAGCGCCGTGTCGTCGACCACGTTCACCCAGACGCGACGCGCTTCGCCGGCCTCGGCCACCGCGCGGTTCACCCCGGCATCGTCGGTGGCGGCGATCGCCAACCAGGCCTCGTCCAGCCAGGCGGGCGTGAACTCGGCCGGCAGGTGTTCCACTTCGCCGGCCGCGGCCAGGACCGCCAGCGCCGGATCCAGCGTCGGCGCCCCCACCACGATCCGCGCGCCGGTGCCCAGCAGCGCCTCCACCTTGCGCGCTGCGACCGCGCCGCCGCCCACGACCACGACCGTCCGCTCGCGCAGGTCGGCGAAGAGCGGGAACAGCCGATTGCTGGCGGGGGTCTCGGGCATTGGGCGCAAGGCGGGTTGTCGGAAGGCGACGCTAGCGAGTGCAGGGGCGGCGGTGGAAATGGCGACCGGTGCTGCGCTTATGCCGCGATGGCATAAGCGGCCGGCCACGCCGCATGGACAGCCCCTGCGACCGTGGCTATGATGCGACCATCCATCTTTCAATCGGGATGGAAAGATGAAGTTGCGGCGGAAACCAGTGCCGCGTGGACGCCCGGCATGACCCTCACCCAACTGCGCTATCTCGTCGCGATCGCCGACTCCGGGCTCAACATCACGCTCGCGGCCGAGCGCGTGCACGCCACCCAGCCGGGCCTGTCCAAGCAGCTCAAGCAGCTCGAGGACGAACTGGGCTTCCAGCTGTTCGTGCGCAAGGGCCGCAGCCTCGAAGGCATCGCACCGGCCGGCGAACGCGTGATCGAGCATGCGCGCCGGATCCTGGCCGAGGCCGCCAACATCCGCAGCTACGCCGCCAACGAACGCGGCGAGTACAGCGGCCGCCTGCTGCTGGCGACCACCCATACCCAGGCGCGCTACGTGCTGCCGCCGGTGATCGCCGCGATCCGGCGCGAGTTCCCGCGGGTCGACGTCGACCTGCAGGCCGCGAGCGACGCCGAGGTGCTGCAGCTGCTGCACGATGGCGCCGACCTGGCGCTGATCAGTACCGCCGGTTCCACGCCCGGTGGCGGCCTGGCGGTGCCGCTGTACGGCTGGCGCCGGGTGCTGCTGGTGCCGGCCTCGCATCCGCTGGCCGCGCTGCGGCGGGCGCCCACGCTGGCGGAACTGGCGCAGCACCCGCTGATCAGCTACGAATCCTCGACCCGGGCCGATTCCTCGATGCGCCGCGCCTTCGCCGCGGCCGGGGTCGAACCGCAGATCGCGATGACCGCGCGCGACGCCAACCTGATCAAGACCTACGTGCGCGCCGGGCTCGGTGCGGGACTGCTCGCCGAAATGGCGGTCGGCCCGCGCGAGGACGAGGACCTGCGGATCCTGCCGGCGCCGACGCAGATCCCGGACTGCATCACCTGGGCGGTGGTGCCGCGTGGCCGGGTGCTGCGCGAGTACGCGCTGGCGCTGCTGCATGGCGTGGCTCCGCAGCTCGATCGCCGCGACCTGCGCCGCGTGCTCGAGGGCAACCTCGACGCCGACTGGCCGACGCCGCCGAGCTGGCAGGAACTGAGCCAGTCGATCACCGTGTGACGGCCGGCGCGATTGCGCCGGCGCCCGGATGTCAGTCGCTCACCGCCGAGATGTACGCGCCGGTGTCGACGATCTGGAAGGTGTCGTTGTCGACCCGCCGGACCGGACTGCCGTCGTCGAGCGTGTAGACCAGGCGCGCCGCGCCGTGGTCCTCGTGTTCCTCGCCCTGCTGCGGCGATTCCACGCGCTGGATCACCTTGTGCCGGTTGCCGGACTCGTCCTGGGCATAGAGGATCTGGGTCATGCGGGACCTCCGTGGAAAGCTTGCGCCACGCTAGCGCCCGCGGGGAAGGGAGGCGTGAAGAATGCGGCGGTGGGGTGTTAACGGCGGCCGAGCAAGGCGCTTCATTGGCGAGGCGCGCGGCGGCGCGTTCGCCGTAACGCCGTTCTGGTTGCGTCGGGCGCGGCTCGATCGAAAAACGCCGCACATCCTGTGCGGCGCCCTCCGGGTCTTGCCGGTTCTGCTCTCTTCACGAAAAGAGAGTGAAGCATTGAGGCGCAACTGGGTGGTGGTGCGCTTCGTCACCGGGGCCCCGTCGTTCAGGCGTCGCGCGACGGGGTGCGCCAGCGTGGTCCCGGGAGCGGGGCGCCGTCTGGCGGCGGGCCGCGGTGGCAATACAGCCAGGCGTCCACGCCGTGCTCCGGCAAACGCACCACCCGGCGCACATAGTCGGAGTTCGCCTCGTCCGCCGGATCGCAGGCTTCGTACAGGTCGAGTTCGGCGATCAGGCCGGGATCGAGGATGCGGTGCACTTCGCCTTCCACCCGCCCCGCGCCCGGTACCAGGGTCGGGTAGCCGCCGAGGTCGTAAAGACGGCCGTCGACCGTGGCGTCGCCGACGTATGCCGCGCGTGCGGACAGGGCGAAGCGCGCGTGCGCGGGTTCGCCGCGCATCAGCGTGCCGTAGAGGAACAGGTGCCCGATGGCGGAGGCATCGGCGGGATCGTGCATTGCGATGTTCCGGTCCGGATGGCGTCGATGTTCGCACGCGCCGGGCCGGATGCGATTCCCGCAGGGCCGTCAAGACGCATGCGCCTTGCCGCATCGCCTTCACGCGTTCCACGCGCGCGGCGTGTCCACACTGCGCAACTTCCACGTGCACGGAGCGAGCCCCATGGCGACACGCAAGCAGGAAATCGAACATCTCGCGAAGCTGATGAACAAGATCGACATCGCGATGCTGACCACGATCGGCAAGGGCGGGCACCTCGTGAGCCGTCCGCTCTCGACCCAGTGCGCGACCTTCGACGGCGAGCGCGTGTGGTTCATGAGCGAGGCCGATACGCCCAAGGTCGGCGAGATCCGCCGCCAGCCCAAGGTCAATGTCGCCTACGCGTCCAAGGACGCCAATACCTATCTTTCGATCGCCGGCGAGGCGCGCGCGGTGCGCGACCAGGCGCTGATCGACCGCTTCTGGAACGATGCCATGAAGGCGTTCTTCCCCAAGGGCAAGGACGATCCGAACGTGATCCTGATCGAGGTCGCGGTCGACACCATCGAGTACTGGGACGGCCCCGGCAGCTGGCTCGGCAAGGCGCTGACCTTCGCGGTCGCGCGGGTGACCGGCAAGGAAGAGGTGATGGGCGAGAACCGGATCGTCGACCTGCGCAAGCGCACCAGCCGCAAGCCGCCGTCGAGCGAGGATGCGCCGAAGAAACGCGCCACGAAGCGGTCGTCGAAGCGGTCGACGGCCACCGGCACCGCGAAGAAGGCGGGCGCGAAAAAGGCAGCGACGGCGCGTTCCGGAAAGACCGGCCCGGCGAAGCGGGCGGCCACCAGAAGTGCGCCCGGCGCGAAGAAGAAGACGGCAGCCGCGAAGAAGACGGCGTCCGCGAAGTCCGCCTCGAAGCGGGCGTCGAAGCCGGCGAAGAAGTCCACGAAGAAGCCCGCTTCCTCCCGACGCTGATCGTGGTCCCGCAGGGGACGCCTGCCCGGCGTGCCCCGTCGCGCGAGGTGGCGACTAGGCCGCAGCGCCCGGTCGACGCAGGCACTTTCCGCGCCCGCCGGTGGGCGCGGAACTCAGGCGTCGTGGCGCTCGCGGATCGCCTGCAGCCGTTCGCGGTAATACAGCGCGTCCGCGGGTTCGATGTCCGCGCGTGCCGACAGCCAGTCGCCGGCGTCGCGCAGCACCTGCGCCGCGTCGCCGCCGCCCGATTCGAGCGCGGTATCCACGCGGTCCAGTTGTACCAGCACGTCGTCCCGGGTCGTCTTCGCCATCGCCTTGCCTCGCCTGGATGCGGATGGCGACAAGCTGCCGCGCGCGGCGTGACAACCGCGTCGTCGCCGGGGCGCAGGCGGCTCAGGGCTGCGGTGCGGGCCCCTTGCCCGCGGAGGAGGCCTGCGCGTCGCGGTGGTACACCGCATCCCGGAACACCTTGTGCAGGTCGGTGCCGCCGGGCGGGACGTACTGGGTGAAGAGGACGGCGACGATCTCGTGCTCCGGATCGACCCAGAACAGGGTGTTGGCATAGCCGTCCCAGAAGAACTCGCCGACCGCGCCCGAGGCCTCGCCTTCGTGCGCCGGCGGCGAGTGGCGCACCGCGAAGTCGATGCCGAAGCCGACCTGGCCCTTGCCGGGCAGCCAGGAACGGTCGGTCACGTCGGCCGACAGGGCATCGGTCGCCATCAGCGCCACCGTGTCGGCCGCGAGCACGCGGGTGCCATCGAGGCTGCCGCCTTCGACCAGCATCCGTCCGAAGCGCATGTAGTCGTCCAGGGTGGATACCAGCCCGTAGCCGCCCGGCGCCATCGGCCATTCCCGGTAGGCGTTCGCGAGCGCGGTGTCGTCGGGCAGCCGTTCGAAGCCGTCGCCGGCGATCTCGTACATCGCGGCCATCCGCCCGCGCCGTTCCGGCGCCACGTGGTAGCCGGTGTCGCCCATCCGCAGGGGCTCGAGCACACGCTCGCGCACGAGTTGCGCGAACGGCTTGCCTGCGAGCACTTCGGCCAGGCGCGCCTGCACGTCCACCGAGATCCCGTACAGCCAGCGCGTGCCCGGCTGGTAGGCGAGCGGCACCTTCGCAAGTCGCTTCGACATTTCCTCCAGGCTGATCTCGCGCGTGTCGATCTGCGCGTCGCGGTACAGCTGCGCCGGCCTGTCCTGCTCGAACGCGGCCGGGAATCCCGCGGTATGGCGCAGGATGTCGCGCACCAGGATCGGCCGCTGCGGCGCAACCAGGACCGGCTGGCCATCGGCGTCGTCGTCCGCGTACACCTGCACGTCGGCGTACTCGGGCAGATAGGTCGCCAGCGGTTCGTCGAGCTGGAACTTTCCTTCCTCGTACAGCGACATCAGCACGACGCCGGTGACCGGCTTGGTCATCGAATAGACCTGGGCGAGCGTGTCGCGCGCCATCGGCCGGGCGGCCTCGCGGTCGGCCATGCCGAACGCGCCGAAGTACGCTTCCTGTCCGCGTTCGTACACCAGCGCCGAGACGCCGACCGCCGAGCCCTCCTTCACGAAGCGCCCGAGCACGTCGTCGATGTGCGCCGCGTCCACCAGGGCCGGTCGCGGTTCTGGCGCCGAAGGCGTGGCGTCGGACGGCGCGGTTGTCGGCGCGGGCTGGCATGCGGCCAGCAACAGGCCGAGTCCGGCGACGAGGAAGGACTTCATGCGGCAACTCCGTGGGCGGGGGCGGCGCGAAGCCGCAGGCGCGTCAGAGTATGCCCACGCGCGCATCGCGCTTCCCGCTGCAGTGCAGCGCCGCCACCGGCGCAGATGGGTGCATCGGCAACCATTGCGTGATGCGGACATCGGCGCATTGCGCAGGCGCACGGTCGCGGAAACAATGACGCATCGCGATGCGGGTCGTCGCGCACGCACGGAGACGCGATGGATTGCAGCAGGGCGGTAGCGGACGACGGCAAAGGGCGGGCGGCATGACCGGGCCACGCATGCTCGGCGTCGCGTTGTGCGGGCTGGGCAGCCTGGGCGAGCACCAGATCGCGCCCGCCCTTCGGAAGACGCGGTACTGCCGCCTGGCGGGGCTGGTCAGCGGCACGCCCGCCAGCGTGGCCCGGTTCCAGGACCGCTACGGCGTGCCCCACCGCAGCGTCTACCGCTACGACGACATGCACCGCATGGCCGACGATCCCGCGATCGACATCGTCTACGTGGCCACGCCCAATGCGCTGCACGCCGATCATGCGATCGCCGCCGCGCGGGCCGGTAAGCACGTGTTCTGCGAGAAGCCGCTGGAAGTGTCGGTCGAACGCTGCCAGCGGATGATCGACGCCTGCCGCGACGCCGGCCGCCAGCTGGGCACCGCGTACCGCTGCCAGTACGACCCGCACCACCTCGAGTGCATCCGCCTCGTGCGCGAGCGCGTCTTCGGCGCGCCGATCGTGGTGCAGGCCGGGTTCTCGATCGATGTCGGCCGCGCCGGCCAGTGGCGGCTGCGGCACGCGCTGGCCGGCGGCGGCGCGCTGATGGACGTGGGCATCTATGCGCTGCAGGCCACGCGCTACCTGACCGGCGAGGAGCCGGTCGAGGTCGGCGCCATGGAGACGAAGACCGATCCGGTGAAGTTCGCCGAAGTCGACGAAACCATGGCCTGGACGGCGCGCTTCCCCTCCGGCGTGCTCGCGCACTGCAGCACCAGCTACCGTGGCGCCGGCATCCAGGGCCTGCGGGTCAATGCCGAACGCGGCTGGTTCGAACTCGACCCCGCGTTCTTCTACGACGGCAACCATGGGCGGCGCAGCGACGGCGTCGGGATCCGCTATCCGCCGATCGACCTGTTCGCCGCCGAGCTCGACGACTTCGCCCTCGCCATCCTCGAAGGACGACCGGCCCGGGTGCCGGGCGAGGAGGGGCTGCGCGACGTGCGCATCATGGAGGCGATCTACGCCTCGGCGCGCAGCGGAAGGACCGTCCGCCTCGACCGGTGACCGGCGCGCGGCCGCGCGATCAGTGCGCGGCCGCGGGCAGTGCCCGCCCGCTCGCCAGCTCGTCCGACGACACCACCACCCGGTTGCGCCCGCGCAGCTTCGCCGCGTACAGCGCGTGGTCGGCCCTGAGCACCAGCCGTTGCGCGCGCGCCCCATGTTCGGGGAATCCGGCCACGCCGATCGAGAGCGTGGTCCGCATCGCCTGCCCGTCGGCGACCACGCGCAGCGATTCGAAGGTCGCGCGGATGTCCTCGGCCAGCGCCTCGGCCTCGGCCACCGTGGTGCCGGGCAGCATCAGCAGGAATTCCTCGCCGCCGTAGCGGCAGGCGATCAGGCCGTCGTCGCGCACGCGCTCGCGCAGCAGCCCGGCCAGCTGCCGGATCATCTCGTCGCCGGCGGGGTGCCCGTAGGTGTCGTTGATGCGCTTGAAGTGGTCGATGTCGATCAGCACCAGGGTCAGCGGCAGGCCCGCCGCGGTGCACGCCGCGAGCTCGCGCTCCAGCGCCTCGTCGAGGAAGCGCCGGTTGTGCAGGCCGGTGAGCGGGTCGCGCTGCGCCTGTTCCTGCAGCTGCGCCTGCAGCTTGGTGATCTCGGCCAGCTGCTCGCCCAGCTGGCGCCGGCTTTCGCGCAGCGAGACGCCGCGGCGGTAGGCGTCGTTGGCGAAGAACAGCAGGTAGGACGTGAGCAGCGCGATGCACAGCAGGCTGGTGTGCAGTTCGGTATGGGGCCGGAACGACAGGCCCTGGACCAGCGCCACCGCGGCCACCCCGGCGCCGACCGCCGCCATGCCCTTCCACAGCCCGGGCATGCCCATGAAGATCACCACGTTCACGCACACGCCGACGAACAGCACGAACGAGATCCACAGCGGCATGCCCCAGACGGCGATCCACGCCCCGAGCAGCACGCCGTCGATCAGCAGGTTCTGCATCTCCGCGCGCAGCGAGTCTTCCGCGCGCGCCGCGCGCCAGTACGCGAGTTGCGGATACGCCAGCAACTGCAGCACCAGCAGCGTCCACATCACCGGTCCGGCCTGCAGGTAGGCCAGGTGGGTGGCGAGCACCACGAATCCGAGCGCGAAGAACAGCGACCGGTAGCGCCGGTTCAGCGTGACCACCCAGTGGATCTTGCCAGCCTGCACCGCCTTCCCCTGTCCGACGTCGTTCGACCGGCGAAACGCCCGGATGTTCCGGGCGGACTCGCATTGTAGCGATGGCTCCCGGCGCCCCGGTGCATCCCGTGCGGGACGCCTGCCGTCCCTCGGCGGCGTGATCTCCGGCGGCGCGCGCCCGCGGCAGGTGCGAGTTCGCATCACTGCAAGGCCGGTGCCCGTTGCCGGGCGGACGCGAGCCGTATGATGGAGCTGCGGGTCGGAGCCGCAGGTCACGCTGGCGCTGCGGCCGCGCCTCCACCGCGATCGAGCGGCGCGCCGGGACCAGGCGCCGTGAACGACCTCACGCCTGCGGCCGCCCCCGCATCGAACCGGCAAGGCGCTCAGCCCCGCAGGCGCCTTGCGTTTGCGCGGACCCGCCGCTGGACCGGCGCCAGCCCCCGCGCGGCGATCCGGTCCAGGCCCGCCTGCAGCATCTGCGCCTGCCGCGCGGGCGAGGGCGCGCCCGTCATCCACGACAGTGCGAGCCGGGCCTGCAGTTGCCAGGCCTCGGTCCACATCGCGGCCCAGGACTCGACGAAGGCGACCTGCTTCTCCACGACCATGCCGTTGAACTCGCGCCGATCGCGCGCCGACGGCGACGCACCGGCAAGCGCCATCCGGGTCATGCGTGCGGAGGCGACCCTCTGCGCGGCGACCCCCAGTTCGGCCAGGCGCATGCCGTTCGAGAGGGCACGGATACCGTGCTTGCGGGAGCGGGCCATGCGGCGATCCATGAGAGGAGGGGGAAAAGGCACAGGGCAGCATCCCAGCGGCCGCGCGAGGATCGCGCGAAGGCGTCGCGGCGCGGCGACGACCGCTACCATGCACGCATGAAGACAGTCGCCGCCCTGCTCGTCCTGTGCCTGGCCCTGTGCCTGGCGCCCACCGCCCGGGCCGAGGGCCAGTTCCGGGTGCTGGTGGTCGCCGTGCCCAACCGCTACCACCACGACTACGCCGTAGTCGCGCAGCCGCGTTTCGAGCAGATGGCGCGACGCCACGGCTTCGACCTGGACTGGGCATGGAACACGGCCCACTTCGACGGCGACCTGTCGCCGTACCACGCGATCGTGCTGCTCAACACGCCCGGCGACGAACTCGCCCCGGCACAGCGCGGTGCGCTGGAGCGCTACGTGCGGGCTGGCGGTGGCGTGGTCGCGGTGCACCGCGCGCTGATCTTCAACCCGCCCGGCGACTGGCCCTGGTTCGAGAAGCTGGTCGGCCGTGCGTTCCGCATCCATCCGGTGGTGCAGACCGCCACGGTCCGGGTCGAGGATCCCGGTTTTCCCGCCACCTTCGCACTGCCGCGGCGCTGGATCTGGAGCGACGAGTGGTACGAGTTCGGGCCGCCGCTGGTCGAGGGCCTGCGTACCGTGCTGTCGGTGGACGAGACCAGCTACGATCCGACGCGCATCTGGCCCGGCCAGGTCGCGCACGGCATGGGCGACGCGCATCCGGTGGCCTGGTACCACGCCTACGACGGCGGACGCGTGTTCGCCACCGCGCTGGGGCATCCGCCGGCGGCCTACGACGACGCCACCTACCTGCAGCACCTCTACGGCGGCATCTGGTGGGCGGCGACGGGCCGCGGGGTCATCGCGCCGGCGGACTGATCTCCGTGTCGCCGGCGGCGGCCTGCGCCTGGCGATCGCGCACCCAGCGCATCTGCTCGCGGAAGGTGGCGGTCCAGTAGCGGTCCCGATGTTCGGCGAGGAAGGCGAGCAACTGCCCGTGCGCCTGGTTGCTGATCGACAGGTGGTCGCCGCCGATGCCGTGGAAGGTGAAGTTGATCATCGTGCCCAGGCGCCCGGCCTCCTCGACCAGTGCGATCAGTTCGGCGCCCGACATGTCCACTGGCACCGTCACCGGCACCGCCGAGCGGTCGAGCGCCTGCATGTCGGGGATCGCGGCGCCGCCGACCAGCTTGATGCCGAGGAACAGCGGCGCGACCGCGTCGATGTAGTTGCCGTCGCTGGCGAGCCGGTCGCCGCAGGGCGCGGTGTAGGTGAACTCGGTGCTGCCGTCGATCGCGTGCAGCATGGCGTTGGCCAGTTCCACCTGCGCGCGCATCTGCGCCACGGTGGTGGCGTCGAGGTCCTGCTCCGGTTGCACCCACTCGCGGCCCGGGCCCTTCGCCGAGCACTGGTGGAACAGGCTGTGGTTGCCCAGTTCGTGCCCATTGCGCGCGGCGGCGCGCCAGTCTTGCAGGCGCTCGCGCACGGTGTCCGCACCGAGGGTCAGGTAGAACGTGCCCTTCAGGCCGTGGCGGTCGAGCGCGGGGATCGCGTTGTCCAGTTGCGACGGCACCGCGTCGTCGTAGGACAGGCTCACCGCGGCGCGCTGACCCCCGGGCCACGCGAACGACGCGGGTTGCGCGGCGCAGGCGAGGCTGGAGAGGAGCAGGGCGCCGCAGACGGCGAATCGGAAATACGGCATTGAAGTCCCCCGGGCGCTGTGTGCGGTCGCCATGGTGCCGCAATCGGTGCGGTGCGCGAAGCGGGCATTGCGCGCGGTGAATCGGGCCGGTCGGGGGCGTGGCACGCCGGGGAAGGGGGTGCCTACCGGGTGCGCTTCGCTTGCCCGGGCTACGCCGCATCACATCGGTCCTAGGCCGTACCCGGGGGCGGCGTGGCCGGTTCCGCAACGGCGTGGTGCCGGCTATGGTGGCGGGCCCCGCAGGATCCGCAGCGCCTTTGACCATCGATCACCGCCGCGCGCAGCAGCGCGGCACCCG
Organism: Luteimonas viscosa; assembly: GCF_008244685.1. Lineage (NCBI taxonomy): Bacteria > Pseudomonadati > Pseudomonadota > Gammaproteobacteria > Lysobacterales > Lysobacteraceae > Luteimonas > Luteimonas viscosa. The sequence goes on from NZ_VTFT01000001.1 coordinate 2,760,372, forward strand.
CGTGGCGTTCTTCATCCCCGGGTTCGTCGTCGCCACCTGGGCACCGCTGGTGCCGTTCGCGAAACTGCGCGCGGGCCTCGACGACGCCACGCTCGGCCTGGTGCTGCTGTGCCTGGGCCTGGGGTCGCTGGTGGCGATGCCGCTGGCCGGCGCCCTGGCCGCGCGCCAGGGCTGCCGGCGGGTCATGCTGGCCTCCACCGCGCTGATGCTGGCGGCCTTGCCGCTGCTGGCGTGGGTATCGGACCCATGGCTGCTGGGCGCGGTGTTGCTGCTGTTCGGCGCCGCGATCGGCGCGATGGACTGCACGATGAACATCCAGGCGGTGGTGGTGGAGCGCGAAGCCGGGCGTCCGATGATGTCGGGATTCCACGCCTTCTACAGCATCGGCAGCCTCGCCGGCGCGCTGGCCGCGACCCTCCTGCTCGGTGCGGGCGCGGGCATTTTCGCGACGACGCTCGCGATCGCCTCCTGCGCGGCGCTGCTGTGCGCGGGTTCGGCCGGGGCGTGGCGAAGCGACCGCGCGCCGCGCGATGCGAAGGTGTTCGCCGTGCCGCGCGGCGTGGTGGTCGCCATCGGCGTGGTCTGCTTCGTGAGCTTCCTCGCCGAGGGCGCGATGCTGGACTGGAGCGCGGTGCTCCTGCACGAGGCCAAGGGCGTGGACATCGCGCAGGCCGGCTGGGGCTTCGTCGCGTTCAACCTCGCGATGACGGCCACGCGGCTGGCGGGCGACCGGCTGGTTGCCCGGCTGGGTCGCGCGCGCATCGTGCTCTCGGGCGGGCTGCTCGGTGGATGCGGGCTCGCGCTGGCCGTCGTCGCCCCGGGCCTGCACGCCGGGCTCGCCGGCTATGCCCTGTTGGGGGTGGGCTGCGCCAACATCGTCCCGGTGATGTTCTCGCTGGCCGGCGAACAGATGCGCATGCCGGAGCACCTGGCGATCCCGGCAGTGACGACCCTGGGCTATGCCGGGGTACTCGCGGGACCTGCGCTGATCGGATTCGCCGCCCACGGCACCTCGCTGGCCGTTGCCCTGCTGCTGGTGGCCGGACTGCTGGCGGCCGCGTCGGTGCTGGGCGCCCGGCTGGGGCGGGGCAGTGCACCGCGTTGAGACGCCAGCCGTGCGTTGTCACCAAGATTTCTCGATTCGGCAACACCGTCTTGACGATGCGCCCACTACGATGCGCGCCCCAGACGCAAGGTGTTTCGTCGATGAACGGCACGGTCCGGATCGAAGTGCAGCGCGACATCGAGGGTGGCTGGGCGGTCACCCGAGACCAGATCATCGACGGCTACTTCAGCGACATCGCCGCCGCCAACGATTACGCCAGCGCCTGCGCCCACCGCGCGCAGCGCGCCGGCATGGCGGTGGTGCTGAACACCGTTCCGGCCGACCCGCCGCCGCACATCGCGGCATGACCCCGGGGCCTCACCGCGCGACGCCGACGGTCACGGGCGGGGACGCCCGCCGGGCCCCGGGAAAAAAGGTGACGATCGCCGCCGCCGCCAATCCCACCAGCAGCGCGCCGATGTACATCCACGCGTAGCTGCCGTAGCGATCGAACAGCCAGCCTCCGGCCAGCGGACCCAGCGCCATCCCCAGTCCCGACAGCAGCGTCATCGCGCCGATCACCCCGCCGAGGATCCGCGGCGGGAACGCCTCGCGCGCGAGCGAGGCGTACAGCGGCATGGTGCCGCCGTACGCCAGCCCGAACACGAACGCCACCGCGTAGAAGCCGTCGGGCTCGCTGACCGCGAGATAGGACACCGCCGCCACCGCCTGCACGCACAGTCCCGCCACCAGGACCTGCCTGGCGCCGTAGCGGTCGCCGAGCACGCCGAACAGCAGCCGCCCGCCGAGCCCCGCCGCGCCCTCCATGCCGTAGATCGTCACCGCGGTGGTCACCGACAGGCCGCAGCCCACCGCGTAGCTGACCGTGTGGAAGATCGGCCCCGAGTGCGCGGCGCAACAGGCGAGGAACGCCAGTCCCAGCACGATGAAGGGCCTCGAGCGCAGCGCCTGCGCCATCGTCATGCCGTCGGCATCCTCGTCCGCACCCGCGGATGGCTGCGCCGCAGCCGGCAACGCGCGGACGAACCAGGCCGCCGGCACGGTCAGCGCCCATGCCAGCACGCCGACGATCAGCAGGGTCTCGCGCCAGCCGTAGCGCATGAGCAGCCAGGCCACCAGCGGCGACATCGTCAGCGGCGCCACGCCCACGCCGGCGGACACCAGCGACACCGCGAGGTTGCGCCTGCGTTCGAACGCCGCCGCCGTCGCAGCCATCACCGGCGCGAAGAAGCTCGCCACCGCCACGCCCAGCAGCACGCCGAACGCCAGCTGGAACTGCAGCAGCGTCGTCGCCCGGCTGGCCAGAACCAGCGCCAGCCCGAGCAGGATCGCGCCGGCCAGCACCACCACGCGCGGCCCGACGCGATCGCTCAGCATGCCCCAGCCGAATCCCGCGAAGCCGCTGACGAGGAACGCCAGCGTCATCGCCATCGACAGCCCCGTGCGCGACCAGCCCGTCGCAGCGCCCATCGGCTGCAGCAGCACCGCCAGCGAGAACAGCGCGCCGATGCCGACGCAGCCGAGCAACGCGCCGGCGGCGACCAGCGGCCAGTTGCGGTCGAGGCTGGCGGGGTCGGGCAAGGAACGAACGGGCATGGTGGGGCTCCGGCGGTGTCGTGGTCACGACGGGCGGCGGGGTCGGGTTTCGACAGCGACAGATCGGCGCGCGCAGGACCGGATCCAGCCACACGCGTCGGTAGAGCGCACGGCGCACCTGCACATCGCGCCCGGAGGATGCGTGCTGACCCTTGCCGCAACGGAGCGCAGCCGTTTTCCCTTGCGTTCACGACGCTCCGCGTAGCGTTCGTCCGCATCCTTCCCGAGGAACAAGCCATGCGCGACCCATCCGCACACCCCGTCCGCCCCTTCGCGATCCTGGCCACGGCCCTGGGCCTGCTGCTTTCCGGGAGCGTCGCCCTCGCCGATCCGCCGCCGCATGCGCGTGGCAAGGGACCGCCGGCGCACGCCGGCGGTCCGCACCATGCCAAGGCGCCGCCGCCGGGCTGGGTGAAGCAGGCCTGGCGCAAGGGCGACCGCCTGCCGGTTGCAGAACTCGACGGCTACTGGATCGACGACTACGCCCACGACCACCTCAGGCCCCCGCCGCGCGGCCACCGCTGGGTGCGCCAGGACGATGGCCGCTACCTGCTGGTCGCCATCGCCACGGGCCTGATCGTCGACATCCTCATGCGGTGAGCCGTCGCGCAGGGTCGCTGCGCGGGTAGCGGGTACGCGTCGACGGGGCGGGGCAGTGGCGTTCGGCCGCGATTCGCGGGAAAGTTCCCCGCCCATCCGATCCGCGTGCGGCCCGTGTTCCCCATCCACGACATCGACTACGACGCCTCGGTCGCGCGCCTGCTGCGCGACGCCGCCCTGCCCACCACCGACCTGCCCCATTCGCGTGTGCGCTTCCTCGGCGCGGTCGACGGATCGCGCCTGCTGGGTTGCGTCGCCCTCGAGGATTGCGGCGACGACGCGCTGCTGCGTTCGCTCGCGGTCGCGCCATCCGCGCGCGGTGCGGGCCTCGGCGCCGCGCTGCTGGCCGCGGCCGAAGACTTCGCGAGCGCGCAGGGCCGCGCGGACCTCTACCTGCTCACGACCGATGCCGCGGCGTTCTTCACCGCGCGGGGCTACGCGAGCGCCGTGCGCGCCGAAGCGCCGCCAGGGATCGCGGCCACCGCCCAGTTCTCCGGACTGTGCCCGGCCTCGTCGCATTTCATGCGCAAGCGCCTGCCGGCGGGCGACGCCAGTCCCGGCCGCTGAGCGCGATCGTGGAAGGGCGTGTGGCTGCTGCGGTCATCGCGCCCGAGCGCGCAGCCAGGCCAGGGCGCCGGCCTGCATGCCCTTGAACTTCGGCTCGTCGGCGAGCGGCGCCACCAGCAGGCGTTGCGGTTGCAGGCGCCGCTTCAGCGCGTGGTAGAGCTGCGAACGCGTCCGCGAGGATTCGGTCAGGTACAGGCCGGGCGCGAGCGGCACCAGGTCCGGCGACGGATCCGGGTGGGACGTGTGGCGCGTTTCGACGTAGACGAGGTAGAGCGTGCAGGGGTCCGCCATCGCCCGCACTATCGCGCGGCCGGTGGCACGAATCCGTGAATCCGCGCCGGCGCTGGCCACACGATCCGAAAAAAACGGCCGCATCCGTTGCGGCCGTTCTCCGGTGCAGACGCTCTGCCTACTTGCGCAGGAATGCCAGCAGGTCCTGGTTGAGGCGATCCTTGTGCGTGTCGGTGATGCCGTGCGGGCCGCCCGCGTACACGATCAGCTCGGCGCCACTCACCAGTGCCGCCGAGGCCTTGCCCGCCAGGTCGATCGGCACGATCTGGTCGTCGTCGCCGTGGACGACCAGGGTCGGCACGTCGAACTTCGCCAGGTCCTCGCGGAAGTCGGTGGCCGAGAACGCGGCGATCGAATCGAAGGTGTTCTTGTGCCCGCCCTGTATGCCCTGCACCCAGAACGACTGGATCAGGCCGGCGTTCGCCGTGGCACCCGGACGGTTGTAGCCGAAGAACGGACCCGAGGCGATGTCGAGGTAGAGCTGCGAACGGTTGTCGATCGAGCCCTTGCGCAGGCCGTCGAACACCTCGAGCGGCAGGCCGCCCGGATTGTCGTCGGTGCGCAGCATCAGCGGCGGCACCGCGGACACCAGCACCGCTTTCTTCACCCGCGCCGTGCCGTGGCGGCCGATGTAGCGCGCCACCTCGCCGCCGCCGGTGGAGAACCCGACCAAGGTCGCGTCGCGCAGGTCCAGCGCTTCGATCACCGCCGCCAGGTCGTCGGCGTAGTGATCCATGTCGTTGCCGTCCCAGGGCTGGCTGGAGCGGCCGTGGCCACGACGGTCGTGCGCGACCACGCGGAAGCCCTGTCCGGCGAGGAACAGCATCTGCGCTTCCCAGCTGTCCGAGTTGAGCGGCCAGCCATGGCTGAAGGTGACGACCGGACCATCCTTCGGGCCCCAGTCCTTGTAATAGAGCTGCACGCCGTCGCGGGTGGTGACGGTGCTGGCGGTGCGGTCGGTGTAGAGGCGGGTGTCGGCGTTCATGGCATTGCTCCTCGTTCGGGTGGGGGGAGGGCGTGGAGTGCGCCCGCTCCGGTGATGCCTACTCTGGGCGCGCGTGCCTGCATCGTCGTGACAGGGAATCCTGAAAACTTGACCGGGCGTCCCGCGAGCGGGAGAAGCCCAACCCGGGTGCGCTTCGCTTACCCGGGCTACGGCAGCATCTGTCGGAACGGTCGGACCGCGGACGCCACCTTTGCTAGGCTGCCGCGAAGCGCCGCAGCCGCTGGCGATCCGGATGCGCGTTCCGGCTCCCGCGTGCGCCTCCCAGCCACAGGACGGTTCCCATGAACGCGAAACTCCTCGCAATCCTCGTCGCTGCGCTCGGCAGCTGCGGCCCGCTGTTGGCGCAGGACCACGGCAGCGTTCCGGTGGACGTCTCCCTGCCGGGCCTGCGGTTCACGCTCGCGGCCAATGGCGCGCAGGATCTGTACACGCTGGAGGACGGCGGCAGGCTGGTGCTGCGCAGCCCGGCGAAGCGCGACAACTTCCGCGATCCCGACGGCACGAAGGCGAACATCTCCGCGCCGATGCTGCTCGCGCAGATCGACAACACCCGCCCTTTCACCCTCACCGCGCGCGTGCAGCCGACCCTGCTCGACACCTACGATGCCGGAACGCTCTACGTCTGGGCAGGCGCCGAGTCGTGGCTGAAGATGGCGCTCGAGCGCGACGAACGCCGCCTCACCCGACTGGTCAGCGTGCGCACCGAAGGCACCTCCGACGACAACAACCACGATGTCGTCGAAGGCGATGCCGTGCACATGAAGATTTCCTCCGATGCCACCACGATCGGCTTCTACTATTCGCTGGACAACCGCGAGTGGCAGCTCATCCGCCTGTACCGCAACGCCTATCCGGACAGGCTGTGGCTCGGGATCAGCTCGCAGTCGCCGATCGGGACGGGCAATGCCACGGTGTTCGAGGACATCGCCCTCACGGATGCCGCCGTGTCCGACTTCCGCATGGGGAAATAGACGCGCGCTCGCGCTGCAGCGATACAGGCCGAAGACGGTCGGGCGCGGGCCTCGCGGTGCAGTGGTGATCGTCCTGGCGGACATCGATGGAAGGCGAGCATCGGTCGCCGCGGCCGGCGTCGACGCTCCCGTGCGGTGCGCAGCGTGCGCGGGCGACGTTCCGCATCCGGCGCGCCGGCCCGGCGACTCCGGTCAGGCGGCCGCTTCCTCCAGTCCCAGCAGGTAGTCGCCGAACCCGTGTCGCGCGCGCGCGTCGCGTCGCGCGCTGGTCCATACCGCGGGCGAACCACGCCGCGCGATCGCGAAGCCCGCACGCGCCAACGCGTCGATCAGGGCGCGGTCCTCGTGCGCCGCGTGCGGGGGGAACCCGCCGACGGCGCGGTAGGCACTTGCCGAAACGCCCAGGTTCGCGCCGTGCACGTGCGCATGCCCGTCGCGATAGTGTTCGGCGGCGAGGAAGGCGTCGCGCACGACGGGCCGGTAGTCGAGCCAGTCGCCGACGCGGACCGTGCCGCAGAACGCATCCGCCGCGCACGCCAGCTGCCCCGAAAGCCAGTCGGGCGGGACCCGGCTGTCGGCATCGGTGGAGGCGAGCCAGCGCGCGCCTGCGCGCAGCAACGCAGCGGCCGCGACCGCGCGCGCCTGGCCCACGTTGCGTGCCTCGAGCCGCACCGTGGGTACGCCGAGCCCTTCGCAGATCGCGGCGGTCGCGTCGCGGCAGCGGTCGAGCGCGACCACCACCGCCACCGGCTCGCCGCGCAGGCGCGGGCAAGCCGCGGCGACCTGGATGTTTCGCAGGCAATCGCCGATCAGCGCCTGCTCGTCGTGCGCGGGCACCAGCACCCCGATCATCGCAGGCCCTCGCGCTGCGCCACCGAGACCGCGTCGTCGCTCCAGCCGTCGAGCACGAAGTCCGCATCCTCGTAACGCCATCCCGGCACCAGTCCGGGAATCGCACCCAGGCGCGCGTGCACCGCTGCAGTGCTGGCCAGGCGGCCGTCGAAATCATCACGCCAGTGGCACGCCACCAGCACCGCGCCGGGCGCCAGGCTCCCGGCGACGCGCCTGGCGAACGCGTCGAGCGTGCCGTCGTCGAGGTAGTAGCCCATCTCCCCGACCACCACCAGGTCGAAGCGTCCGGCGGGCCAGTCGCGCGGATGCTCCATGCGCACGACCTCGACCGACGGCAGGTCGCTGCAGGCCCGCTGCGCCGCTTCGACCGCACGCGGATGCAGGTCGGTGGCCAGCAGCGAGGCGCAGCGCGTGGCCAGCCGCCGCGTGAGCTCGCCATTGGCGCAGCCGATTTCCCATCCGCGCCCGAACGCGGGTTTCGGCAGCGTCGAGAGCAGGAGTTCGCGTTTGCGCGCCTCGTACCAGCGATCGCGGTAACCGAACGGATCCTCTCCCTCGGCCCAGACCGCGTCGAAATAGCGCGCCAGGCTCATGCCAGGTAGACCTCGAACGGGCGCAGGAAGCGTTCGACCACGTGCGCGGGCAGGATCGGCTGCGGGGTCGCGGGATGGGCGGTGCCCAGCTGCGAGGCGAAGCAGGCGATCGCGCGTCGCTTGGCGGCCAAGGCGTGCGCATCGAGCTCGAGCCTGAAGGCGTCGAAGGGTGCATCCGCGGCGTCCGGCGGCAGCCAGTGCCAGGCCCAGACCGGGTACTGCAGCAGGCAGGCATCGCTCGACTGCGCCACCTGGAGCGCGGCCTCGCCGAGCGCGTCGTGGTCCGGGTGGCCATCGTGTTCCCAGGGCGCGAGCACGAGATCGTCGGGGCAGAGCAAGGCGGCGACCTCGCGCACCAGCGCTTCCCGGCAGCCGGCCAGACCACCGTCGGGCAGGCCCAGGCGCCGCACCTGCGCATGCACGCCCAGGGCGGACAGCGCCAGCGCGACCTCGTTCGGCCGCTGTTCGCGCAATCGCTGCGGCGTCCAGTCGGTGTCGCCGGGGTAGCAGGCTTCGCCGTCGGTCGCCGCCAACAGGTGTACCTCCAGGCCCGCATGCGCCGCCGCGCGCATCAGGCCTGCGCAGGCCAGGGTTTCGTCGTCGGGATGCGGCGACAACACCAGCAGTCGCCGGTGGCCGTCGAGCAGCGATTCGGCCGCCCGAACGGGCAACGCGGACAACCAGGGCGAGGCCTGCCAGTCGGCCTCGACATGCCCTGCGCCGACGATCCGCGGCGCGATCACAACGGCCATCGCGCAGCGGCTTCCAGGTCGGCGACGTCGGCGCCCAGCGCCGCCCAGTCGCGGTCGGCATGGCTCTGGCGGACGAACACGGCGAGGTCCGCGCAGCGCCGCGCATGCGCACCGTCGCTGCACAGCGGGCCGGGGCCGAGGCTGCGGGCCGCGGCGTCGAGCACCTCGTGGCAGGCGCGTTCGATCACCGAGCGCAGCCGCACCACCTCGCGGCGATGCGGTTCGCCCGGCGCCGCGTCGATGCGCGCGGCGAGTTCGCGCAGCAGCGCGGACGCGGCGCCGAGCGTCATGTCGACGCGCCCGAGCGCCGCGGCGAGATGCGGATCGCGCGCGACCCGCGGCGGGTCGGCCATGCGCTGGGCGATCGCGACCGCGGCCCCGTACCAGCAGGCGGCCACGCCCGCACCGCCGTGCCAGAACCCCGGGCGCTCCAGGTAGGCGCCCGGCCCGCCGATGCGACGGCAGGGCACCGCGTCGAAATCGACCGGGCCGCTCTCGATCGCCGCCATCCCGACCGCTTCCCAGCCCGCGGGCGGGCGCGAGATGCCGGCTTCGCGCATCGACACCAGCACCAGTCGCCGCGCATCGCCGTCGCGCACGGTGAGCAGCGCGGCGTCGACGAAGCGCGCGCCCGAGCACCACGGCTTGCGCCCGCGGATGCGCGGGCCGCCGGGACCGTCCTGCAGCGTTGCGGTCGACTGCGGTCCCTCCGCGGCCCAGACCGCGAGCAGGCTGTGGTCGTCAGGCGCGGCCGCGTCGAGTTCGGCGAGTATCGCGAGCGCGTCGTGATGCGCCTCCAGCACCTTGGCCAGGGCCAGATCCTCCGCGCCGAGCGCGGCGAGTTCGCGCCAGCGATCGAGCGTGTTGCCGCGCCCGGGGAGCGCGATCGCGCCCCCTTCGCGCAAGCGCGCACGGGACAGGTCCTCGAGCGTGGGAGGGAGGCGCGAGGGAGCGGGCGAGGGCGTCGGCATGGCCCGCCAGTGGAACAAACCGCCCGTCGGGGCCGCGTGACTGCGGAACGACCGCAGTGCACGCCTCGCGCACGGCTGGCGACTGCGGAGGTGGAAGCGGACAGTCGCGTCGAACGGCGCGTCCTAGCGTGGCCGGTATACCGCGCAAAGCTTGTTGCCGTCGGGATCGCGCACGTAGGCCAGATGCATCGGCCCGCTGCCGCCCTCGCGTGGTCCGGGCGGATCCTCGATGGAGGTGCCGCCGGCGGCCACGGCGGTGTCGTGGAAGGCCTGCACCTGTTCGGGAGAGGCGCAGCGGAACCCGAGGGTGCTGCCGTTGGCGACCGTGGCCGGCTCGCCGTTGATCGGCTGGGTGATGCCCAGGGAGTGTCCGTCGTGGCGATAGAACAGGCGCTCGTGGCCGGAGGCCGTGCGCTGGCGCACGGGCTCCGCCACGCCGAGCACCGCGAGCACGGCGCTGTAGAAGCGCTGCGACCGTTCGATGTCGTTCGATCCGATGACGATGTGGTTGAACAAGGCCGGCTCCAGGTTGCGGTGGGATCGGTAAGCGGGGGAGGTTAGCCCGTCGCGGGAGGCGCCGGTGTGCCAGGCGTGGGCCGCAGCGGCATGTCATCCACGCTGCGACGCGGATCGATCACGCCCTGGATACCCGGCTCGCGTCGCAGCGGCTTCATCCACCCTGCTTGCGGCTGCAATCGCCGTCTCGCCAGCGACCCGGTGCCTGCTTCCGGTTCGTCGTGCGCCGGAACGCCCGCAGCAACGCGTTGCAGGCCTCGCGCAAGACTTCCTTCCCCGTCGGCGGCTGGGCGTGCCTTCAATTCCATTCCAGCCATTCACCCGGCGCGAGCACCTGCAACGCGAAGGATCTGCCGCGCACCAGGCTGCGCAAACGCCCGATCGGATCCTCGACTTCCACGTACTCGTCCATGCCGCCGACACCGTAGTGGATGGGGACCAGCCGGCGCGCGCCGAGGATGGTCGCCGCCGCCACCGCCTGCTCGGGCGTGAGCACGCCGGGCTGGCCGCTGGCCGGTTGGCGCCACCCGAACCTGGCTCCGTTGACCGGCAGGAACACCGCATCGAACGGACCGAACTGGCGGCCGATCCGCCACCAGTGCCCGTGCCAGAGCGTGTCGCCGCCGTGGAAGATGCGACGTCCGCCGGCGCTGACCACCCACGAAGCCTGCGGATCTCCGTAGCCGTCCGCTGCCGGGACCGCGGCGGCGGTGAAGTCGCCGACCAGCTGCGGCTCCCACCACGGCGCCGGACGCGCGCGGGCGGCGTCGGGCACCGGGCGCGGGGTCGCGCCTTGCGGATGCAGCAGCACGCCGCCCTCGCCCAGGACCTGGCCCACCGCCATCGCATCGAAATGGTCGGGGTGCGCATGGGTGACGAGCACGCTGCGATCGCCCACCGCATCGTCCACCGGCACCAGCCGGTCGGGGAGGGCGTCGCCCCACGCTTCCGGATCGACCAGGGGATCGATGAACAGCGTCGCGTCCGGCAGCTGCAGCCGGATGCCCGCCCATGCGAGTCGCTGGATGCGCAATGCGTCGGAAGCACCGGCCACGAGCGCGCGGGCGCCCGGCACGAGCGTCGCAGCCGCGAGGCCCGCGCAGCCCGCGAGGAAAACGCGCCGCCCGATGCCGCGCCTGCCGGTTCCGGGGCGTGCGTTCATGCGCGTGCCCTGCGCGCGTCGAGCGCGGCATCGAGCGTGAACATCGACTGCGCGACGATCGCCTCGAGATTGCGTTCGTGCCAATGCCGCTCGAATGGAGAGGGTTCGACCCCGGGTGCCAGGCAGGTCTCGATGGCGATCGAGGCGATCCGCTCGTCCGGCTGGCGGCCGTCGACGGCGGTCCGGATCCCGACCACCGCCTCCGCCAGCCGGTCCAGGTAATGGACCGCGTTGCCGAGCGTCGCCGCGCCGAAAACGCCCATGTGCCCGCCGATCACCCTGCCCCTGCCGAACTGCTGCATGCGGACGATCGCGGCGCGGATCTGCGCCGGATCGGCCCGGGACACGTACACGATGTTGCCGACGATGTTGTCGCCGGCGCAGACCAGGTCGGCGCTCGGCACGTCCACGCTCAGGTGGTCCATGGTCTTGCCGGGATTGTGCAGCAGGTGCAGTTCGTGGCGCCCCCAGCGGATCCGCATCGCGCTGTCGAACACCACCTGCGGCTCGCGGTAGAACGCGTCGACCTGCCGGTTCTGCGACAGGAACGCGTGGCGGTGGTGGCGGTGCGCGATCGTCGTCGCCTCCGGGAACAGCGACAGCCCGGCGATGTGGTCGCTCATGAAATGGGTGGACACGACGATGCGCACGCGCTTGCCCATCTCGTCGCACAGCACGCGCCGCAACGCGTGCGCATCGTCCATGCCGCCGAGCGTATCGACCAGCAGCGCGTCGTCGCCGTCGACGAAGGCGGTGGCGACCGATTCGAGTTCCCGGCCGACGAACATCCAGACGTCCGGCGCGATTTCTTCGACTTTCATGGGAGCCACCGCGGGTTGCAGGGTGGCCATCATTGCGGGCGCGCACCGCGGCGACAAACGAGAAATTTTCCGCTTCCGGCACAGGAAAACTAAGCTGGTACGATGCGCCTCCCTCCCGCCGCAAGGCCGTCGTGAAGCCCCGCCATCCCGCTCCGCTCAACGCGCTCCGGGCCTTCGAAGCGGCCGCGCGATGCCTGAGTTTCCAGGACGCCGCGGCGCAGCTGTTCGTCACCCCGGCCGCCGTCAGCCACCAGGTCAAGCGCCTCGAGGCCTACCTGGGCGTGGAACTGTTCAAGCGCGGCCACCGTGCCGTCGCGCTCACCGCAGAGGGCGAGGCACTGGCCGCATCGCTGGGCGAACTGTTCGGCAAGCTCGACCTGGCGCTGGATCGCGCGACCGCGGCCACCACCGCCGACCTGCGCGTGAGCACGATGGAGTCGTTCGCCGCGAAATGGCTGGCGCCGAGGCTGCACCGCTTCCATCGCATCCGGCCGGACCTTCGGGTGCGCATCGAAACCGGCAACGCCCACGCCGATTTCGTCCGCGACGGCGTCGACGTCGCGATCCGTTACGGTGCCGGCGCCTACGCTGGCGTCGATGCGGAACGGTTCCTGGATGCTGCGGTGTTCCCCGTTTGCGCGCCCGCCGTGCTGGGCGATGCAGCGCGTCCGCTCGCGACCGCACACGACCTCCAGCGGCACACCCTGCTGCACGACGAGAGCGCGCAGGGACGACCTGGCGTACCCGGCTGGTCCGATTGGCTCGACGCCGCCGGCGCCACGCGCGTGAGCGCAGGCGAGGGCCCGGTGTTCGCCAGCATCTACCTCGCGCAGGAAGCGGCCATCGCCGGGCACGGCGTCGCCCTCGGCGTCGCGCCGCTGGTCGCCGAAGACCTGCGCAGCGGCCGCCTCGCCAGGCCGTTCGAACTGGCGCTGGACAACGCCTACGCGTTCTGGATCGTGCGGCGTCGTGGCGCCGCGGCGAATCCCGCCGTCGACGCCTTCTGCGAGTGGTTGCGTGGCGAGGCCGTCGGGGAGACGTAACCCATGCGGTAGCGTGGCATGGCCAGAACGATACGCGCGGCACGACGGACGACAGCGCGCGAAGGTCCCGTCTGACCAGTCCGGAGAGCAGGTGACCACGCCGACTGCGGTGGCGATGATCGGAGTCTCGCGCCGGGCCGAACCTCAGTCCGTGGCCCGATGGCTCATCGCACGATCGGGTGCGTCCGCGCCCAACGCACTTCAGGGCCGCGATCCAGTGTGGCGCCCGGTGACGAAACGCTCCGGGCGAATCGCCCGGACGACCCCGGCCGCCATTTGATCGTGATCAATGAAAGCCCGGCCCATGGGCGCAGACTGGGGTCGGTGGATTGGCACCGTCGACGCGGTGGGTGGATCGTCGTGGAGCCTGACGCGGCCTCGCGGAGTGCTGCAAAGCCCATGAGGCTGGGAACCGGACCGCTGGTCGCGTGCCTGGTCCTGGTGAGCTTCGCTTCGATGCTGGTGGCGATCCCCGCCGGCACGTGGTGGAGTACGGCTGCGCTCAGTCTCGGTTCGGGGATCGCCGCGGTCTCGCTGATGGCGATGGCGGCCGTGCTCGGAGCCCGCTGGAAGTGGCTGGAGTCGGTGTTCGGCGGCCTGGACCGCGTCTACGAGACGCACAAGTGGCTGGGCGTCTGGGCCCTGGTGTTCGCGCTGGTCCACTTCGTCTTCAAGGCGGGGAACGCGGAGTGGCAGACCGCGGCCATCGTGACGCTGCCCGGCCCGGCGACGCGGCTGGTCCGGCAACTGAGCCTGGTCGCGCTGGGGCTGATCGTGCTGCTGGCGCTGAACCGCAACATCCCGTACCGCGTCTGGCGCTGGTGGCACAAGCTGTCCGGGCCCTTGTTCCTCATCGTCGTCGCGCACTGGCTGAGCTTCAAGTCGCCGATCGCGTTGCCCAGTCCGTCGGGGGTCTGGCTGGCGGTTCTCTCGGTGCTGGCGGTGGTGGCGGCGACCTACAAGCTGCTGCTGTATCCGATGCTGTCCCAGCATGCCGAGTACCGCCTGCAATCGGTGTCCGGCAACGGCGGCGCCGTGCATCTGCAGCTCGCACCGGTCGGCCGCAAGATTCCCTTCGTGCCCGGACAGTTCGCGTTCGTGTCCTTCCGGCGCGATGGCCTGCGCGAGCCGCATCCATTCACCATCGCGGGCGCAGCGACCGACGATGGCAGCATCGCCTTCATGGTGCGTGCGCTGGGCGACTACACCGCGCGCCTGGTGAACGAAGCCGAGCCCGGCCTGACCGCGGAGGTCTACGCGCCATTCGGGCGTTTCCAGCGGGCACGCGACGGACGCGCCGAGATCTGGATCGCCGGCGGCGTCGGCGTGACGCCGTTCCTCGCCTGGTTGCAGGAAGCCGACGGCGCTCCCTTCGATCGGGTGACGTTCTTCCACTTCTTCACCCCCGGGCGCGAACTGCCCGAAGCGGTCGACCCGCGGGCATTGTCCGGTCAGCGCGGCGTGGAACTGGTGGAGATCACCACGGGGCCGGGTGCAAGCGAGTTCCGAAGCCGCTTCGCCGCGATCGTCGCCGAAGCCGGGCCGGGGCACGTTCGGATCAGTTTTTGCGGACCGAAGGGACTGCTCAGGCAGGTACGGTCGCTGATGCACGAAACCGGCGTGCCGGACGATCGCCTACGCCACGAGCTGTTCGAGTTTCGTTGAGCCGCGGATGCGGCAAGCCTGCGCTGGCTACGCTGCCTGCCCGATCCACAGCCGGTTGCCGTCGGGATCCTCGATCCGGAACTCGCGCATGCCGTAGAAGGTCTCGGGCCTGCGTCGGTTTCCCGGCAGCGGTCGCGATCCGCCTCTCCAGGCGCAGCGAGCCGGTCGCACCCATCCGGCGACGCATCCTGTCCCGCGAAGCCATCGCGTTCATCCAGATCAAGGCCGGCAGCGGAACGGGTGCTAAGTTCGACGACTACCCGTTGCCGGCAGAGAATTCGATGGCCATCGCCAGTCCCATCCCCCCGGCATTGCCGGTGATCCGCGATGCGGCCCAGCTCGATGCCTATCTGGCTGCCTGTGCCTCGGGCAGGGCCGAGGCGATGCTCGCGACGATACCGATGGACCATGCCACCTGGCTCGACCTCGCCGGCGGCGATGGCGATGCCGCCTGGCAGCGCGCGCAGCGGTTCGGCTTCCCGCTGGTCGACATGTCCGCCATCGACCGGAACCCGGAACTCCGGCAGTTGTTCCCCGACGCCGCCGCGAGAAGGCTTCGCGCGACGCCGCTGCTCAGTGCCCATGGCTACCTGGCCCTTGCGATCGACCCGACGACCGAGGAGGCAGCGATCGCGACCCTCGGGTTCGTCACCAACCAGCCGCTGGCCCCGCTGGTGGCGACCGCGCATGCGCGCATGGGCCGCCGCAGCCCGGAGGACGATCGCGAGGAGGACCAGCGGGTCGCCAGGCAGATGGGCCGTGAGCCGGGGCAGCGCGAGGTGCTGCAGGCGGCCCGCGACGACGAGCTGGCCGCCAAGTGGCCGATGATCCAGACCATGCGGTCGACCATGATCGCCGCGATCGCGCAGCGCGCTTCCGACGTCCATATCCGGCCGGGCGCGAAGGATTACGAAGTCCTGTTCCGGATCGACGGCAACATGGTCCACCAGCGCCAGATCCTGCCGGAGGTGGCGTCGCTGGTGGTCAACCGCATCAAGGTGTTCGCCGGCATGGACATCGCCGAGCACCGGCGGGCGCAGGATGGCCGCGGCTCGTTCAAGCTGGCCGACGGGCGTTCGATCGACCTGCGCGTCTCGGTCGTGCCCACCGTGCTCGGCGAAAGCGTGGTGATCCGCCTGCTCGATACCGAGGAAAGCCTCAAGACCATCGACGAGATCCAGCTCACGCCCGCCGACCGCGCCGAGCTGGAAGACCAGATGAACCGCTCCCACGGGTTCTTCCTGACCACCGGCCCCACCGGCTGCGGCAAGTCCACCACCCTCTACGCGATGCTGCAGGAGCTCCGGCGGCTGCCGGTCAACATTCTCACCGTCGAGGATCCGGTCGAATACACCTTGGCCGACATCCGCCAGATGGAAGTGAACCAGCAGATCGGGGTGACCTTCGCTGGTGCGCTGCGCAGCTTCCTCCGGCACGATCCGGACATCATCATGGTCGGCGAGATCCGCGACCGCGAAACCGCCGCCATGGCGGTGGAGAGCGCGCTCACCGGCCATCTGGTGCTGAGCACGCTGCATACCAATACCGCCGCGACCACCGTAACCCGGCTGCTCGAACTGGGCGTGGAGGCCTACCTGCTGCGGGCCGCGCTGACCGGGGTCATGGCGCAGCGGCTGGTACGGCTGACCTGCGAGCACTGCCGACAGCAGGAGGATCCCGCACCGCTCGTCCGCGGCGCACTCGGCGTCGGGCCGGACGAGGTGTTCACGATCGGGCGGGGATGCCCGCGATGCCACGGCACCGGCGTGTTCCGGCGCTGCGCCGTGTACGAGCTGATGCGGATCACGCCGGCGATCCGCGACCTGATCGCGCCGGGCGTCGACGCCGACCGCATCCACGAAACCGCGTTGGCGGGAGGCATGGTGCCGATCACCCAGGCCGCGGTGACGATGGCCCGGGAGGGACGGATCTCGCTGGCCGAGGCCTACCGAATCCGCGCGGACTGAACGGCTCGCGCGTCGTGATGCAGACCGGCGTGCACGTTCCGCTTGCCGGGCCGCACGCGCGCGCCTACGGCCCCAGGCGCCGGACCGTCGCGTCCACACAGTCGAGCCACTGCGCGCGCTGATCTGGCGAGCTGTCGACGACGGGACGGAACACCACCCGCTGGTACTGCCCGACGCCACAGAAGGGCAGCACGCAGCGTCCCCAGATCAGCTCGAGCGGATCGCCGAACTCGGCCTGCTCCCTTTCCTCGGGCGTGTCGGAGGTGTTGAAGATCAGCGCGTGGCGGGCGCGCAGCAGGCCTTGCGGGCGGCCATCCGCCCGTTCCAGGCGGTAGGCGACGCCGGGCACGAGCACGCGGTCGATCCATCCGCACAGGATCGCGGGCGGCTTGCCCCACCAGTTCGGGTGGACGACGAGCAGGCAGTCGGCCGCTGCCACGTCCTGCCGATAACGCTGCAGCAGCGGGTCGGCCGCCCGGGCGAGCGTCTGCTCGACGCTGTCGCCGATCGACCAGGCCTCGTCGGCCGCCAGTCTCGGCTCGAACCCGTCCGCGTACAGGTCGTGGTGCGTGAGTTCGTGCCCTTGCGCCGCAAGCGCGGTTCTCGCCCGTTCCGATACCGCATGGCAGAAGCTCGTGGGTCTGGGGTGGGCGAGGAGCGACAACACGTTCATGAGCCTGTCCTTCGAAAACGTCGAGGGAGGGCGGCAGCCTGCGGTTCCGATCCGCCCCGTTCCCGTTCCCGGCTACAGCCGGTTGACCCGGAACCTGCGCCCCTTGATCCGGCCTTCGCGCAGGGCCGCCAGCGCCTTCGCCGCATGCGTGCGGGCGATGGCGACATAGCTGCGGGTGGCGAACACGTCGATCCTGCCGATCGCATCCTTGTGCAGGCCGGCGTCGCCGGTGAGCGCACCGACGATGTCGCCGGCGCGCAGCTTGTCGCCGCGGCCGGCATCGATGCGCAGGGTGGTCATGGCGGCGGCGGGCACGTTGCCCGCCCTGCCAGACAGCGGTTGCAGCGGCTCCCAGCGCAGCGGCCCGCCCTGGCGCTCCTCGATCGCCTTCGCGCGCGGGAGTTCGCGCGGCGCGCACAGGCTGAGCGCCAGTCCGTCCCTGCCCGCGCGTCCGGTGCGGCCGATGCGATGCAGGTAGGTGTCGGGGTCGGTGGGCAGTTCGTAGTTCACCACGGCGCCGAGATCCTCGACGTCGAGGCCGCGCGCAGCGACATCGCTCGCCACCAGCACGCCGCAACTGCGGTTGGCGAACTGCACCAGCACTTCGTCGCGATCGCGCTGTTCCATGTCGCCGTGCAGGGCGAGCGCAGAGAACCCGTAGTGGGTCAGCGAGCCGACGACCTCCACGGTGTCGGCGCGCGTGTTGCAGAACACGACGGCGGACGCGGGCCGATGGCGCAGCAGCAGGGCGGCGAGCGCCGGCGCGCGCCGCGCCGGGTCGACCTCGAAGAACAGCTGCTCGATCGCCGCCGGCTGGGCGCCGCCGTCGATGCTGACTTCCAGCGCGTCGCGCAGCATGGCATGGCCCAGCACGCGGATCGGATCGGGGATGGTGGCCGAGAACAGCAGGCCCTGCCGGTCCTTGGGCAGGCGCCTGGCGATGTCGCGGATCGCGTCTTCGAAGCCCATGTCGAGCATGCGGTCGGCCTCGTCCAGCACCAGGGCGCGCACGCCATCGAGTTTCAGCGCACGCTGTTTCGCCAGTTCCTGGATGCGACCGGGGGTACCGACCACGACGTGCGGCGGATGGGTCAGCGAGGCCAGCTGCGGGCCGAGCGGAATGCCGCCGCACAGGATCGAGAGCTTGAGGTTGGGGATGCCGGTGGCGAGCTTGCGCAGCTGCTTGCCGACCTGGTCGGCCAGCTCGCGCGTCGGGCACAGCACCAGCGCCTGGGTGCCGGTGCGCGCGGGATCGAGCCGCGACAGCAGGCCAAGGCCGAACGCGGCAGTCTTGCCGCTGCCGGTGGGTGCCTGCGCGATCACGTCGCGACCTTCGAGGATCGCGGGCAGGCACTGCGCCTGCACCGGCGTCATCGCCGTGTACCCAAGGGCATCGATGCCCTGCAGCAGGGACGGCGGAAGGGCGAGGGCGGTGAACGGCAGCGGCGTGGTCATGCGCGCATGATCGCAGGTCGGGCATGTGGTTCGTGGCGGCGGTCCGCAGACCGGGGCAGGTAGCCGGTTCAACCCGAAGGCAGGCGCGGGGCAACACCCACCCGCGACCGGTCTTCGGCCACAATCCCCACGGTACGACCCACCCCGGGAGGCGCGAGATGCGCGACGAACTGACCATTGCGGTAGGCGAGCTCTACCAGGGCATCCGCCACGAGCATTGGCACGGCAGGACGTTCCGGCAGTTCTGGGAATGGTTCAACGCGCGCTGCATCCAGATCGTGGGCACGGCCGAAGCGGGCGAGCTCGACGAACTGGAAGGCAGGCTTCTGGAGGTGCGCGCCGAGGTCGAGGACGGCGGCTACGCCGTCGCGTCCGATCGCCTGGACGAGGTGATCGAACCGCCGATGTAGGTTGCGTGTCGGCAGCGGCGCCTCCGCCGTGTCGGGCGCCGGGTCAGCGTGCCGCGCCTTCCACCCGGAACGGGATGTTGGCGTAGGCGGCATGGTCGTGGCCGTCGCGCACCTCCACGAACAGGCGGTAATTGCCGGGCCTGTCCGGGGCGGCGAAGCGCAGGCGACCCTGTTCCGACCGCTGTACCCGAAGGTCGACCCGGGCCGGCACCGTTTCCGGGTCCCCGCCGATGCTGGTGGCCCGGCTTTCCTCGAGCGCATACCAGTGCCATTGCAGCGGATCGCCGTCGCGATCGTCCGCTTCGGCCGCCGCCTCGTGCATGGCGCCGGGCGCCAGCACCACGCTCGAGGTGGCCCCCTTGCCGTCGATCGTGGCCGGTCCGATCGACGGCGCGCGGTTGTCGGGCCAGCGGCCGGTCCACAGGAGCTGCATCGCATCGACCGCCGGCGTGGATTCGCCGGTGGCCAGGAACAGGCCGTACCAGGTCGGTGTGCGTTCCTGCTTGTGGCCCCACAGGAACACGTACGAACCCAGGCACCGCCGCGTGTCGGCGGCGATCACGTCGCGGTAGCGCCGCTCGAACAGCGCCGCCTTGCGCGAGCCGTGGTCCTCCACCGGCGCGCCCCAGGCGGTGAGCGGGCTTTCCCAGTGTCCGGTCGGGCCCCATTCGGTGACGAGGTAGGGGCCGGTCCAGTCGGCCTCTCGCAGCTTGTCCGGCAGCGCCTCGAGATCGCCGTACAACTGCACGCCGATCAGGTCCAAGGAGGGCGCGCGCGCCTTGATCGTGTCGATCAGGGCGCGGTCGAAGCCCGCGAGCGGCGTCATCACCGGGTGGTTCGGATCCTCTTCGTGGATCATGCGGGCGATCTGCTCCACCGCGTCCCAGACCTTCGGATTGCGGTGCTCCAGGTTCAGCTCGTTGCCCACCAGCCACATCAGCACCGCCGGATGGTCGCGATACAGGCGCACTTCCTCGCGCAGCTTCCGAAGTTGTATGGCGACCGCCGCGGGATCGTCGTAATCGAAGCCGTGGCGTTCCTTGCCCACCGCCAGGCCCATCGCCACCGTCAGGCCGTTGCGCTGCGCGCGGTCGAGCATGGCGCGTACCTTCGCCACGTCGGTGCCGGTGCTCCAGGTACGCACCGAGTTCCCGCCGCGTGCCGCGAGCTGTTCCAGGTCGCCCTCGGCGGATCCGGCACCGCGCACGTAATAGGGTTCGCCATCGACCAGCAGGCGATAGGCGCCGCCCTCCTGCACGATCCGCACGTGCGAGGGCGCGGCGGCCTTCGCATCGACCGGCGGCTGCGCCGATGCGCCCCACGATCCCAGTGCCAGCAGGCACGCCATCACTGCACGCATGTGTCCTCCGCCAGGTCGATGCATGCGCGCATGGTAGCGGCCGGCCACCGGAAGCGTCTCCCCTCGCGGGCCGCATCTCCGGAAGCCCGTTGCCGCAGTCACCATCGGTCCGCACGACGGAAGCGGTGCGAAGCCCTTCAGCCGCCTCGCGTCGCCTCGAACACCGCGCGCTGCGCATCGAACGCGCGCCTGTAGGCGGGCCGCGCTTCGCCGCGGGCGATGTAGGCCAGCAACGCCGGGAAGTGCTCGAGCAGTCCCGAACCCTCGAGCCTGCGCAGCACCAGCACCATCAGGATATCGGCGGCACTGAAGGCACCATCGAGCCACCTGCGATCGCCGAGGTGGCGAGACAGTGCCTCGAGGCGCTCGCTCACGCGCGCGTCGAGCATGGCCAGGTGCTCCGCCTGCCAGGCCTTGCCGCGCTCGGCGTAGCTGGCGGCCTCGCGTTCGACGATCGGCGTTTCCACCGTGTTGAGTGCCGCGAACATCCACATGATCGCGCGTGCACGCGCGCCGGCATCGGCGGGCAGCAGGCCGGCGTGGCGCTGCGCGATGTGCAGCACGATCGCGCCGGACTCGAACAGCACCAGGTCCCCCTCCTCGTAGGCAGGAATCTGGCCGAACGGATTGCGTGCGAGATGCGCAGCCTGCTTCATCGCCTCGAACGAGACCAGGCGCACGTTGTAGGGAACGGCGGCCTCCTCCAGCGCCCAGCGCACGCGCATGTCGCGCGCCAGTCCGCGGCCACGGTCGGGGGAGGACTCGAAGACGGTCAGGGTGGGGTGCATCGGGCTTTCCTCGTTGACGTCATGGGCGCATCGCCTCGCTACGACGATGACGCGCGCGCGGCTTCGACATCGCGCGGTCGAAGTGCGGCATGGCGGTCGGACACCTTGCGATCCGCGCCGATGGTGGTGCCCCCGGGCCGAATCGCCATCGCATGGGAGTTGTAATCGATACCATCCGTCGGACACGCGGGAGCTTGCGTGAAAGCCGTGTATACGCTCGCGAACCTGTCATGCAGTGCGAATCACGCGCAACTAATTTTTCGCTGGATTGTCGAGCGTTGTCGTCGATTCGGCAGCAACATCGCATGTCGAAACGCGAACGTGTTCGCGGTTCGCCGCGATCGATCCTGTTCTACTTTGGGCGCCGAATGGTAGCGCTACCATCCGGTGTGACAGCAGTTGGTTTCGAGCACTTGCAGTACCCAGGGAGGGGCTGTCGTGTTGAAGCAGTCGATTCCACGCCCCGGCGTGGCGCCATGTCGTCTCCGTCGCCGTGCATCGCGGCGCGACCCCCACGACACCGGCGCGGCATCGCCCCGGGCCCTGCGCGCGCAGGGCTTTCCATCATCCATGCAATCCCCGTCCATCGCCCCCGGCCCGCGGCGCATCCGCGGCCGCGAGGGCGCACATCCTCTTTGGAGAAACACGATGATGAAGTCACCAAGCCGCGCCGCGCGCTCCGCCGCCGCCCTGCTCTGCGTCACCGGCCTGTTCGCCGGCGCCGCGCAGGCGCAAACGCTCACCAGCAATTCCACCGGCACCCACGACGGGTTCTATTACAGCTTCTGGAAGGATTCGGGCAGCGCATCCATGACCCTGCATCCCGGCGGACGCTACAGCTCGCAATGGACCAGCAACACCAACAACTGGGTCGGCGGCAAGGGCTGGAACCCAGGCGGCCCGCGCGTGGTCAACTATTCCGGCTACTACGGCGTCAACAACAGCCAGAACTCGTACCTCGCGCTGTACGGCTGGACCCGCAGTCCGTTGATCGAGTACTACGTGATCGAAAGCTACGGCTCCTACAACCCGGCCAGCTGCGCCGGTGGCGTCGACTACGGCAGCTTCCAGAGCGACGGCGCCACGTACAACGTGCGCCGCTGCCTGCGCCAGAACGCGCCCTCGATCGAGGGCGACAACAGCACGTTCTACCAGTACTTCAGCGTGCGCAATCCGAAGAAGGGCTTCGGCAACATCTCCGGCACGATCACGGTGGCCAATCACTTCAACTACTGGGCCAGCCGCGGACTGAACCTGGGCAACCACGACTACATGGTCTTCGCCACCGAGGGCTACCAGAGCCAGGGCAGCAGCGACATCACCATCAGCTCCGGCGGTGGCAACCCGGGCAACCCGGGCAACGGCAGCAAGACCATCGTGGTGCGCGCGCGCGGCACCGCCGGGGGCGAGAACATCTCGCTCAAGGTCAACAACGCCACCGTCGCCAGCTGGACCCTGACCACCAGCATGGCCAGCTACACGGCGACCACGTCGGCCTCCGGCGGTTCGGTGGTGGAGTTCACCAACGACGGCGGCAACCGCGACGTGCAGGTGGACTACATCAGCGTCAACGGCAGCATCCGCCAGTCGGAGGACCAGACCTACAACACCGGCGTCTACCAGAACGGCCAATGCGGTGGCGGCAACGGTCGCAGCGAATGGCTGCACTGCAACGGCGCGATCGGCTACGGCAACCTCTGACCGGGCAGGACGACCATGGGCATGAATCGCGCGAACCTGCCGTCGATCGCGATCGCACTGGCGGCGGGCGTCGGTCTTGGCGCCCTGGTCACGGCGCTGGTGGGCGACGACGCCCGCCAGTGCCGACAGGCGGGCGGGGCGGCGTCCGAGGCCCGCATCGCCCGGCTCGAGGCGGAACTTGCCCGCAGGCCGGCGATGTCCGCGCCCCCGGCCGCGTCCGGCGCGGCGATGACGCGCGGGGACGGGCCCGGTCGGCCGCCTGATGTCGCGAACCGTGTCGATGCATCCCGCCCCGACGTCGACAGGTTGCTCAAGGACCTGCTGACCCTGGCCTGGAACGATCGTCGCGACTTCAGCGAAAAGCTGGAAGACTTCCTCGCCGAACATCCGGGCAGCGACGGCATCGCCATCGCCAGCAAGGGCGTGTCCGACCTCGGCGACAATCGCGACGTGCTGTCAGACGACGCGTTGAAGTCGATGTACCGCCGGCAACAGGATCCGGCACTGCAGCGCGTCCTCGCCCAGGTCGCATCGATGCGCGGCGACAACAGCCTGATCGAATCCCACGCCGGGCGGGCTGCGGTCGGCCTGCACAGCCCGGACGCGGGCGAACGCCAGCGGGCGCTGGTGGAACTGGCCCGCATCCGCCATGTCGCCGCCGCCGACATCGCCTTGCCGATGCTGCGCGATCCCGACACCGGCGTGCTGCTCGACGCACTGCTCGCGCTGCGCGCCACCGGCAACCAGCGGCATGTCGGCGCGATCGAACCGCTGCTCGACCATCCCGACGAAGCGGTGGCCTGGCTGGCGACGGATGTCGTCACCGAGCTGCAGTCGCTCAGCGAATCCGCGCGCACCCGCGTCGCGCACGGCGAGCTGGCGGCGGAACTGCCGCCGCTGCCGTTGCCGGATGCGAGCGCCTACGCTGCCTGTGGTCTCGCATCCGGCTGACGTGGCAGGCTGCCGCGCCGGCACCCGCGTGCGATCACGGAGCATGCCCCGCCTGCCGAACGCTGCCGCCACCGCGCGTCGTAGCGGCGAACGGGCGGCCGTGCGCGCCCACCGCGGACGCATGTCAGGGCGGCTGGTCCCGGGCCTCGCCCGGACGGGTCACCGAGACGGGGCGCGCATCCTCGTCGACCGCGACGGTCACGATCCGCCCGCTGCGCAGCTTCGCCGCGAGCAGGGGGCTCGCCCCCAGGGCGACCTGGACCGCACGGTCGTCGATATCGTCGCGGTGCTGTCGACGGTCGTGCCGGCCGAAGCGCGCGCGGTTGTACTCCGCCCAGCCGATCAGCAGGATCCCGCAGGCGAAGGCGGTGACCGGCAGCGCCAGCAGCAGGAACGGGTCGATCGCGTTGTCGGCGAGGTAGAGCTGCACGTACGCGGTGCGCACGCCGACCACCCACGCCAGCAGCGTGAACAACGGCAGCCACAGCCAGGCGTACAAGCCCCAAGCGAGGGCGGTGAGCATCCCGGCGGCGCTGCGGCGCCCCGGGCCGCGCTCGCCGCTGTGGTCGATGATCGGGACGGTCATGCGCGCGCTCCCCGGTCGGGACTGGTCCACAGCGCGCGTTGCCGGCGCCGGAGCACGGTGCGGGGCAGCGCGATCACCGCGGCCAGCATGCCCAGCATCCAGAACGCGATCGGGTACCAGATCACCCAGTAGAAGTGCCGCGCCAGGTTCGGCTCGTAGCGGCGCTCGATCACCAGGCTGGTCGCGAACTGCAGGAGGCAGACCACCGCCAGGACCATGCCGTGCCAGCGCGGCAGCAGCGTCTCGACGTGCAGCGATGCCGGCATGGCCACGAACAGCCCGACCAGCCACAGCAGCATGATCGCCAGCATGACGTAGGCCCAGCCCAGGCTCAGCAGGTACTCGAGCAGCACGCCCCACATCCTGCGCTTCCTCCAGGCGAGCACGCCGCGGCCGTGCCTGAGCAGCACCTCGACGCCGCCGGAGGCCCAGCGCAGGCGTTGCGACCACAGGCCACGGACCGTCTCCGGCATCAGGATCCAGCACAGTGCATTGGGTTCGTAGCGGATGTCCCAGTGCGCCATCTGCAGGCGCCAGGAGATGTCGATGTCCTCGGTGACCATGGTATCGGACCAGTAGCCGACATCGTGCAGCGCGGTGCGCCGGAACGCGCAGATCACGCCCGACACGGTGAACAGGCGGCCATAGGTACGCTGCGCGCGCTTGATCAGGCCGATGATCGCGGAGAACTCGCCGATCTGCATGCGGCCCATCAGCGTGGTGCGGTTGCGCACGCGCGGATTGCCGGTGACCGCGCCCACGCGTGGGCCGTCGATCAGGTGCCCGACCATCCAGCGCAGCGCGTGCGGCTCCACGATCGCATCCGCGTCGATGCAGACCAGGTACTCCGACTTCGCCGCGAGCGTCGCGATCCGCAATGCATTGGCCTTGCCCTGGTTCTGCGCCAGGTGGACCACCCGCAGGCGCGGATGGTCGGCGACCAGGGCATCGAGCACTTCGCCGGTGCGGTCGCTGCTGCCGTCGTCGACGGCGACGATCTCGAAGTCGTCGTAGGCCTGGGCCGACAGCGCCGCGATGGTCGCGCCGATGTGTTCCTCCTCGTCGAAGCAGGGCACGAGGATCGACACGAACGGCATCGTCGCCATCGGCGGGGGCGCGTCGGGCAGTGGCCCCTTGCGCTCGCGCCGCAGGTAGTAGTAGACGCCGCCGGTCATCCAGACGCAGGCCATGACGATCGGATAGAAGAAGGCGAAGTTGAACAGCCATGCCGTCAGCGGCAGCGTCGACCAGGCCATGCTCAACGCTCCAGGTAGGGGAAGTCGCGCGCCGACATCGCTTCGCGCGCGTCGGGCAGGGCGGGGTGGTCGCGCGGGAAGTCGTCGGGGTAGTAGCCCAGGTGGCGGACGCCGGCGGCGCGCAGCATGCGCGTCTGCGCGCGCAGGGTTTCGCCGGCGATCGGTTCGCCGCTGCGCCAGTCCACCGTCTGCAGCTCGAACAGGGTCTTCTCTAGGCCGCGCGGCGTGCCCGCGACCGCGTCTACGAGCCCGCGCAGCCAGCGCTCGGGATCCCCGGCGCCCTCGAGCTGAGGCATCGCCATCAACGCGGTGAGGTCGTAGGCGCGATGGAAGGCCGCGAGGTCCTGCGCGAACCAGGCTTGCGAGGCCGGCTCCAGGACCGGGCGCGCGAACAGGTTGCGCATCGTCGCCAGCTTGGGCCGCCAGCGTTCGGCCTCGGCCTGCAGCGCGAGGGTGAAATCGACCAGCCCGGCCGTGCGGCGCGCCGAAATGCCATCGCCGTAACCGGGAATCTCGTCGTCGCGCAGGTAGGCGTCGTCGTGGAACAGGAGGCCGTCGAAATGGCTGTTGGCGGCGAGATCGGCATACAGCTCGCCGACGATCGCCAGCGTGCGCGGATCGCCCGGATCGAGCCGTGGGATCTCGTCCGGATTGCCCGACGCGATCCGCAGCTCGCGCTGCAGGCCGGCATCGGCGAGTTCGAAGCCGAGCACCGGCAGCCATGCGAACACCCGCACCCCGGCGCGCGTGCGCAGCTGCCACGCCACCCGGTTGAACAGGTCGGCGCGCATCGGCAGGTGCCGGTTCGGGAAGTACAGCGCCTCGGCCGCGCCGTCGCCGTCGGGATCGGCGAACGCCTGCAGCAGCACGTGGCTGGGACCGATGTCCTGGACCCGCTGGACCAGCTGGTCGACATTCCGTGCCGTCTGCGCCGGGTCGTCGTCGAACACGTAGTCCATGTCCACCTGGATCGCGCGCACGCCGTCGAGCGAGAGATCGCGGCGCAGCTCGCCGGCCAGGTCGCGCACGTCCGGATTGCCGTGGATGAGCAGGCGCGCGAGGCTGCCGAGCGCGTCCTGCCCGGCGCTGTCCTCGCCCTGCTGGCCGAGATCGGCCTGCTGCGAGCGCCCTTCGAGATCGAACGACAGGACCATGCCCATGTCGCCCGCCAGCGCGTTGGCCACGTCGTTGTAGGCCGCGTACGGCCAGACGATCACGCGCGGCGCGCGGTCGAGATGGCGGGCGATGGCATCGCGGCTCGCCTGCAGGTCGGCCGCGATCCGCGTGCGGTACGCGCCTTCCGACTCGTAGCCGCGGGCAGCGTCCCAGATGCGCGTCACCGCGGCCGGTGTCTGGTTGCCGAAGGGATTGCCGGGCAGGCCGCGATGCAGGTCGTGGCTGTGCGACCCGACCTCGACCAGGCCGCTGTCCTGCATCTCCCGCAACTGGTCCCAGGTAAGGAAGTCGTCGCGGGTGAAGTCGCGCGGGCCGTAGGGCACGGTGCCGTCCGTTGGCAGGGCCAGCCAGCCGGTGACCGGTGCGACCAGTGCGGGATAGCCGTAGGCGCGCAGCAACGGGAACGCGTGCGTGTAGGCGCTGCGCAGGCCGTCGTCGAAGGTCAGCAGCACCGCCCTGGCGGGAAGCGGGGCGCCACCGGCACGGGCGTCGAGCACCGCCTGCACGCTGACGGGCTGGTAGCCGTGCGCACGCAGCCAGTCCAGGTGCTGGGCGAAGTTGGTGGTCGAGACGGCGTAGGCATCCGGATCACCCTTGGCCGCCACGTCGTCGCGGATGTCGTGGTAGCTCAGCACCAGCAGCGAAGCCTGCGTGGCGGGGGCCAGCAGCGCCAGCGCCATCAGCACTGCCACTTGCCACAGGCGCGATCGGAACGGATTCATCGTGCACCTCCCCAGCGCAGTTCGACATCGAAGGCGACGCGCTGCTCGCGTGCGCCGTCGTAGACCGGTCGCGACCAGGCGGCGCCGTATTCGAACTCGTGGCCGTCGCGACGCCACAGGTGGCGATAGCCCAGCGACGGCACCCAGTGCATCGACTGCCCGCGCTGCCAGTACGGGCCGGCGGCGATCTCGAAGCGTTGCTGGAAGGCGCTCTCGTAGCGACGCCAGGTGATGTGGTCGGCGCGCAGGCCCAGCGTCGCCGAGGCATCGCGCTCCGGATTGAAGTAGGCGGTCCGGTCGCCCTGCGAAGCGCGCCCGACGTGGACCGACGCGAGCCCATCGACCATCAGGTGCGGCCGGCTGAGCAGGCGACGCGTGGCGTCGAGGCCCAGCTGGTCGCGGATGTTGCCGTCCTCGTAGCGCAGGCGCGAGGCGCGGGCATCGAGGCCCACGGTGTCGCTCGGCGTCCACGCCGCGGACAGCGTGAGGCTGTCGGCGGTGATCCCGAGCCGGCGCGCCTGCAGCGACGCCTGCGGATCGAGCCTCGCGATCGCCGCGCCCGCGTGCCAGGCATCGGAGAAGCGCCA
Organism: Luteimonas viscosa; assembly: GCF_008244685.1. Lineage (NCBI taxonomy): Bacteria > Pseudomonadati > Pseudomonadota > Gammaproteobacteria > Lysobacterales > Lysobacteraceae > Luteimonas > Luteimonas viscosa. The sequence continues at coordinate 2,788,476 of NZ_VTFT01000001.1, forward strand.
GTCGCCGGCGACGGTCCACGCGGTCGCGCCGCGGTCGTCGGCATCGCTGACGCGCGAGACGGTGGCCGATGCGCCCAGCCGGTCATGGCGGTACCAGCCGCCGATGCCGGCGCTGCGGTAGCGCGTGCGCGCGGCCCCGGTGTCGGCGCCGAAGTCCGCCCATGTGTCCTGCGCGAGCACGCCGATGCGCCAGCGGTCGTCGATCAGCGGCGACCGCAGGTCGAGCGCATGGCCACCGTCGCGACTGCCGAACGGCGACTGCGGGCTGCCACCGTCGCGCGCGCGGCTGCGTCCGCGGTTCGCCGACAGCGTGGCCTGCACGCCCCGATGGCGGTCGAGCGCCCGTTCAACGCGGACGAGGCGCGGATCTTCCGGATAGGTCGCGTCGAGCGCGGCGTACGCATCGCGCGCAGCGCCGATCCGGTCGAGTGCGGTCAGCGCGCCGACGCGGCCGGCAAGGGCGTCGCGATCCTGCGGATCCGCGGTCAACGCCATGTCGTAGCGTTCCAGCGCGGCCGCCGGTCGGCGGCGCCTCGATTCCATCGCGCCGATCGCCGCCTGCAGCCCGGGGTTCGCCGGACCAATGTTGCCGAGAGCGTGCAGCATCGCCTCGGCGCGGGCCTGGTCATTGCCATACGAATGCGCGAGCGCCAGGTTCAAGTCGGCGCTGTAGCGGTCCCAGTTCTCGTAGCCGGCGCGGGCGCCGGGCTGGCGCGGCCAGGCGGGCTGCGACGCAGCGAGCGTTTCGAACAGCGGCATCGCGAGGTCGAAACGCTCCTGCTCCATCCAGGCGTAGGCCAGCAGGATCCGGGCGTTCACGTCGTCCGGGCGATGCGCGAGCGCGGCCTCGAGCACGCGCGAAGCGTCTTCGGGGCGGCGCAGCGCCAGCAGCGAATCGCCGACGGTGCCGAGCGCGTAGGCCGGCACCTCGACGCCATCGGCCAGCAGGGCGTCGTAGCCGTCGACGACCTCCTGGTGGCGTTGCAGGCTGTTGAGCGCGGACAACGCGTCGACCCGCAGTCGCGTGCGTTCCCAGTTGGTCCGGCGCGGGGCGTTTCGCTGCAACACGCGCAGGGCCTCCAGCGCAGCCCTGGCTTCGTCGAGGCGCCGGGTGGGCGATTCCGGTTCGACCCGGCCCCAGCCGATGCGGCGGGCGATCGCGTCGCCCTGGATCCGCTCGATCTCGTGCGTGGCGAACAGCGCGGGACGCGCGGCGACGGCTTCGGAAGCGAGTATCGAACTGCCGAGATCGGCCAGCGTCAGCGCACGCAGGCGATACGCCTCGTCGTCACTCGGATCACGCGCCAGGCGGCGCTCGAGTGCCAGCAGGGCGGCAGCGTGGTGCTCGCGTGCCGATGGCGCGGCGCTACCGGGCGCCGGCGTGCGGGTCTCGCTGCCAGCCGACGTTTGTGCGATCACGGGCGCGCACAGGGCGGCAAGCAGGGCAAGCGGAAGCGGATGGAAGCCCGGGGCAGAACATCGTGGGGAGAGGGGCACTTGGATGGTTTCGAAAAAAGAAGTCTAGCGGCGTCGCGCCAATAACGTGACCAACGTCTCAGATTGGGGTGGAGCGTGACCGCGCAGGCGTCAACGTGATGTCGCGGCCGCGGTGCGCAAGCGCGTGTGATTCAGGTACGGGCGCGCGGTGCTGCCCATCCGTAGGCAAAGGCGGGCGTCTGCGCCACCTGCGTTCAGGAAACAGCACCCGGTGTGCATGCTTGCCTTGCATTCAGTTCTGGAGAGCCTGTGGGCCACGCGGCCCGCGTGACGCGCGGTTCGAGCCGAGACTGGATGCACGGCGACGGCCGCGTGGCGATCGGTGCAGCGCTCATGCCGCTCGCCGCGTCGCTGCCCGATCCGCTGCGCATCGGTCTCGCGTTCCGAATGCCCGGGGACTTCAACACGCTCGAGTGGTACGGCAAGGGGCCGCACGAAAGTTATCTCGACCGCCAGACGGGTGCCGCGCTCGGCCGCTGGACCTGCGCGATCGCCGACCAGCACCACGACTACATGCGCCCACAGGAAACCGGCAACAAGGTCGGCGTGCGCTGGTTCGCGGTGCGCGGGCAGAACCTGTCCACGCTCACCGTGCGCGGCGAGCAGCCGCTCTCGGCCAGCGTGCTCGCGTTCCGTACGAATACCTGGATCGTCGCCCGCCGGGCACGTCACGCAGCAGCGACATCGTGCCGCGCAGCGCAGCGACGTGTGTGTGGTGATCGATGCCGTGCAGAGCAGCGGCCTCGGCGGCACCGACAGCCGGAGCCCGCTGGGGCGACCGCTCGAGCGCTACCGCAGCCCGGTCGAGTCGCTGCAATATGCGTTCACGCTGGAGGCCTCGCCGCCTGTGCCCGCCATCCGCGACGTACGCGCGGCAACGGCCACCGGCAGCCCAGTCGTCGATTGACGCGGGGCAAGGGCGGCTCAGGGCGTTCTCGGGTTCGCTTCGCTTACCCGGGCTACGACGCCGTAGCCGGATAAGGCCGAAGGCCGCATCCGGGGAAAGCGCCGGTCTCCGCCATCGGCTGTTCGCTGACGTAGCCAAGCGTCCCGGGTGCGCTTCGCTTACCCGGGCTACGGCGCCGCGATGGTGCGCGTGCGCGGTGTCCAGTCGACGCTCAACAACGTCGTCTCGCAGGCACCCGGCAATAGCGCTACGGGTGTCTCCGTGGGGTTCACCGCAGGCGGTGAGCAGATCCGGCCAGGCGAGCATCCGAGCATCAGGGAAGGTGGAAGCGGGCCTCCTGCGTCTTGCCGCCGAACCCGTAGGCACTCGCGCGCACGTCGTCGATATGGATGTAGCTTTCCTCGTGCAGCTCCCCAAGCAAGCCTGCGAAGCCATCGAAAGCCTCGCGGATGTACTGCGCCTTCTGTTGCCTGGTATTGCTCTCGTCGACGATCTTGATGTCGAAATGGAAACTCCGCTTGCCCTGTTCGAGCAGGGTGCGCCCGCCGACGACCCAGTCGGCGGGATCGACGTACTCGACCACGATCGCGGTCAGTTCCGGCTTCTTGCCGAGGATACGCGTGGTCAGTTCCAGCAGCATGGCGCTGATGGCCCTGGTCGTGTCGGGAGATTTCGTGTCGCTGACCTTGACCTTGAGGATCGGCATGGCGGTTCCTTTGATTAGCTATGCAACTATATGGACGTGATGCAGGGATCGAATCGGCGGGTCACTCCAGCGAAGAACGAACCCTGCGGATCCTGGCGACGGCATCGCCGAAGTCCTCGTCGCCGAGGACGCGCTTGAGCTGGCGGGTCACGTTGCTGCTGGCCTGGTTGATCGCATCGCCGATGGCCAGCGCGGCAGAGGTGGGGTGGATGGACTGTCCACGACCGTCCGATGCGGAACCCTTGCGCACCAGCAGGTCCTTGGATTCCAGGCCGTCGATCAGCCTGGTCACGGTGGGGCGCGCGAGGGACAGCGTTTCCGCCAGCTCGAAAGGGGCCAGGCCCGGATGCTTCAGCACGGTCCGCAGCAGGAACGCCTGTGGCGGGGTCAGTCCGAACGGTGCGAACGCCGCCGACCATTTGCGTTCCAGCTGGCGGACCAGCGCCGATGTATTGAAATAGAGGCAACCTTCGAACATATGGGCACACTACGCCGATATGATTAGCTATGCAACTACATCGACGGAACAGGTTGTTGCGCCCTGGAGCGGACCATCGCTCCTGGCGAGATACTGCCTGCCCTCATCGGGCATCGCAGAGGCTGTTCCACCAGCCGGCCCTGGCTGGTGAAGCAGTGGATCAACAGCCGCAAGTCTGGGAAAGTCGCTGCTGACGAGGAGCCAGGATTTCCGGGGAGGACGCATGGGCAAGATGATCTGCGCGGTGCTGCTGGGACTGTGTCTGCATGCCCCGCACGCCGGGGCGCAGGTGCTGTGGGAGGGCGCGAGCTACGGCATGAGCCCGGCGCAGGTACAACAACGCTTTCCGCGAGCGCAGATGCCGGAGGTCCCGGACAAGCTGGCGGGTGGCGAGGTCGAAGGGCTGCGCCTGGCGGACGTGCGGATGGCGGGCCATGCGTTCACCGCATCGTTCTTCTTCGGGCACGACGGGCTCATGCAGGTCATGCTGGGGCTCGACGGGATGCCGGCGCAGGCCGACGGCATGCGGGCTTTCGAGGCGGTCGCCGGCGAGCTCGGGGCCGCGCACGGCAAGCCGCACTCCAGCGAATGGACGCATGCGCCGTTCCAGCGCAGGACCGCGCAGTGGATGGTCGATGGCGCCACGGTCAAGGTGTTCTACATGGACGTCGGCACGGCGTCGATCGTGAACGTGATCCACCAGGCGCGTGCGCCGGATGCGCCGCCCGGTCCGCGACTGCGGACGCCGACCGGATCGGGTCGGACGGGCGAGGCAGGGCGGCGGGGTGAATGAGCGTCCGGGTGGACAGGTTGCAGGGCCGGCGCCGAGGGGAGCACGGAAGTCGCCCGATGGAGTCAGGACGGAACCGCAACGTCAACGTCGACGGCGACTGTGCGTGGAAGATGGACCCGCAGCTGGACTCAGTCGGCGTTCTTGCGCACGAAATAGGTGAGGTAGATCAGCCCGCGATCATCCGACCCCATCGTGGTGCTCGCGTCGAAGAAATGTTCCTGGAACCAGGGCTCATTCATTACTTCGACCATCAGCGCCTGCCAGTCGTTCGTGTCGTCGAGGACGTTACGGTACGGCACGGCCGAGATCGTGCAGATCGAACGGGTGCAGCGCGGTTCGCCGATTTCCAGGCCAGTCCTGCCGCCCTGGCGTTCGCGCAGGGCCCGGCCAAGCGCGTCCTGCATCTGCGGTGACCAGCCCGGATCCAATTCCTCGTGGGTGGCGAGGTGCAGGAATTCCTTCTGGCGTTCGTCGCCTGCCGCAAGCCCCTCGGCGAACTTCGCGACCCGCCCGATATTCTCGGCGGACAACGGTGCCGGGCCGAGCGCCGCGACGGCCGCCTCGCCCGGGGGCGCGAGATGCGCGTTGCCGCCATCGGACGATTCTCCGATCTGTTTCCCGTCGTCAGCCCTGCCGGGCGCGCTCGCGCTGTGCGTACCCATGCGCGGAGAGGCTCCGCCGGCGTCAGCTCGTGTCGGCGTGGGCTGCGATGTCGCAGTGTGTCGGGGGGTCTGCTGCACGTAGATCCCGACAACGATCACGCATGCAAGCACGAGGGCGATGGCAATCCCGATCTTCCGGTTCACTGGATCCTCCCGAATGTGCGGATCGTCGCAGGCCTGCACGACTCCATGGGGTCGGGGAAAGCGTCTGAGCGCATTGCAGGGCCGACGGACACCTGCTCGGCGCGGAACACGCGATCGCCGGTCAAGCGAGCGCACTTTCCCCCAATCGCGCCGGAAAGTCGACTCCGACCGTTGCAGCAGCGCTGTCTCTTCCTTGCGGGTCACACGCGATACCCGACCCACCCGCGGAACGTGAATCCGGCATAGAACAACTCGATCCCCTCGAAACCCGCTTGTTCGAGCAGGCGGACCTCCGCCTCGGGCGACATGACCGGCAGCCGTTCGCGCATCGCCGCGTTCGCCGCGTCCGCCCCAGGCGCCAGGCGACCGGACGGCGATGCGAACGCGGCGTAGCGCCGGAGCCAGCGGGTCTTGCCCGCTTCGCTGGTATCGAAACTGTGGTGCGCGACCACGAGCGGCGCGCCGGGTCGCAGTCGTCGCCGGAGTTCGCGCAGTGTGTGCAGGCGCGCTTCCGGCGACAGGAAGTGCAGGGTCAGCAGGCAGGCCGCGCCATCGAACGTGGTTTCGGGCGCGTCATCGATATAGCCCTCGATGAGTTGAATCCCGGGTGCCAGCGTGCCCAGCGTCTCTTCCGCCAGCCCGAGCATCGCAGCCGAGGGATCGACGCCCACCAGCCGCCAGCCCGGGCGTGCCACGGCGAACGCCTTGAGCTCCAGCCCACCGCCCGCGCCGAGCACCAGCATGCGGCCGTCGTCGGGCACGACCTCCGCCAGCAGCAGCTCCGCCATCCGGTGCAGCGCCGCCAGTCCGGGCACTTTGGCGATGGGTCCTTCGAGATACCTGGCGACTGCATCGGGATCGTTGAACGAGGACATGACGGCTTGCGCACTTGACGAGGGGCGCTATTTGTAACATCGTTTGTTACATGAAACGAGACAGCCGCCTGTCCGCCGTCCTCCACGCACTGCTGCACATGGCCGAGCACGGCGGGCCGATGACCTCCGAGGCGCTGGGCCGATGCCTGGGCACCAACCCGGTCGTCGTCCGGCGCACGATGGGACTGCTGCGCGAGGCCGGGCTGGTCGGCGCCGGGCGTGGCCACGCGGGCGGCTGGACGATCCAGGCGGACCTGTCCACGGTGACGCTGCGCGACCTGCACGAGGCCCTCGGCGAGCCGGCGCTGTTCGCCATCGGCCATCGCAGCGAACATCCGGCCTGCCTGGTCGAACAGGTGGTCAATGCCGCCCTGGACGATGCCTTCGACGAGGCCGAGGCGCTGCTGATGGAGCGCTTCGCCTCGGTGTCGCTGGCGCAACTGGCCGACGCGTTCGCGCGTCGTCACAAGACGCACAAGGCCCGCAAGCGGAGAGCCGCGGCGTGAGCGAGGATGCCATCATCGTCGGCGGCAGCTATGCCGGCATGGCCGCGGCCCTGCAACTGCTCCGGGCGCGACGGCGCGTGCTGGTGATCGACGCCGGGAGGCGACGCAACCGCATGGCAGCCACGTCGCACGGGTTCCTCGGCCACGACGGCAGCGACCCCGCGATGATCGCAAGCCTCGCGCGATCGCAGCTCGAGCGTTACCCCACGCTGCGCTGGATCGACGGTTCGGCGGCGGCGGCGTCCGGCACCCGCGACCACTTCACCGTCACCACGGGCGACGGTGCCGAGCACAAGGGCAGACGACTGCTGCTCGCGCCCGGCGTCTCCGACACGTTGCCTCCGGTGCCGGGCCTGGCCGAACGCTGGGGCAGGAGCGTCTTCCATTGCCCCTATTGCCACGGCTACGAACTCGACCGCGGAGAGATCGGCGTGATCGCCACCGGCCCGATGTCGTTGCACCAGGCCAGGCTGCTGCCGGAGTGGGGCAGGGTGACCCTGTTCCTGGATGGCAGGCTCGAACTCGACATGCAGTCCGCGGACGAGCTTTCGGCGCTTGGCGTCGCCATCGAACCGACCCCGATCGCGCGGATCGAAGGCCACGCCGACATCGTGCTGGCGGACGGACGGCGTCGGGGCTTCGCCGGCCTGTTCACCGCATCGCGCAACGCGCCCGCGACCGATCTCGCCGAACGGCTGGGCTGCGAACTGATGGACACCCCGATGGGCACCCAGGTCCGGACGAACGAGGCGAAGGAAACCAGCGTCCCCGGCGTGTTCGCATGCGGCGACGTCGCGCGCGTGCCGCATTCGGTCTCGCTCGCAGTCGGCGATGGCGCATGGGCGGGTGCCCAGGTGCACCAGTCGCTGGTGTTCGCGGAGGCGGCCCGGGCGGACCGGAACAGGCAGTCGCCTACCCGCGTTGCCCGATGATCATCGCGGCCCGTTTGTCGGCCTCGATCCTGTGCCTGAAGGACTTGCACATGGCCACGCCGGCATCGGTCAGGCGCAGGCCCTCGTCGGTGTCCTCGACAAGCGCACTCTCGATCAGCCGCTGCTTCATCTCCGGCTCGATGGGGATGGACTCGTCGCACTGGAATACCCGGTGCAGGACATCCAGCAGGGCCAGGTCTTCGAGCGGAATCGGATCCATCGTCATGGCCAGGTCGGGCGAGGTTGCAGGGTTGGGGATCTGCCGGCTGATCCGTGGAGATGCGCCGCGGTTCCATTATGGACCGATCCCGCTGCCGCGGCCCCGATCCTGCGTTCGCGATTCCGAAGGCCGCGTCGCGCCGGATGGGTCCGGAAGGGAATCACCGGACCCGTTTACTGCCCGGGCAGATCCGGCCCCGGGGGATCGGGCGGGCTGTCCGCTTCCGGCGGCGGCGCCACCATGTCAGGGGTACCGGGCAGGTAGGACGCCACCCGGTCGAAGAACCGCTGGTAGAAATCCTGGTTCTGCACCGTGTTGCTGCCCACCCGCACCAGGTTGGCATTGCTGCTGCCGACCGGCAGCGACACCGACCCGATCATGCTCACGCCCACGCTGGCCGAATTGGATTGCGTCTTCAGCGCGTAGCGGTCCTGCACCGCGTTGAGGAACACGATCGACCCGCCGGCCGCCTGCGGCACGCAGGTGGCGCGCACGTTGAGCTGGGTGTGGACCTCGGCCTCGGGCTGGAAACTCTTGGTCGCCTCCAGTGCGTCCGTCGTCATCGTGCCGATCACGTAGCCCTGCCCCAGCAGCGCGCGACGCGTCGCCTCGCAGGCGGTGGCCGGTGCCACCGGATAGGTGCGCGAGTAGGTGTCCTCGGGGCCGAAGGTTTCGCCCAGGGGCGGTGGTTCCACCTTGTCCTGGCGCGAGCCGCAGGCGGCCAGCGAGCAGGCCACGGCGGCGGCGAGGGCAAGGGATCGTCGGGACGGCATGGTGGCGGGCATGCGGAGCACGGGGTCGAGTGGAACCGGAGCGGCGGCGGACGTGCAGCGCGAGTGTAGCGATGACGCCATGCAAGGCGACTGAATGCCGCGCCCTCGGTTCCACGCCGGTTCCGCCTCGGCGGGCGTCGGCCATGCGCCGGGTCGCCTTTCGCGTGGTCGCGGCGTCGGCACTCGAAGCGAACCCGATCCGGCATCGGAGCCGGTTCCTTCCTTGCATCCTGCCGCCCGTCCCGGGAGGCGGGAACTGAACCCGATCGCGTCCTGTTCATCCCCAACCCCCCGATTCCGCGAAAGTGCTGTATGGTGCCTGCACTGTTCAAAGCGGGATCACGGTACATCGTGGCTCCGATGCGGTTGATCAACAGGTTCCAGGGCCGGCGACGGCCTTTCCAGACGATCCGCTCCATCGCTTCGTGTTACCCCTTGCTCGATACAGTCCCGGCACCGCGCATTGCGGGCCGTGTTTCCTCAACTGATCCAAGGAGTAACACCATGTCTGAACGTCAAACCGGCACCGTCAAGTGGTTCAACGACGCCAAGGGCTTCGGCTTCATCACCCCGCAGAGCGGCGCCGACCTGTTCGTGCACTTCCGTTCCATCCAGGGCAGCGGCTTCAAGTCGCTCCAGGAAGGACAGGCCGTGTCGTTCAAGGTCGCGCAGGGCCAGAAGGGTCTGCAGGCTGAAGAAGTCCAGGCCGAGTAAGCACTACTCGACGCTTGCACCGCATCAGCGGTACCAGAGACCCCGGGCGGCGACGCCCGGGGTCTTTTGTTTGGCTCTCCTCCCCTGTGAGGGAGCCTGGCCAGGTTGGCAGGGATTGGCCCCGGGCTTGAGGCCCAGGTCGTTCGCCGCGCCCTACAGGTGACGGCCGAGGAAGGCCAGCATCTGCTTCGCGATCTCGTCGCCATGCGTTTCCAGCGCGAGGTGGCCGGTGTCCAGGAAGCGCACTTCGGCAGCGGGGTTGTCGCGTTTGAACGCTTCCGCGCCGGCTGGCAGGAAGAACGGATCATTGCGACCCCAGATCGCCAGCGTCGGCGGGCGGTGCTCGCGGAAGTAGGCGTGCAGCTGCGCGTACTGCTTCACGTTGCTGCCGTAGTCGGCCAGCAGGTCGACCTGCGGCTCCACTCCGATGCGCTCGATCGCGTCGGCCGCCAGCTGCCACGGCTCGGGCGCGATCAGCGACGTATCCGGCACGCCCTCGGTGTACTGCCAGCGGATCATGTCGGGCGTGTTGAAGCGGCGCAGCGCTTCGCGGTTCTCCGCGGTCGGCGCGTCCCAGGCCTTGCGCATGTCGGCCCAGCCCTCGCTCAGGCCCTCTTCGTAGGCGTTGCCGTTCTGGCTCACGATCGCGGTGATCCGGTCCGGGTGCCGCACCGCCAGGCGCCAGCCGACCGGCGCGCCGTAGTCGAACACGTACAGCGCGTACCGGTCCAGGCCCTTGGCGGCGGTGAAGGCATCCACCACCGCGGTCAGCTGGTCGAAGGTGTAGCGGAACTCCGTGCCGGGCTGCACGCGGGTCTGGCCGAAGCCCGGCAGATCCGGGGCGACGACGTGGTAGCGCTGCGCCAGTTGCGGGATCAGGTCGCGGAACATGTACGACGAGGCCGCGAATCCGTGCAGCAGCAGCACGGTGGGCGCCTGCGGCGAACCGGCTTCGCGATAGAACACGTCGACGCCCGCGACCTCGAGCGTGCGGTGGTGGACCGGTGGCGCACGGTCCGTGGCGTGGGCGCCGAACGCGGCGCCGAGGAGGGCGAGGAACGCGGCGATTGCTTTCATTGGGGGCTCCAGGGGCAGGAAGTCACGGGGAGTAGTAACCTTTATAAATCAAAATTAACGGTTACTGGTGGCGCAGGATCGCGCATCTGGAGTAACCTGTCAACAGGTGATTTCAAGGTTATCCATGGCAACCACGGCATCGACTGGCTCCGGAGACGACGCGCCCCTCGTCGGCGACCACCCGGCGATGGACCTGCTCAACACGCAGGCGCGCGAAGACGGCGTGCCCACCGACGCGTGGGAGACAGGCACGGACGTCCTCCGGTGGCTGGCGCGACTCGGCATCGTTCCCGCCGCTGGCGCCGGCCGGGTGGACGAAGCGGAGCTGCTCGCGCGCGCGCGCGACCTGCGCGCGCAGGCGCGCAAGCTGATCGTGGCGCGCATGCAGGGCAAGGCCGGCAATCCCGCCGGCCTCAACGCGCACCTGCATGCGTACCCGGGCACGCCCAGCCTGCAGCGCGACGGCGCGGGTGGTTTCTCGCTGGTCCGGGTGGCGCGGGGCGATGCGGTCGCCACGCTGCTCGGCCCGGTGGCGGAGGCGGTGGCCGAGCTGCTGGTGGAGGCGGATTTCAGCCTGGTCCGCCAGTGCGAACATCCCGACTGCGTGCTGTGGTTCTACGACCGCACTAAGTCGCACAAGCGCCGCTGGTGCAGCATGGCGGTGTGCGGCAACCGCCACAAGGCGGCGCGGTTCCGCGCGAACCGGCGGGAAGGCGCGGCGGGCTGAGCCGCGCCTTCGGGATTCCACCGCGCCGGCAGGCAAGGCCAGGTGCGATGGCCGGCCTCAGGGCAGCGGCGTGCGCATCCCCACCGCCAGCCGGTTCCAGCCGTTGATCTCGACCACCAGGAACGTCAGCTCGGCGATCCCGGCCTCGTCGAAGTGCTCCGGCAGCGGCGCGTAGTCGGCGTCGGCGGCATTGGTGGCCTCGATACGCGTCAGCGATTCGGCCCAGCCGAGCGCGGCGCGTTCGCGCGCGTCGAACAGGCGGCTTTCCCGCCAGCCGGCGAGCGTGTCGAGCTTGCGCTGGTCCTCGCCCGCCTCGCGCGCCTCGCGCGCATGCATGTCCAGGCAGTAGGCGCAGCCGTTGATCTGCGAGACGCGCAGTTTCACCAGCCCGGACAGGCGCGGGCCCAGGCTGCCGTCGTGCAGGGCGTCGGCGAGGGCGAGCATCGCCTTGAACGCTTTCGGGGCGAGTCGGGGGTAGGGAACGCGGGTGTGTTGCGACATGGAAGGCTCCGGACATGGCGGCCACCATGGCCGCCTCACCGGGAGGACGGGCCAGCGCGTACGCGCGTGACACCCGCGCTCAATGCAGCCGCAACTTGTCCGGGTTCATCTGGTTGAGCACCTCCACGATGCGCTCGCCGTCGCTGACGATCGTGGTGATCATCTGCAGCCGGCCGTGCAGGAAGCGCAGCCCGGCCGCCTCGCCGTTGACGCGCCCGATCCGCCACTGCGCCTCGCGCGGCACACGGCGCGCCACCGCCCGGTACAGCCGTGCGATGCGGTCGGCACCTTCCAGCGGCCGCAGCGCGGCGATCGTCTTGCCGCCGCCGTCCGAGCGCAGGCGCGCGTCCGCGTGCAGCAGGGCCATGATCGCGTCGCGATCGCCGCTGGCAGAGGCCTGCAGGAAACGCTCCAGCAGTTCGCGATGCCGTTCCGGCGCGACCCCGGGAAAACGCGCGCGCCCGGCCTGCACGCGTTCGCGTGCGCGGTGCACCATCTGCCGGCAGTTGGCCTCGCCCTGGCCGAGCAGCGCCGCGATCTGCGCGTAGTCGTAGTCGAACACTTCGCGCAGCAGGAATGCCGCGCGCTCCTCCGGCCCCAGCCGTTCGAGCAGCGCGAGGAAGGCCAGCGACACCTGTTCGGCGATCTCGGCGCGGCCGGCGGGGCCGGGCGATTCGTCGATGGTCAGAGGCTCGGGCAGCCAGGGACCGATGTAGTCGGTGCGCGCGACGTGCGCCAGGCGCAGGCGGTCGATGGCGAGCCGGGTGACGGTGGCCACCAGCCAGCCGGCCGGGTCGCGCACCGCGGCGTAGTCGGCCTGGCGCCAGCGCAGCCAGGCATCCTGCACCGTGTCCTCGGCATCGGCACGGGTGCCCAGCATCCGGTAGGCGAGGGCCAGCAGCCGCGGGCGGTGGATTTCGAAGGTCCGGTCGTGCGGGGTCATGAGGGAAAGGACGAACGACGGCGTGCGCGCGTGACAGGGATCCGGAAGCGGGCGCCGTGACTGTGCCCGATGCCGGCTGTCCGGGTCGACTGCGTTCCTGCGGGTTCTGCCGCGGCGCCATCGGCAACGCGTGCGTCGACGGCGTCGCGCCTGCGCCCTCCGGTCCGACGGGCCTGCAACGAAAATGCCGCGCACCTGTGAGGTGCGCGGCATTCATGGACAACCGTTGGGGACGGGCCGGGCGCATGTCACGCCCGGGAACCGCCCCGGCCCTCGATCACTCGGTGGCGGCGCCGACGGTCAGACCGGTCGTATCGACATTGGTCACGCCTTCGATGTCGCGCGCGATCCGGGTTGCATGGTCGATCTGCGCCTGCGATTCGACCTGGCCAGAGAGCGCCACGACGCCATTGACGGTTTCGACATCGATCGCCAGTCCGGACACATCGTTGTCGGCGAGCAGCGAGGACTTGACCTTGGTGGTGATCCAGGTGTCGTCGACCGGCTGGTCGGAGTCGCGGCCGTCGTCCATGTCCGCGTGCTGCGCGTCACCCATGGCAGGCGGCTGCGCTGGATCCGCGTAGGGATCGGCACCGGTGGCCACCGGGTCGGTCGGACCCGTCGGAGTCGTGTCCGGCGTGGTCTCCATGGCCGCTTCGTCTGCCGGCGTCATGTCGGCACGGTCGTCGGCATCGGGTGCGCAACCCACGGCGAAGGCGAGCGCCGTGGACAGCGCGATCGCGAGGGGCAGGCGGGTCGGGGACGAAATCATCTTCATTGCAGTGCTCCGGGACAGGAGTGGGGACGTGCGGCCAGTGTGGTGGGCGGGTTGTCCACGAGACGTGACCGGTTCGTGCCAGAGCGTTAAATCGGCGCGGATTCCGTTCACCAACGACAACGGCGACTGACTGGAGACCAGGCGGGCGCGGACGTCGGTGAAGAGAGCGTTGCGGGTATCGGTATCCGGAAGCGCGCACCAGGCGCGGGGGTCCACATCGGTGCGCCTGGGAAGAACGCCCGGTCGCCTTCGTGGCTGGTCGCCTGGCCTTGAAGAAGTGCTAGGCGGCGGCCGTCGACTGGGCAGCAGCCGTCGGATCGTCCTGTTCCGGCGTTTCGGTATGGGCGCACGCCACCCACCGGCCCTGCTTCCTGACCCAGGTGGTGGTGTCGTAGACCACCATGTCGTGGTGCCTGCCGCCCATCGTGAAGGACTGTTTCGCCTTGTACGAGGCGATCGCCACGTCCGGCGTCGGGAAGAGGACGCTCTCGTCGGAGAACTCGAACGAGGTCATCCGCGCATCGCCAGCGAGCGCCATCGCCTTGTATTCCCCGGGGGCGAAGCGACGGATGCCGCGGACGCCGGCGACGGTGGACTGCTCGTCCAGCAGGGAGATGGCGGTGTCGACGTCCATCTCGACCATGGACTGCCAGAACCTGCGCTCCAGGGCCATGATGTCGGCCTGTGTGGTCATCCTGCACCTCGCGTCCGAAATGGTCGCCACATGATGCGCACGACGCGTTCGCATCGCGTCGTCGAAGCGTTATCGGTGCGGCGTGGACGCATCGCGGCGTCGCGCATGCAGGATCGCGGCTCCCGGCACCCCGGGCGTGTCCGGAACCTTGAACGGATCGCGCCTTGCGCCCTTCGCCATGGCATTCTCGCCGCGAACTTCGCAGCTTCACTGCCGGGCTTGACCGGCCCCGTCGAGACGGGCGGTGCCGTCATTCGCAGCGGATGCCGGGCGCCTGCCGTACTGCCGCGGCGGGGCGCCCATGACCCGCTTGAATGCGGTGCTGAATGGCGAGCCGTTCCAGGGCCCTGCGAAGCGCCGCGGGTCCATGGCGTCTTCCGGACGATCGCGAGGGTGGATCGGACTCCGGCGCATGCGAAGGGGAAACGAGGTCGTTGGTTGTCAGGTCGCAAACCGAGCACAGGCCCGGGGCGCACAGCCATACCCGAAGCACATTGCAGCATTGCTCAAAGCCCGTGCGCTTTCCTGATGATCTCGGCGGCTCGCTCCCCGATGACGACACAGGGCGCCATGGTGTTCCCGCTCGGGACATTGGGCATGATGGACGCATCCGCGATCCGCAACCGGTCGATACCGTAGACCTGCAGGTTGCCGTTGACCACCGACATCTTGTCGCGCCCCATCTTCGCCGTGCAGGCCTGATGCCAGAAGGTCACCGCCGAGTCGCGGATGTAGGTTTCCATCTCGGACGGCGCCAGGTTTCCCGGCATCGCTTCACGCTTCAGCAGATTCTTGAACGGCGAGGCGTGCGCCATCTCCCGTGCCAACGTGATGGTCGCCACGGCGCCGCGTACGTCGTCGGGGTGGGAAAGCGTATTGGCCTCGATCCGGCAGGGTGCACCTGCTTCGGCACCCGTGAGGTGCACCGAACCGCGACTCTTGGGATGGGAAAGTCCGGCGAACGTCATCCAGCCATGCTCCGGCACGCCGCGGTGCGCGGTCTCCGGCGTCGGCACCGGGAACTCCAGCTGGCAATGGAATACATCGGGAGCAGCCAGCGCAGGATCGGTCTTCCAGTACAGCGTGGCCTCCGATCCGCCGTTGCCGACGCCCACCGGCGTACCCGACTCGAAGATGCAGCCGAAGGACACGTGGTCCTGATGGTTTCTTCCAACGCCGGGCAGGTGCTGGATCACCCGGATGCCATGGGGCGCCAGTTCCTCTTCCGGACCGATGCCGGACTGCATCAGGACCTTGGGCGTATTGATGGCGCCCATCGACAGGACCACCTCGCGGTCGGCCATGATGCGT
Source organism: Luteimonas viscosa (assembly GCF_008244685.1). Taxonomy (NCBI): domain Bacteria; kingdom Pseudomonadati; phylum Pseudomonadota; class Gammaproteobacteria; order Lysobacterales; family Lysobacteraceae; genus Luteimonas; species Luteimonas viscosa. The sequence goes on from NZ_VTFT01000001.1 coordinate 2,803,714, forward strand.
GTGCTGCGCGCACCCTGCATCACCTCGACGCCGACCACGGTGGTGCCGTTGAACACCAGTCTGCCGACCTGGGCGTTGGTCATCACCGTCAGGTTGGACTGCCCCAGCTTCGGGAAGATGTAGCAACGGAAGATCGATGAGCGCCGGCCCGCCTTCACGATCAGGTCGTTGAGCGCAACGCCGCCGCGTCCTTCCATCATGGCGCCGTTGGGGCTGTCGAACGTCGGGATCCCAAGTGACCTGGCTGCCTCGACCATGGCGATCGCCACCGGTTGGGGATGGGGCGGCGTCGTCACGTGCACCGGTCCGGCGGTGCCGCGCCGGGCGGCATCGGGCACGCCGCGCCAGTCTTCGATGCGTCGATAGATCTCGAGCACCGAACGATAGCTCCACGCATCGTCGCCGGCTTCTTCAGCGAAGTGCTCCCAGTCGCTTCGATGCCCGCGCGCCCACACCATCACGTTGATGCTGGATCCGCCGCCCAGCACCTTGCCCATGTTCAGTGGAATGGCACGGCGATTGAGGTGCGGATTGGGCTGGGCCACGAAGGCCCAGTCGCGGTCGGAGCCGAGGTTCAGCGGCCACTGCGTCGGATCGAGCACTTCAGGCACCTCGTCGGATCCGCCCGCCTCGATCAACAGCACGCGCACCGCGGGATTCTCCGCGAGCCTGCCGGCCAGCGCGCAACCGGCAGGACCGGCGCCGCAGACGATGAAGTCGTAACGACCCGGATGTCGTGCGTCGGTCGCGTCAGAAGAATGGAAAGGAGGGTGAGGGCTGGACATGGCGGCAGATACTCCGGGCGAGGTGGGGCATTCAGGCAGCCGGGTGTGGCCGCCCGTCGTGGGAGAGGGGTGCAATGGGGAAAGCCGCGGACGCGCCGGACGGCGCGTTCGCGGGAGACGCTTAAGCGGCCGGTTGGCCGGCTTCCCTGGCGGCGAGGTCGATCGTGTCGGCGACCACCCTGGGCTGCGTCATGAAGACGGCGTGGCTGGCGGACACCCTGGTGACGCGCGCGTTGATGCGCTCGGCCATGTGGATGAGCATGGCCTGGTCGAACGCCTTGTCCTCGGTGGCAATCACGGCCCAGCTGGGCTTCGTGCGCCAGGCGGCATGGGTCAGCGTGGTGCCGAACACCGACATGTTGATCGGCACCTGCGAGTCGCGCAGGAACGCCGCGTCGGCATCGGTGGTGTCGTGGGCAAAGCCGGCCTTGAACCTGGCGGGACTGATGAAGCCGTAGCCGTCGCCGCCCGTGTCGATCACGAATTCGGGCGTGAGCGCGAAGCCGGCGTACTGCTGGGCGGTGGTTTCGCCGGCGTCCGGTGCCAGGGCGGACACGTAGACTAGGCCGGCCACCTTGTCGTGGACGCCGGCTTCGGTGATGACCGTGCCGCCCCAGGAATGTCCGACCAGGATGGCAGGGCCGTCCTGGCGGTCGAGCACGCGCCGGGTCGCCGTCACGTCGTCGGCGAGCGAGGTCAGCGGGTTCTGCACGATCGAGACGCGATAGCCGCGCGCGGTGAGGTCGTCGTAGACCGGGCGCCAGCCGGCGCCGTCGGCGAAAGCACCGTGCACCAGCACGACATTCTTCACCTGCGCGCCGCGGTGGCCGGGCGCGGCGTCATGGGCCTGTGCGGAAGGGGAGGTGCCGGCCGCCAGAGCGGCCGCGAGCACTGCAGGGATCAGCTTGAACATGGACGTATCCTCGGGTGTGGGCAGGTGTATGGCGTGTCGGCCGGCAGGGCCGCTTTGCGGCGCACGACAGGGCGGTCGGTTGCCTGAGCCTGATCAGTCAGCGGGCAGGTCAGTCCTGCAAGCGGGGGGTCGGCTCAGCCACGGTTTCGTTCGATGGCATCGACCTGGGTCGCCCGCTCCGCGCCATTGCATCGAATACGCCATCGCGACGCACCCAGGCGTGGTACAACGCCGCGGCCAGGTGCATCAGCACCAGGGCGAAAAGTGCATAGCCAAGTACGCCATGCGCGCCGCGCAACCAGGCGTAAAGCGTGGGGTCGTGCGGGACGAGTGCGGGCAGCCGCAGCGCGCCGACCATCGGCACCGGGTAACCACCGGCCGACAGCATCGACCAACCGAGCAGCGGCATCGCGAGCATCAGCGCGTACAGCAGCCAGTGCGAGGCTTTCGCGGCGAGGGCCTGCGGGCGCGGCAGGTCCGCAGGCAGCGGGGGTGGCGGGCTGCGCCAGCGGTGGTACAGCCGCACCAGCGCCAACAGCAGGATGGCGATGCCGAGCGGCCGGTGCAGCTCGATCAGCATCGGCCGCAGCGCCAACGATGCGACCATGCCCACGCCGACGAAGAGCATGGCCATGACCAGCACGGCCATGCCCCAGTGCAACAGCCGCGCAAGCGCATCGAAATGGCCGTGGCGATTCATCGTGCAACCTCCTGCATGGTGACGTCGGTCGCCGGCGGCGCCTGGTCGCGGGCGGTCTCGCGTTCGCGACGGTTGAAGGAAACCGAGTACGCCGCCGCGCGCGCCGCCAGGATCGGATCGCCGGACAGCGCGATGCCGTCAGGCACCACGGTCGGGTCGTAGTTCACGTCCCGGCACCGACCGGTGGCCTGCGGCTGGCTGTTGTTCAACACGAGTACGCCGGCAATGTGGCGCGGACGGTTTTCGGGCCATGCCTGCGACGGATCATCGATCGGATCGCCGGGCGCAGCTTCGATGATGACCAGGTTCCAGCGCAGCGGACCCCGGCGCAGCCGTGCCCGCAGTTCCTCGGCCAGGTAGTCGGGATCTGCCTGCTGGCGTTCGGCTTCGCTGAGCGGTTCGAATGGAGCCTGTGGCTCCATCGACCATCGTACGAAGCGTTCGCGACCCGCGGCATCGACGAAACGGAATGCGTTGACGCCGTTGTATGCCGTGTTGGCCCAGCTGCTGGACCACGGCGCGGACTTCGCCCAGGCCTGGAACCGCTTCGCTTCCGGATGTTCGGCAAGGAACGCCGCCATCCTTGCAGGATCCGGCTTTCCCGTCGCCGGATCCGGACGCGACGCGACCAGTTGCTTGTGGAATCCGGCCGGTGTGGACACGGAGAAGAATGGGAAGCTGTTCATCGCCATCCGCCACTCCTGTCCGTTGTCGGCCTTCAGCAGCAGCGCTAGGCTGCGCACGCGCGCCTGCGCGTCCAGCGCGTACGGATCGGCGCCGCCGATCGACAGTCGGCCCTGCACCGCCGTGCGCGGCTGGCTGAACACCTGTGCGCGCGAAAGCGCCGCAGCCTGCGTGGAAGGTTCGAAATAGCCCGCCACGCAGACGCCCTTGCTGTGCGCCCGGCGGAAGCCCGCGTACGGCTTGCCGCCCTCGATGGCGTCCACCAGGCGTGGCGCCGTCAGGCGATCCTTTCCGATCCAGCCGGCCGCCCAGGCGAAGGCCGTGGCCAGTACCAGGACGATGATGGCGATGGCCGTCAATGCGGGCCACGGCATCGGTGGTTTCGGGGGCATCAATGGATCGGGAGGAAGGGTGGGCACGGGCAGCTCCGGTATCGTTGGATGGTGGAGGACGCGCGGCGGCGGGATTTATTCCATGTACCGGCGATACCCGACCGTTGCATTGGCGGCAATGCGGAATAATCCGCCTTGCCCATACGTCCCACGCACAACACCGACCCTGCGCTCCCCGATGCCTGCTCCATCGCCCCTGCTGGATGATGAAACCCTGCGTGAGCTGATCCCGAGGCTGCGACGGTTCGCGCGGTCCCTGGCTGCGGATCCTGCCGCGGCCGATGACCTGGTCCAGGCCACGCTGGAGCGCGCACTGACCCGGGGCGCGAGCCGTCGCAACGAGGACGCCCTGCAACCCTGGTTGTTCTCGGTCCTGTACCGCCAGTTCATCGACGACCATCGGCGTGCGGTGCGCTGGAAGCGCATCGCCTCGCTGTTCGCGACCGAAAACGAGCCGCGGCCGCCGACGCCGGACCAGGTCTTCGATGCACGCACGTCGTTGGCGTCCTTCTCCCAACTGCCGGCGGAACAGCGCGCATTGCTGATGCTGGTCAGCGTGGAAGGCCTGGGTTACCGCGAAGCGGCGGATGTGCTGGGCATCCCCATCGGCACGGTGATGTCGCGCCTGTCGCGCGCCCGACAGGCGTTGCGTGCGATGGATGAGGAAAAAATGCCCGCCTCCCCCGTGCTGAGGGTCCTGCGATGAACATCGATGCCATGCACCACCGGCCCGACGACAGTGAACTGCATGCTTATGTGGACGGTCGGCTGGATCCTGCCCGGCTCGCCGATGTCGAAGCCTGGCTCGCCGCGCACCCGCAGCATGCCGTCCAGGTGGAGGGCTGGAAGCGCGATGCCGAGCGGCTACGCGCACTTCATGCACATCCGGAACACTGGGCTTGCAACACCGCACTGGAACCCGCGCGCGTGCGCAATCGTCTGCGCTCGCGGCGACGTGCGCGCTTCGGCATTGCCGCATCGCTGCTGCTGGCCTTCGGCATGGGAACTGGTGCGGGCTGGCAGGCGCGCGAATCGCGGCCGGTGCAAGCTTCGTTGCCGATGGCCGACGCCCTGGCCGCGTACCGCCAGTTCGTGAGTGTCGAGGCGCCGCCCATGGAATTCGATGCCAGCCGCACCGATGACCTGCAGCGCTGGCTGCGGCGCCATTTCGGCGAAGCGGGGCGGGTACCCGACCTGAGCGCAGCAGGTTATCGGCTGATGGGGGGGCGCCTGCTCTCTACCGAACAGGGGGCGGCGGCGATGCTGGTCTACCAGGATGGCTCAGGCGCGCGGGTGGGTTTCTACCTGCGTCCACGCGGCTTGTTGCGCAGCGACGGCCAGCGCCGCGACGGCGACCTTCTGGCGCGATACTGGTCGCACCGGAACACCAGCTTTGCACTGGTCAGCAATACGGAAGACGCGGCAGCGTTGAAGCTGCCCAGCCTGTTGGGCGGCGGGTAAGAGCCAGAGAGACCGCAGGTACTCGAACTGGCCGCATCGTCACCGCAGGCCCATCGCCGACGAGTGCTTGCACGGCCTTGACCCAACCCCGGCATTGGTCCCCCAGACCGTGTTGCCGGTCGGTTGTCGGGCGCCACCGCCTTCCAGGGCCAGGCGCCCCGGGACGACTGCGTTGTCTCCAGCGCGGGCCAGCGCGCCCCATCGGGACGACGGCACGACGTCCCCGGGTGGAAACATCAGCGCGCCGGGTTCTTCGGCGATACAGCCCCGAGTCGATCCGCCTGCCTGCCAGTTGCCGATACGAGTTCTTCCGCCCGCAAGTCTCCACGCGTCCGCGAGCCGATCTGCGGATTCAGTCGGCAGACGACTCCGGCTGCCGCCATTGTGCCGGACGCGGCGCCCAGTCGCCTTCGCCCAGCACGGCCTCGACCAGGTGGACCAGCGGGAAGCCGAGTTCCGCTTCGGCGCCCCGGCCGGCATCTTGCCAACCGGCCGCAAGCACGAACGCCCGGAATGCGGATTCGTCCTGCTTCGCGGCAAGGCGGGTGATGGTGGCGGCCAGATCGTAGGCGAGTTCCTCGCCATCGCCGACGTGGAACGCCTCACCCGACCAGAACGCCTGGATGCGCCCGGCATTCCACCAGGCGAGGTGGCGGGCGTGCATCTCGGCAGGGCTGTACAGGCGTAGCCGCGGGTCGGCCATGCGGGGCAGCAGGGCCTGCTCGACGTTCACCGCGATGCCTTCGTTGAGCCACACCGGCAGCGGCAGGTGCGTGAGCAGCGCGTGGGACAGTTCGTGCACGACGACCGGCTCGAGGTCGTCGAGTGCGTCGTGCCAGCTGGCGAAGTGGCCGTAGCCGGCGTTGATGAACACGCCGCTGGAAGGTGCGTAGTCGCCGTCCGTCGGGCGGTAGTGGTCGAGGTAGTCGTGGTAGCTCTCGCGCGAGGCGAACACCATCACCACGTACGGGCCATGTCCCTCGTCGGATGCGAGCGGGCCCAGCCGCGCGCGGATGGCCCGCAGCGCCTGCTCGCACATGCCCAGCACCAGGGTCCCGGCCCGTTCGGGCAGCGAGGACAGGAGCAGGAAATTTCCGCTGGCCCGTAGCCTGTACTCAGCGTCGGGCAGCGCGTTGCCCAGGGCGTCCAGCCACTGGCGGGCGGCAGTGGCGTAATAGCGGTCGAGAAAGCTTTTGTCGGCCTCCGCCGCCGCGGCACCCATCGCCTCCCAGTCGGGAATCGGAAACCGGGTGCCGGGGCGCCAGCGCATGTCGACGCCGACGTCGACGGGCGCTGGCTCGGGCGCATGCCTGGGGGCATCCGCAGTCGGTCCCTTGGGCTTGCGGAAGAACCGGCTCAGCATGCTTGGAGAGCCTCCTGCATCTCGGACCAGTCAGTGAGCCGGAGCCCGTGCCTTTCCTGGAAGCGAACGCGACCGCGTTCCCGGCTAGGGCGCACCTTTGCTTCTTCCCGCCCTGTACTCCGCGATGGCCTGTGCGGCCGTCGGATTCGACATCGCCATGCCGTTCACGAAGACGGCCGGCGCGCCGCGCTTGAACACCTCGACGGCGCGGTCGATCCCGGCCATCTGTTCGCTGGTCGGATCCGCCACGTCGAAGGAGAACCCGTCTCCCCTGACGACCGGGATGCCCAGCCGCTCGAGCTCCCGGACGAGGGACTCGGTGCGCTGCGCCTGCTCCGATGGGCAATTGCGCGGGGCGAGCACCAGCACCGCGTTGCGCGCGACGCCAGCCGGCATCTCGACCGGCACGAAGCCGTTGGCGCTCGCGGCGACCTCGCCGGCAACCTCGCGGCCCTGCCACCACTGGTAGGCGCCATAGAGCCCGCACCCCAGTAACAGGATCGTCAGGATCCGCATGAACGCAACCTCCGCTGTCCGGCGGCAATCTTCATTGAGTTCTTCCCTCATTCCCCGGTTGTGGCCGTGTCCGATCAGCCCCGTGTTCCCGGACGCAACCGCGATCACCCTTCCCCACCACGTTCATCCCCCGGTCGCACGAGTCGGTCGGTGAGCATGGCCCGCTCCGCATCGCTTCTGGCGCGACGAAGAATGGCCTCGTTCCTCCGGCCCGATCAAGGGCGCACGGGGCGCGAGTCCGTCTGCGGCGAGCGCCGGCCAGGCCAGGCGGGCAGCGGAATCCCGCGCGCCTGCATCACGCCGCTGCGGACGACCTCGTACACATCTTCCAGCAGCATCCCCTGCGAGCACCAGACCCTGCCGTTTGCGATGCGCCAGTGTGGCTGGTCGCCGGCACGGTAGCCGGCGAGCATGTGTTCGGACAGCTCGGACTCGAGCGCGATCTCCCGCCGGAACCTCAGCGTCCTCAGTTGCGGCGAGGGCTTGCCGGCAGGATCGCGGCGGATGTCGCCGCAGGAAGCCCACTGTCCGTCGACCGTCCGATGCACCGGAACCGCCTGGTACTTGTGGAGCCACGGCCCCTCGTCGGACAACGCCACGAACAGCAGCGCATTGCGGAAGCGCGCGAACGCCGGGAACCCGTAGTGGTCGGCGACGCTGAACCCCACTTCTGCGTTCGGGTAAGCGCCGGCGATCGGCTCCAGCACGCGGTACCGCGCCGCATACAGCGAATCCATGCTGATGCAGCCGCGCTCGCCGGTCTTCTCGAACTCCTGCTCGCACGGGTCGGGTGCTTCCTCGATCGAGATGCGCTCACCCACGAAGACGAACGTCTCGACCGGCTGCGGCCCGACGGCTGCCGCCGGCGCCGGATAGAAGAGCGCTCCGACTGACAGGAGCAGCGGCGCACACATAACGCAGTTGATGAGCATGCGTCCGAACTCCGTTTCGTACTCTGCCGGAAGCCCCGGCCTTGGCATGGATCGTATGGGCGGCGGTGACCACCCAGCGTGGGTCCGCCAGCACCCCGTGCCCTTCGCCTGGCATGTCGACAAGCGCCGGGAACTCCGTCGCGGGAACCCGGTACTGCGTGTCATCGACGTCATGCCGGATCACGATCGCGCTGGCGGACGAGGTTGCGGCAAGCAGGATGGGCAGCAGCAATCGCACCATGTCCTGGCCCCGATCCTCCGAATCGCCTGTCAGCGATCAATGGGCCAGACGACGACGCTGCCCACAATCAGCGACAGGGAGACGAACGCCAGCATCGAGGCAAGCCCTGGATGGCGGGTGAAGCGGGGACGCGCTGCCGCGAGCGTTGGATTGGCCAGGACAAGCACACCCAGAAGCAGCCAGCCGCCCGCGCCCAGCCATCCCGGAAGTCCCTGGAACCTGGTGGGCGACAGGTAAGCAACGACAGCGCACAGTCCCGCAATCCAGAGGTGTGCACGTGCGTCCGTGCTGGATGTCCCATCTTGCGACATGTGAACCTCCCTTTTCGAGCGCCACCGGGGCCTGGCCCTGAGTGCATGAACCCGCGCCGCAACGTCTTTCCTGTTCCCGGCGGCGGGGGCTGCGAACGAACCGCAAGGTTTCGTCGGCACCCGCTTCCAGAATGCAGCCTCCCTGGCCATGAGTGTAGCCATCCGGGGCGTGCCGGTGGAAGCCGCCGGCTCCGCAGCTGCCGATCGGAGGGGACCAGGTGCAAGGCGAACCGGATTCTCGGCGACGAGGTCGAGACGCCTGTTTTCCGACCCCTGTTTCCGCTACCCGGGCGTGCAGGCCTGGGCGATGGAGAGGCTGTTCTCGTACAGGTGGTGGCGGGTGGTCCCGCCATCCTCCACGGTCAGCCGCAGCGCAGACGGACGCGCGAAGAGCACATGGTGCATCCGGCCGACCTCTTCGAAGTTCGAACGCGGCGGGCCACCACGCCTCATCGGGCCGGGGCCACGCCCGGAAGAATGGCTTCCCACCTGTCCCGCCGCGGAAAAAAAGAAAGGGAGGCCTGCCCGGCCTCCCGTTATGACGTTATAAGCCGCCCGGGGGCTTGCGACAAGCCCCGTCGCCCGGGGCAGGATCGGCGCCCTGTCGATGGGACAGCACGGGGAGCGAAGCATGACCGACCAGGCAACGACCTACTACCACGGCACCCGCGCGGACCTGCGCGAGGGCGATCTGATCGGGCCCGGCCGCAGGTCCAACTTCGGCAGCAGGAAGCCGTCGTCGTACGTCTACCTGTCCGCCACCCTCGACGCTGCCATCTGGGGCGCCGAACTGGCCGCCGGCGAGGGGCCCCAGCGGATCTACATCGTTGCCCCGACCGGGCCGATCGAGGACGATCCCAACCTCACCGACAAGCGCTTTCCCGGCAATCCGACCCGCTCCTATCGATCGCGCCATCCGTTCCGCGTCGTGGGCGAGGTGATGCAGTGGACCGCGCATCCGCCCGAGCGCCTGGCGCAGATGCGCGCGTTCCTCGCCAGCCTCCCCGAAGCCGACGCCGATCCGATCGAAGACTAGCCCGCGTCGTCGCCGCATCGATCGGCACGGGCCATCGGGAGACGAATGCCGCCGACAACACTTTCGACGAACGGGCTTTCCGGTTCGCCTGGCCGACCCGGCGCTTCAGGACGACGGGACCGGCTCGAAAGGATGCGGGTCGGGCCAGCGCAATTCGCAGCAGACCCGTTCGGCGGAGACCCGCATCTCCAGCTGCCAGCCGATGCGCACGGCCAGACGCCGCGCGATGTCCAGGCCGATCCCGAAACCCGGCGCATCGGCTGCCGCCGGCGGGTTGCGGATCGCCAGCTGCGTGGCATCGGCTTCCACTTCGATCGTGCCTGCGCCGCCGTGCTGGATTGCGTTGAGCAACAGGTTGGCCAGCAGCGTTTCGACCGCTTCCCACGGCGCATCCCACCGCAGTCCCGGTGCGACGTGCACGCGGAACGTCTGCCGCCGCGTGGCGGCCAGCGGCTGCAGTTCATCGGCCAGCTCCCGCAGCGCCGATGCCGCATGCGTGGGCTGCGCGCCCGCCAACGTCACCTCGCTGGACAACCAGAGGATCGCGTTGCCCGCGCGCTCCAGCCGCGACAAGGCGCGCTGCAGGCGCTGCAGCGCCGGAGACGTGGTGTCCGCCTCCTGCAGCAGGGCCAGGCTGGTGCGTGCCGACTGCAGGGGCGTGCGCAGTTCGTGTGCGAGGAACGCCAGGGTCTCGCGTTCGCGTTCGACGGCCGCATGCCGGCCGCGCCAGACCTCGGCGTGCAGCAGCAGGATCTCGGCGAACTCGCCGACCGGCTCGGCACGCGCCAGCGCCTCCAGGCTCGCCGGATCCGGCGTCGCCCGCACCTGCGCCACGAGTCTGTGCGCATGCCGTTCCGCACGACCGACGAAGGCGTTGGCCAGCAGCCACGCACACAGCAATGCCAGCACGAATGCCGCCACCGCATAGGCCAGCCCAGCCGGGAGGCGCGGCGTGACGGTGAGCTCGCCAGTCACGTCGTACAGCAGCACGGCGCGGCCACCGTCGGCAGCCGGCACCAGCCGCGCATGCACGTAGCGGCCATCGTCGCGTCGGAACTCCGCCATCGCGCCGGTGCTTCGGTTCCCGAGATGCCTCTGCTCCCGTGGCGAGAGCCCGGCGAACGGAACCAGCGTGAAATGCTCGGGCAGGGACGCCCTGCGCGTATCGGCCGGCAAGGTCGCCGCGACCGTCTGCAGGCGCCGATCGATGAAGCTGTCTTCCAGCACGAACAGCAGCAGCAGGGTGATGCCCGCGAACAGCAGCGACAACAGCGCGGCGAACAGCATCCAGCGCCGGACCAGCGCCTCCCGCAGGCTACGCCGGCGCATCCATGGGCTCCCCGCTGAAGCGATAGCCCACGCCGCGCACGTTGGCGATCAACGGCACGCCGAACGCGCGCAGGCAGTGCTGCCGCAGCTGGTAGACGTGCATGCGCAGCGGATCGCTGTCCGGCGGGTCGCCCTGCCACAGTCGCTCGCACAGGACCTGCCGGGACACCGAGCCCGGGCTCGCCTCCATCAACGCGCGCATCAACACGAGTCCGGTGCCATGCAATGGCAGGGAATCGTCGCCGCGCGCCAACAGGTGGCGCTGGATGTCCAGTACGTACGCGCCGACGCGCAGCTGCGGGCCGCCGGCGTGCGCCGTGTGCGTGGTGATGGCCCGTGCGCGCGCCAGCAGCTCCGCCGGGGCGAACGGCTTGACCATGTAGTCCACCGCGCCGGCCGCGAACGCGGCGAGCTTGTCGTCCAGCGAGCCACGCGCGGTGAGGAACAGTACCGGTGCGCGCATCCCGCCCTCGCGCTTGAGCGACTGGCACAGCGCCATGCCGTTCTGGTCGGGCAGGTTCACGTCCAGAACCGCCAGGTCGAACGGTTGCGCCTGCAGCCGCGCACGCGCCTGCGCCGCGTTGTAGGCGAAGTCGACCACCACGCCATGGCGGCCCAGGTAATCGCCGATGCCGGCGGCGATGTCGACATCGTCCTCCACCAGCAGCAGTCGCAATGGCGGCGCGCGCAGTTTCACCGGCCGGTCCCGTCGAGGTCCGTGCGAGTGTAATCATCCATGCGCGAGGCGTTGCAAGTGCCAGGCGTCGCCCCAGCGCCCCTGCATCGCGGCCACCAGCGCATGCATCAGCAGCAGGTGCTTGCCTGCCCCGGGCGCGGACTGCCTGGCGTCCAGCGCGGCGTCGATGCCGCCGCGACGATAGGCCTCCATCACCCGCACTGCCTGCTCCTCGCGGGTCGCTTCGCGCGCGACGGGCGGATGGCCCAGCGCCGTCACCATCGCTTCGGCCACCGACCAGGTCGACCACGGGTTCTGCCCGGTCACCAGCCGGCCATCGACCACGGTGTTGTCCAGGTACAGGCCGCCTTCGACGAACCGCGCGCCGCGCTGCACGAGCGCGTCCTGCAGCAATGCGTCGAAGCGCTGCCGCGCGTCCTCCATCAGGAACAGTTCCTCGGCATTGGTGAAGCCGGTGACGCGGCGTCCCCGCAGCAGCGGCGTGCCGTCGTCCAGGGTCACATCGAGCAGCGCCGCCGGTCCGTGGCAGACAGCGCCGATCACGCCGCCGCTGCCATGCACCTGGCGCACGATCCGCGCGATGTCGGCATCGCCGGGGAAGTCGAACATCGCGCCCTTGCCGCCGACGAAGTACACCGCCGCATACCGGGAGCCGTCCACCGTCTCCAGCGGCAGGCTGGCGGCAAGCTTCGCCCGCGCCGGCGCGTCGTTGAGGAAGGCATGGTCGGCCGCGCCCATGTCCTCGTCGTCCACCCGCATTGGCGGCGAACCGCCCTGCGGGCTCGCGATGTCCACCGCATAGCCGTTGGCGATGAAGGTGTAGTAGGCGCGCGAGAGTTCGGTCAGTTCGAAACCGGCGCGCTTGTCGGTGCCGGGGAAGTACCCGGCGCTGCTGACCACCGCGAGGATCCGGCCGCGCGCCGGTGGGGGCGCGTTGCGCATGAACGCCAGGTCGGCCACGGTGCTGCGCGGGTCCGCCGGTGGCTGGCTGCCCAGGTCCAGGCTGTACACGTACAGACCGGCGCCTGCAGCCAGCATCACGACTGCCGTCAGTGCGCCAAGCAGCAGCCGCTTGATCCAACGCCGCATGTTCCGCCTCCGGGGCCGTGCCCCACGTTCAAGATGTGGCCACGTTGCACCGGCGATGTAGAACGAAGATCAATCCAGGCCGCGGATGGCCGTGCCTTCCGGTCGAGCCACCCGGGTGATCGGCCGTCGAGGCGCCCGGCGGGTCCCGGTCGCCGGACCCGCATGCAACGGCCGAATGCGGCCAGTACCGCGCGCTGCCGTTGCCCAGACTGCGGGCTCCCCCACAGGAGACTCAGACATGGCAGCACAGGCACTGGCCGGCAGGACGGCAATCGTCACCGGCGCGAGTTCGGGCATCGGTCGCGCGGCGGCACTGCGGTTCGCGCGCGAAGGCGCGCGGCTGGTGGTGAGCGGCCGCCGCGCCGATGCGCTGGCGCAGCTGGTCGGCGAGATCGAACGCGCGGGCGGCGAGGCGATCGCCTGCGCGGGCGACGTCCGCGACGAGTCGCACAACGACGCCCTCGTCGACACCGCGCTGGCGCGCTTCGGGCGTGTCGACATCGGCTTCAACAACGCCGGCGGCACCGGCGCCATGGGGCCGGCCAGCGAGATGTCGCTGGCCGACTGGCGCGCCACCATCGACACCAACCTGACTTCCGCGTTCCTCGGCGCGCGACGGCAGATGCAGGCCATGCTGGAGGCCGGCGGTGGCTCGATCATCCTCACCTCGAGCTTCGTCGGGCATACCGCCGGCATGCCCGGCACCGCCGCCTATGCGGCCGCCAAGGCCGGCGTGATCGGCCTGGCCCAGGTGCTCGCCGTCGAGGGCGGCCCGCACGGCGTGCGCGTCAACGCGCTGCTGCCCGGCGGCACGGACACGCCCGGCGCACGCGATTTCATCGAAGAACCCGCATCGCGCGCCTTCGTCGAACAGATGCACGCACTCAAACGCATCGCCGATCCGGACGAGATCGCCGCGGCCGCGCTGTTCCTCGCCTCGGACGCCTCCGGCTTCGTCACGGGCAGCGCGATGCGGGTGGATGGCGGGGTGTCGATCAGCCGGACGTGAGGGGGGAGGTGTGCCCAGCTTCCAGAAGCCGGGGCCGCTCCAACGCTGGATTCAATTCCCTCCGTCCCCTTTGGTCGCTGCGCTGGTCGATACGGATACCGATGCGCCGTAGTCCAGGTACGTTCGCACCTGGCCATCGCGGATGAAGTCCGCCAACAGTCGGAGGTAGCCCTCGGGATTCCGGGTGGACACGCGGTCGCCGTCGGCCGTCTGCTCGTACTGGTAGATCCCGTGGTCCGTCCCAGCGAACACCGCGGTCGTGATCGGGCGTCCCGCGGCCTGCAGTCGAGCCAGGCGACGCAGGGTTTCGCCGATGGGAGCGGCCCTGTCGTCGGCGGCGAGCACCCACAACTGCGGCACGTCGAGGTTCCGCAACACCGGCATCGGGTCGTACTGCAGCGGGATACCGTCCAGCAGCACGGGTCCCTGCGCGCGCAAGGTCGCTTCGGGCATGTCCAGCAGGTGGCCGGTGATATTGCCGCGCACGTGCGGGAACCATGGTTCATCGCCGTACTTCGCCCGCACCGCTTCGATCCGTTCGTATCCGCCCCGGAAACCGTTGAGCATCACCGCAGCGGTCGCGTCCGCGACTTCCATCGCATGGGCCACGATCTCCGGACCGTGGCCCTGGCGCGCCATGTCGTAGACGATGGCTTCCCGGTCTTCGTCCAGCGGCGACACCGCCAGGCCGTAACTGGCGATCACGAAATCCACCGGTTCGATCCGGGCCGCCAGCGGCGCGGTCCAGCCGCCCTGGCTGGTGCCGAGGTAACCCACACGCGTGGCGCGATCGCCGGCCAGGCGGCGTGCTTCGCGGGCGGCGGCGATGGCATCGTTGGCCAGCAACAGGTAGTCGTGGGTGTACTGCCCCCCGGACTTCCCGGTCCCGCGCTTGTCGTACACGAACACGCCGATGCCCTGGCCCGGGAACAGGCGCTGGTGGGCATAGAACTCCAGCGCGGAGAAGTCCTCCGAACCGTGCACCAGCACGACGACCGGGACCGGTCCGTCGCCGGGCGGCATGACCAGGCGGCCAGCCAGGGCGACGCCCGCGCCCTGGAACCGGGTATCGAGGGTTCGCAGTCCGACGCGGCGACCCTCCTTGCCGTCGAAGCGCAGCGTGCCCGCAGGGCAGTCGAAGCGCACGTCGATGCCGTCGCTGCGCTCCGTCCAGCCGAGGCGACTGGTCCAGTGCCCTGGCGTGGTCTCGGTCAGCGACCCGGTGCGGCCCTCCCAGGTCCGCCAGCGAAGACGTTCTTCGTCGCTGTTTCCGATATCCACCTGGCGACCGTCGCCGAACTGGTACAGGCCCACGCCGCACGCGGCGTCGGTTCCAGTCCGGGCCGGGGCCTCGTTGGCGAAGGCGAAGGCGGCGACCAGTGCAAGCATCCGGATGTACACGGCGACCCCAAGGTGGACATTTACGTAAAGCTTTACCTAAAATCGATCGCAACTCAAGCCGGGTCAGCATTCGATGGCCGACTACATCCAGCAGCAGGGCCCCGCATACTTGGCCCACCTGCTCAAACGCCTGTCCGACCACCTGGTCGAAGGGGCCAGCATCTGGTATCCGCAGGTCGGGGTGCGCGTCCCGCCCCGCACCACGTCCACCTTGCTCGCACTCGACGACATGGGGCCGCTGGGCATCACCGAAATCGCCGCCTGCCTGAGGCAATCGCATCCACTGGTGATCACCTGGGTGAAACAGCTGCAGGCGCTGGGTTGCGTGGAGTCGCGCTCCGACCCCGACGATGGCAGGCGCACGCTGGTGCACCTGACCCGACAGGGACGCCGGGAGGTCGAGCGCCTGCGCACCGCCCTGCTGACGATGGAACGGGCTTCGCGAGACTTGATGGACCAGGCCGGCGATGGCCTGTTCGAAGCGCTGTGGCGCATGGAAGCCGCCTGCCGCGAACAAGCCTTCGCCCAGCGTCTCGCCGCGTTCGCCGCACCGGCCGCCGGTGTGGAGAAGACGTCCCGGACGAAGAAAGCCGCCAAAAAAGGGACAAGGAATAGGCAAGGAATAGGGACGGAGGGAAT
Organism: Luteimonas viscosa; assembly: GCF_008244685.1. Lineage (NCBI taxonomy): Bacteria > Pseudomonadati > Pseudomonadota > Gammaproteobacteria > Lysobacterales > Lysobacteraceae > Luteimonas > Luteimonas viscosa. The sequence goes on from NZ_VTFT01000001.1 coordinate 2,819,212, forward strand.
TAAAAGGAATAGGGACGGAGGGAACTAAGGGATTCCCGACAGCTTGCTGCGGAATTCGCCGGCTGCGCGCAAGCGATGCCAAGGGCAGGATGGTGCTTCCTCTCCCTTCTCCCCTGCTGTCATGCCACGCCTGCCTCGCCTGGAACTCCCTGGCATCCCCCTCCATGTGACACAGCGTGGCGTCAACCGCTGCGCCATCTTCCTCGACGACGACGACCGCCACCACTACCGGCGCGTGCTGCGCGAGGCTGCCCGCCGGCATGCGGTCGCCATCCATGCGTTCGTGCTGATGGACAATCATGTCCACCTGCTGCTGTCCGCGAACCGCTCCGGCGACATCTCGCAGACCCTGCGGCGCGCCGGCCAGACCTACGTGCAGTCGTTCAACCAGCGCCATGGCCGCGTCGGCACGCTCTGGCAGGGGCGCTTCAAGTCCTGCCTGGTCGACTCGGACGCCTATGTCCTGCGGGTGATCCGCTACATCGAACTCAATCCCGTGCGCGCGGCGATGGTCGAGCGTCCCGAAGACTTCCGATGGTCCAGCGTGCACACGCACCTGGACAGGGCGCGGGACCCGCTGATCGTGCCGCATCCGGTCTACCAGGCACTGGGCAGCGACCCGGCCAGCCGTGCCGTGGCCTACCACGCGTGGCTCGACGCGCCGATCGATGCCGGGGAGGTGGCGCGAATCCGTGCCTATCTGACACAGGAGAAAGCGCTTGGCGAGCCGCGCTTCCAGGCGATGGTGGAGAAAGCCCTCAATCGCCCCGTGGCATTGCGGCCCAGGGGGAGGCCGAGAGCCGAGCTTCCTGCGGGCGGGGCGGGAGGTTGATTCCCTCCGTCCCCTGTTAAGTCCCTTTAAGTCGTCCCCTTTAAGTCAATCCAACAGACAGAGAGGGCGCTGAGCGCACCCTCCCTGACCCTGAGTGATCTATCAGGGGATCTGGCAGCCGTGTAACCGCAAGCACTGATAATACTTGAACTCGCACCTACTACCGCCATCAGCCAGGCACTGATCCCGTACAACGGCACAGTTGTTTGGTCGGCAGGCTGAGTATGCAGCGCCTGACAGAAGCGTCAACATGACAGCCGTAAACAATGTGACCTTGATTGGAGATTGCGTCTTCATCGTCTCACTCCTTTGGTTTGATGAACGTTCCCCCTGAACTAGCAGCATACGACATTAGTTCCTGAGAGGCCCAGCCCCTTACGGTTTTCCAGTTTCCCTACTGTAGGTGCCGAGAGCCTGTCGTGTGCACCCGATAACGTATCGGTGTAGCAGCAGCACCAAACGGAACCACTAAACGCACTAAACCACTAAACGGGACGGAGGGAATTAAGCGCACTAAACCACCAAACGGGACGGAGGGAACTAAGCAGGCGCTGACACCATTGTTGCGGCTGGGTTTAATCCCCTCCGTCCCCTTTAAATCCAGCGTGCACACGCACCTGGACAGGGCGCGGGACCCGCTGATCGTGTCGCATCCGGTCTACCAGGCACTGGGCAGCGACCCGGCCAGCCGTGCCGTGGCCTACCGCGCGTGGCTCGACGCGGCGATCGATGCCGGGGAGGTGGCGCGAATCCGAGCCTACCTGACACAGGAGAAGGCGCTTGGCGAGCCGCGCTTCCAGGCGATGGTGGAGAAAGCCCTCAACCGCCCCGTGGCATTGCGGCCCAGGGGGAGGCCGAGAGCCGAGCTTCCTGCGGGCGGGGCGGGGGGGGTTAATTCCCTCCGTCCCCTTTAAGTCCGAGCTTCCTGCGCGCGGGGCGGGGGGGTAATTCCCTCCGTCCCCTTTAAGTCCGTCCCCTTTAAGTCGCCCTCGCCAGGTGCTTGCGACGGATGAACTCGGCATGCGGCACGGCCAGCAGGTCGGCGACGCGGCGGACCATCAGTTCCTCGTGCTTGTCCAGGCGCGCGTCGGCGAACGCAACCCGCCACAGCCACTCGACGAGCTCGGCGCGCTGGGCCGGATCGAGCCCCGGCCGCAGCTCCCGGGTGAACTCGTGCAGCGAAACCGACTGCCGCCGCGCCTCGTGCGCCTGCCCGATCAGCGACGCCAGCTCGTCCGGGGGCATGCCGAAGGCCGCGGCCATCGCCTGGTGGACGACGTCGAGTTCCACGTCCTCGCCGCCTTCCGCGGTGACCGCCATCTCCAGCAGCAGCGCCGCCGCGGCCCGCGGCAGGGCATGTGGATCGTCGCCGGGCTCGTGGCTGTTGACGATGCGGGTGAGCGCCTTGAACCAGTCGGTCACGAGGATGCCTGCCTGTGTCTCGGTGGATCGGATGAACTGGGGTCCGCCACGGGGTTCTCAACCGCTGAACGGGACGGAGGGAATCAGGCAGGCCCCGACACCATCGTTCCCGCCGGGTCCGGTTCCCTCCGCCCCTGTTGCTGCCGCGGGAGAAGAATGGAAGCCGCAGTCCGTACGCCCGCCGGATTGTCGATCCGCGGCCGCCCGGCTCGTCGCACCAGCGAGGGCCCCCACGCGCCCGCCCAACGAACCGGAGACCGCACATGCTCAGCCTGCCATGCATCGTCGAACGCAGCGCCACGCCCTACGTCGCGCTCAGGAAGCACGTCACGCTGCCGTTCGACGACGAGATTCCCGCCATCCTCGCGCAGCTGTCCGCATACCTGGCGCAACGCGGCCTCGAAGCGGCCGGGCCGGTGTTCTTCAAGCACAATGTGGTCGACATGCCGTACCTGCAGATGGAATTCGGCGTGCCGCTCGCGCATCCGGTCGAGGCGGGCGGCGAGTTCACCAGCGGCGTGCTCCCGGCCGGCCCCCACGCCGAGATAACCTACACCGGCCCGTACGAGGACCTGATCACCGTCAACGCCGTGTTGATCGGCTGGTCGAAGCACGCCGGCCTGGTGTTCGACAGTCGGCAGCAGCCGGACGGCGAGTGGTTCGCGCACCGCTCCGAGATCCTGCACAACAGCCCGGCCGAGGAACCAGATCCGGGCAAGCTGCGCACGACGGTGACGATCAAGCTCAGGGAGCCGTAGGCACGCGCCAGCAAAAAAAAGGACGGAGGGAATCAAGGCTTCCCGCCAGACTGCTGTGTCCGTCAGTTGGACACCATTGATTGCGCTTTGATGTAACCGGGAAGCCTCCCCGCGCGAATACACAGCCATGACCACGCTGCTGACCCTTACAGGTACTGCGTTCCCCCAAGACCGACATTGGCTCGAACGAGGATTCATTTCATGGCTGGCCGCCTGCATATCCGCCTGAAGAACCGGTTATTCACAGTGGCGGCAGCTGCTGCCTTGCTGGTCGCCTTCGCACCGACGGCGTGGGCTGCTCCGCTGGTGTCCTCCAGCTCGACGACGACCTATCACAGGGTGGAGATCGACGGCGTCGGGATCTTCTACCGCGAAGCCGGACCGAAAGATGCGCCGACCATCGTCCTGCTGCATGGCTTTCCAACATCGTCCCGCCAGTACGAAGCGCTCATCCCGCTGCTGGCCACCCGATACCACATCATCGCGCCGGACTACCCGGGTTTCGGACAGAGCGACGCCCCCGCCCCATCCGCCTTCCCCTATACCTTCGACCATCTCGCCAGGGTCATGAATGACCTGCTGGTGCGCCTCCGGATCGAGCGCTACAGCCTGTACGTCCACGATTATGGCGCGCCGGTCGGTTTCCGGCTGATGCTGGCGCACCCGGCGCGGCTGGACGCGCTCATCACGCAGAACGGCAATGCGTACCGGGAAGGACTGGGCAGGAAGTGGCCCGGCATCACCGAATACTGGGCCGACCCGGACGGTCACCCGGAGGTGCTCGACGCCTTCCTGTCGTTCGACACCACGATGCAGCGCCATACCGCCGGCACATCGCATCCGGAGCGCTACAACCCGCAGGCGTGGCTCGATGAATTCGCGCACCTTTCGAAGCCCGGCCAGCGCGCGATCCAGTCGGCGTTGCTCTACGACTACCGGACCAACGTTGCGGCCTACCCGCAGTGGCAGGCCTGGCTTCGCGAACATCAGCCGCCGACCCTCGTCGTGTGGGGAGCCAATGACCCGTCTTTCATCGCCGCCGGGGGCGCGGCGTTCAGGCAGGACGTCCCCGACGCGGAAATCCACCTGCTCGACGCGGGCCACTTCGCGCTCGACGAGAAGACCGACGAGATCGCGCGCCTGATCCTCGATTTCATGGCGAGGCGTTCAGCCACCAAACGGGACGGGGCACATTAAGCAGTCCCTGACACCACACATCCAGCCAGGTTGAATACCTTCGTGCCCGTTGTTGCTCCTACTGTTCCCAACAACTTTTCCGCCAATGGGAGCGGGTCCGAAGACGACAATGACCGCGGGCCGGTACCCTCGTTCCTTCAGTCCGACTGCGACCAGGCCAGGGTTGGGGTGACCCATTCGGGAAGCGGCCGGTACAGGAAACCATGGCTCAGGCCCGTCGAAAGGGCGCGTTCCTCGAATTCACCGACGGTCGGCTGGCTGGCGACGACCGACCTGCAACTACCACCGTAGGGATCTCCCTCCTCGTAGATCGAGAGCACGTGGCCATGCAGCTCGGGCTTGAGCTCATCGCGGACCCAGTCGTTGCATGCGCCGAGCAGGACGAACCGCAGCGAGCCACGCTGCATCCTGTCCGACGCCTTCATGGCGATGATGGAGCCGATCGAAGCGCCCACGATGGTGATGTCGCTTTCCGCGACCCCTGCCGCCAGCAAGCCGTCGACGAGGCCTGCGACGTCTCCCGCGGCCCGGTCGGTAGTGGAGTCCGCGGACCTGACAGGCGCATGCACCACGGCGCCCGTCCTTCCCAGCGCGGACACGATCTCATCGAACATGTAGCGCCCGTACTCGGGACTGACGGCGTCCTTGCCCTGCTGCTCGACGATCCTGCCGTGCAGGTACAGCACATGCCGGGAACCCGCGATAGCGGAGGCGCGTGCATCGTCGTCGTGCCGCGCCGCGCGCACGCCGGCACCGCCCGCCATGACCAGGAAGGCCAGCGCGAAGATGAGCGTGTGTGTCTTCAAGAAGCGCTCCTGCGGATGCAGAGTGGCAACGGGACGGAGAAAGGCAAGCCACCCTGCCATCTTGCCGCGGGGTTCAATTCTCCGGGGAAGAATGACCCTGACACCATTCTTGTTTTCCGCCCCCTTGTTCTCAGAAGGCCCGCTGTCCGGATGTCTAACGGAGCCTTGGGCGGACGTTGGAGATGTGGATGAGCGCGGCACCGACGCCGAGCAGGAACGTAAGGGCGTACTGGATCATGTGTTCCCGTGGATGCACCAGCATTCCGATCGCGATCGCCGCCACCATCCAGAGCGAACTCCTGAAAGCGAACCTGCGCAGGCTTTTCCGGTCCTCGAAGCCGAAGTAGCCGCCATAGCGAAATATGCCACCCGGGCGAAAGCGGTACACCCACACCCACAGCGCCAGGTACCCCGCGAACAGCGGCGCCACGACTTCGATCATCGCCTTCATGCACTGTCGCTCACGTGGATGCCGTCCGCCGCCTGCGCCGCCCGCAGGACATCCATGGCCGCCCGGGCCTGCCCAACCGGCACGAACAGGTGGTCGTGGCAGACGCCGGCCACGACGTTGCAGCTGATCCCGGCCTGTGCGAGTGCCTGCGAGAACGCGGCGGTCAGGCCGACGGCAGACAGGTCCGAGTGGACGGTGAGGGTGATCCAGGCGGCGGTGAACGCGACCGGCAGGCCCAACTCCACGGCAACCTGCTCCGGGATGATGACCGAGAGCCCTTCGGGTTCGCGAATGGACGCAACGACATGGGCCGGGTCGAGCGGGAATCCGGCAGGCAGGGTGACGAACGCGTAGCGGCCTGGATCGAGTTCCGGCTGCATGTGGAGCAGCAGCTCCTGGAGGTCGGCGATCGCCTGCATTGCTTTGCCCTTGCTTGTTGCGGTCCAGCAGAAGGCGTTCGATCTCCCCCCGCTCGTCCAGCGCGCGCTGGAAGTCGGCGGGAGACGCCTGTTCGCTTTCGGCGAGCCTATGGCTTGTCCGAGGGCCGGTACAAGCGCCACGTGCCGCTCCGGAGGGAGCAACCGAGCAGGTCAGCCTCTGCGTCCCTTTCGTCGAGCCGGGGAGGAGCATGTCCCTGACACCTGTTTGCCTCCCCTTGGTCCCCGCTTCCGCAAGAATCGGGGTCAAGAGTTCCCTTCATCGTCCGATAGATGTATTGATGGCCACGGTCGGCCGGCCGCGGGCCGGGAAGACGCGGGTCCCCGCCTGGCCGCTTTTCACTGTGCAACGGGTGAGGGGCAGCATCGTTGCCGTTCCCGTCATGGAGCCACGCTCATGCCAGCACGGGAACCAGGAAAGGCGCACGGCGAGATGGGGGCAGATCAGGCCGGCGCACGCGGATGGCCGTCCAGCTCTCTTCTTTGGGCGTTGGCGTTGCTGCTGCTGGGCCTGCTGGGCACCGCGGCGATCGCGCGTCACGAGTGGGCGCAGCAGCAGCGGCAAGCCGACCTGCTGCAGCAGGCCTTGGCGACCGGGGCGCAGTCGCGCATGCGCCAACCGCTGAACGGGGCGGCGATGGTGCTGCGCTCGATGCAGACCGTGTTCCTGTCCAGCAAGGGCATGAACCAGCAGGAGTTCGCCCACTACCAGCAGAACCTGCGCCCGCACGAGCTGGCACAGGGCTATGTGCTCACCGCGTTCGCGCAGCGCCAGGCCAGCCCCGACCATTCCGGGCCGGACGCGTATCGCTACCAGTTCGTGGCGCCGCTGGAAGGAAACGAGGTCCTGCTCGGCTTCGATATCAGCCGACAGCCGGCCAACCTGCGGGCGCTGCAGCTGGCGCGCGACCGTGACCTGCCGACCGCGTCGGCCCCGTTCCAGCTGCTGCAGTTCCAGGACGGGGCGGAGAGCGCGCTGGGCATCACCGTGCGCCTGCCGGTCTATTCCCACGGCACGGTTCCGCTGACGGTGGCCGAACGCCGTGCCCGCGAGATCGGTGCGCTGGCGGTCAGCCTGCGGCTGGAGCCGATGATCACCCGGGCGCTGGAGGGCCGGGTACTGGACGACATGCATGTGCATATCCGCGATCTGGACGCGCCGCCGGGCCAGGACCTGATATTCGCTTCCGCGCAGCCGGCCCCGGCGCTCCCGCAGCAGGTGCGCCGGATGGATTTCGGCGGCCGCCGCTGGGAGATGCGCCTGTGGCCACGCAGGGACACCGCCGAATGGGGGCAGCTGCGCGCGATCCTCGTCGCCGGCACCACGATCAGCGTGCTGCTGGCGCTGCTGCTGTGGTCGCAGATGACCACCCGGCAGCGTGCGGTGGAACTGGGGCGGCGGATGAGCGCGCGCTTCGGCGAAAGCGAAGCGCGCTTCCGCACCCTCAACGAGCTGCTGCCGGCGCTGGTGCTGCTGGCCAATGGCGATGGCAGCCGGATCACCTACGCCAACCAGGCCTCCCGCGAGTTGCTGGGCGATGTGGTCGGGCTGCCCCTGTGCGCGCTGTTCGCCAGCATCCGCGCCTGCGAGGACGCCATCGCCATGGCGACGAGCGGCAGCGGCTGGCGCAGTCAGGAAGCGATGCTGGCCCCGGCAGGCAATGCCCCGTTCTGGATCAATGCGTCGCTGGCGCAGGTGGAGGTGGAGGGCGTTCCGCACCTGCTGATGGTCGCCACCGATACGAGTGCGCAGCGCGCGATGACCGAGCGTCTGCATTACCAGGCCACGCACGACGAGCTGACCGGGCTGTGCAATCGTCGCGAGTTCGAGCGGCTGCTGCGCGAAGCGCTGGCCGGTCATGACGGGACCGTGGCGGCCGTGCCGTTCGCGCTGCTGTACTTCGACCTGGACCAGTTCAAGCTGATCAACGATCTGTCCGGACACGCGGCGGGCGACCAGTTGCTGGTGCAGCTGGTGCGCGCGATGCGCGCCGAACTCGGGCCCGGCAGCATCCTGGCCCGGCTGGGCGGAGACGAGTTCGGCGTGCTGGCGCCCGGCGTGGACCAGGCGCAGGCCGAAGCGCTGGCCGAGCGCATCCGCCGCGCCATCGAGCGGCACATCTTCCGCTGGCACGAACGCACCTATACGCTCAGCGCCAGCATCGGCCTGGTCATGGTCGAGCGCAGGGGCAGCACGCTCAAGGACCTGCTGGCCTGGGCCGACAGCGCGTGCTACCAGGCCAAGGAGAGTGGGCGCAACCGCGTCTGCACCTATCGCGACGATGCCGCCAGCACCCACCGCATCGGCGAGATGGAGTGGGCCAACCGCCTGCGCGGGGCGCTGGAGCAGGGACATCTGCTGCTCGACTACCAGGAGCTGGTGGCGCTGGACCCGGCGGCAGATGCCGGGATGCATGTGGAGCTGCTGCTGCGCCTGCGCGACCCCGCGGGCGGCGTGATCCTGCCCGGGGCATTCCTTGCCGCGGCCGAGCGCTACGGGCTGATGCCGGCCGTGGACCGCTGGGTGATCCGGACCGCGCTGGCCAACTTCTCGCGGCTGCATCCGTGCGGCGCGCAGCTGCAGAGCTGTTCGATCAACCTGTCCGGTGCCAGCGTCGAGGACGACGGCCTGGCGGATTTCATCCTCGACGCGGTGGCCACGTTCGGGGTGCAGCCGCAGCGACTGTGCTTCGAGATCACCGAAACGGTGGCGGTGCGCGACCTCAAGCGCGTCGCCCAGGTGATCGAGCGCCTGCGCGCGGCCGGGTGCCGGATCGCGCTGGACGATTTCGGCGCCGGCATGTCCTCGTTCGGTTACCTGAAGAACCTGCCGGTGGACAGCATCAAGATCGACGGCAGCTTCGTGCGCGACCTGGGGCGCGATCCGGTGAGCCGCATCATCGTCGATGCGGTGACCCGGATCGGCCACGAGCGCCGTCTGCGGGTGCTCGCGGAATGGGTGGAGGAGGAGAGCGTGCTGTCGGTACTGCGCGAGCTCGGCGTGGACTATGCCCAGGGCTTCCTGCTGCACCGGCCCGAGCGGGTGGCGTTCCAGCGTGGACAGGCCGGTCCCCGTTGATCGAGTCGAACCGCGACAATCGGTACTGCGTGTTGAGGATCATCCTTCTCCATCCGGTGCCTGGACCGCCATGCCGTGATCGGCATGGTGCTCAGCGCGCACGAAGGCGTCCGCACACAAAGATGTCAGCGACAATGGACGCCTGCCCACCGAGGCGAGTAGCCGTTCCGTGCCACGGCATGTCCCACCTGCCTGCTTACGCTCGCAACCGGGCGAAATGTCCCTGACACATTGCTCTCCGTTGTCTGCAGCGGGCCGGTCCCATCCGGTACCAGGTGCTCCTGGCTCCGGTACCGGAATGCTTTCATGTACAGAATAGTGTTCAATTGAGCCTCTTTTGTTTACTATTCCAGACATGAGAAGCCAGACCAAGACGCTCCCCATCCGCCTCCGCAAGCCGGTTTCCGCTCTCGGAAAGCGGCTCGCTGACGCGCGCGTCGCCCGCAGGATCAGCCAGTCCCTGATGGCGGAGCGATGCGGCGTTGCCCGGGTCACCATCTCCAAGCTGGAGAACGGCGACCCCTCCGTGAGCATGGAGACGCTGTTTCGCTACCTGGGGGTGCTGGGGCTGGAGGGCGACATAGACCTGTTGGCCGGCAACGACAAGGTGGGTCACGAACTGGCCATGGCTCAGCTTTCCCGCAAGGGCCGCAAGCCCGCTGACCGCGCGGTGTCGCGATGAACGATGTGGCGCCGCTGGACATTGCCGGCCTGACCGCGGTGGAGGTGCTGTACGACGACCATGAGCGGGATGAGCCTGTGCTGGTGGGCCGGATCCTGCGCGATGTCACCCGGAGTGGCGATCGGCTGAGCTTCGTGTACGACGAGGGATGGTTCGGTGCCGATGGCTGCTTCCAGCTGGATGCCACCCTGCCGCTCCACGCGGGGCGTCACTTCATGGGCAGCGAGGGAGGGGTGGATGCCCTCGCCCCGGCGTTCGACGACTGCTCCCCTGACCGCTGGGGCAAGATGCTGATGAAGCGGCGCGAGGCGATGCGGGCAAAGGCCGAGGATCGAAGGATTCGCGGCCTGCGCTCCTGGGACTACCTTCTGGGCTCGCCGGACTCTGCACGCATGGGGGCGCTGCGGATGCGCGATCCGGGTTCTGGCCGATGGCTGGACGACTCCGCACTTGCGGCCCCTCCCGTGACGCGCCTGGGTGAGCTGGAGGCAGTGGCGCGGGCAGTCGATTCCGGCCGGGACCTGGCGGCCGAGGAGCAGGTGTGGCTCCGTCAGCTGATTGCCCCTGGCGCCTCCCTGGGGGGCGCCAGGCCGAAGTCGGGCTTTGCCGGCGTCGATGGGCAGTTGTGGCTGGCCAAGTTCCCGGGGGCCGACGACGAATACGATGTGGGCCGCTGGGAGTTCATCACCTGGCAGCTGGCCCGGCAGGCGGGCATCTCCATGCCGGATGCCAGGCTGCTGCGCCTGTCGGCCAATGGCCATACCTTCGCGGTGCGGCGCTTCGATCGTGACAACCAGGGGTGGCGCATCCATTACGCATCGGCCATGACCCTGCTCAACGCACCCGACAGTGAGGGAGTGAGCTACCGGGACATCGCCGACGAGATCGGGCTGTCGGGCGCGCCCGGCGCGATCGCGGACGATCTGGAACAGCTGTTTCGCCGGGTGATCTTCAACATCCTGGTCGGCAACCGGGATGACCACCTGCGCAACCACGGGTTCCTGCGCATGGAGGGTGGGTGGCGTCTCTCCCCGGCCTTCGATGTGAACCCGAACCCGCACAAGGATGTGCACGTCCTGGGGATCGCGGGTGACGATCCCGCTCCCGATGCGGGGGGCGCGCTGGCGGACCACCGGCACTACCGGCTCACGAAAGCCCGGGCAGGGGAGATTGCCGACCAGGTGCGGGAAGCGGTGGCCGGCTGGCGGACGGTGGCAAAGGCTGCCCGGGCACCTGCTGCGGAGATCGACCTGATGGAGCCGGTGATCGACAGCGCGCGCTGAGCCCTGGTCTGGTGACCTGGCCCCACCGAGCCGTCCCACGTGAAGCTGCAGAGTCCGTGAACCTGGCAAAGGCGCGCCTGAGGGCAGGCCGGATGCGACGAACGGCCATGCGCGCGCCTTGCGCCGCACACGCAATGCGGCGAGGCCCGTCGGATAATGCGTGCGAATGCATCCAGGCGGAGTGGCGGCATGAGCGAGCAGGGGTGGCACGATTTCCGCAGTGCCGAAGGCGTGGACGACTGGGTGCTGCTGCATGGCGGCGCCACGGCGGTGGTCCGGGTGGATTCGCTGGACCATGCCTTGCGCGTGGCCGCCGCCCAATGGCCGCTCTCGGACCGGGCCGGGAACCGCGTCTGCGTCTGCGGCTGGCCGGACGGACACGGTGCCTAGCGCGGGCGATGGGTGGCTGCAGGAGCGCCCCACGTACTGCCTGATGTCGGCCACCAGCCGCCCCCGGCGCCGGATCGCCCACGCGCCCGCCATCGACGGCGTGAGCTGGTGGCGCGGCGCCCCGATCACGGCGCCGGTGCCCGTGCCCCTGCCGTTCGCCCTGCATCCCTACCGACCGTTCTCCGGGGACGAGGCGCCGCATCTGGGCGCCATCCTGGAGACCAACCCGCCGCTCTGGCGCGACGACCTGGTGCAGGCGCTCCGGGACTGCGGCGTGCACAACTTCGAGACCTACGCGGTGGCCATCCACAACCCCGACAACCGGGGCGTGATCGACGACCTCCACCGCGAACTGCGCGAAGCCGGCGTCGGCGATGTGGAGCGCTACCTGCGCGAGATCGGCCATACCGACCTGGACGAGTGGATCGATCCCGCGCCCGGCGCGATCTTCAGCCACTACAAGGCCGTCAACATCCTCGGCCTGGTGTCCGCAGTTGACCTGGGCGAAGGCGCGGTGTCGGAGGCCGTCGACCTGGCATCGGCTGGCGGACCGCCCGATCCCGTGACGACCGACGCGCGAACGCCCGATGGACTGAAACTCTTCCGGCTTGTCGAGTCCCCGAACGCGATTCTCGTGCACGCATCGCTGCGCGACGCACTGCTCGCCCGAGGCTTCGGGTCGGATGTGGCGTTCCACGACCTGAAGGAAGCCGCGCTCTGAAGTCGGCAATCGATGCGCGGATCGATGGCGGCAGCACCGCATCGACCTATCCCCGGAAAGTCGGCTCCGACCCCTGCTTTCCTCGGCGCAGACGTGCTGGGGCATCGCCGATGGCCCCCTATACTCGTGGGCCCGCAGGCCATCCACCGAAGGACCCGGATCATGACCGATCGCAGCCGCCGAGACATCCTCCTCGCCGCCACCACCCTGGCCGTCGGCGCGACCGCCACCGGCGCCCGCGCGGCCGCGTCCACACCCGCCGGCAAGGCAGCGTTCCCGCCGGTCGTGCACCACGTGTTCTTCTGGCTGAAGAATCCGGAGTCCAGCGAGGATCTCGCCGCACTGCTCGCCGGATTGCGCACGCTGGCGGGCATCGACACCGTGCGCGGCATCCACATCGGCGTGCCGGCGGATACCGAGCAGCGCGGCGTGGTCGACGGCAGCTACAGCGCCTCGGAGCTCCTGTTCTTCGACGATGTGGCCGGGCAGGACGCCTATCAGATCCATCCCATCCACAAGCAGTTCGTCGCCGACTGCGAGCACCTGTGGGAGCGGGTGGTGGTGTATGACGTCAAGGCTGTCGCGCCGTAACCCATTGGCTCCCGGAAAGTGGCAGGTACATCCTGGACGTCGCGTCGCGTCGCGGCAGGCCTCCAGTGACTCGGCCCGGTTCGGCGGCCATGCTATCTGCCGCGGTCGCATGGATGCGATAAGGCGCGCCCTACCACCTCAATCTTTCCGGCATCGCGTTGACAAAAGCGGGAAGGAATCAACTGGCTCAATTCCCTCCGCCTCTTTAGATCCCGCGTCTTTGCAGCGTGTCAGAGGGACGTGAACGTCCCAATCGTGCCTGCGAACATCAAGGCCACCACAATGGCGCCGCCGAAGATCGCGCGCACCCACCAGAACCAGGTAGCGGGCGCATGATGCACCTCCAAGCCGAGCGACCTGTCCCACCGTGTGATGCCATTGTTGGAGAGATCACCGAAGCTGGTCGCCATCGTGTACAGGGTGACTAGCGGCAGCCCAAGACCCAAGCCGCGCACGTAGATCGTGGCCTCTCGCCGGAGTGCCAGGACAAAGCCCATCCTGCGTCCTTCGCGTGTGCGCACCCGAATTCCGAAGAGCCACTTTCCCGGCGTCTGCCCGGAAGCCAGCAGCAGCGCGATCGGCGGGATCGCCACGATCGGCGATATCACATTCGACAGGACCGTCCCACCCAGTCCTTCGAAAAGGCCCAGCAACCTGTCGACCCGTTCCGTATCCGCCTGTAGGAGTTCCAGGTAGATCACGACCACGAAGATTGCCACGAAGGAAAAGACGAACACGTCGATCATGCGTGCGAAGTAGCGTGGCCAAGGACGCACGTCTACATTCGCCCTCGGCGGGGCGTCGGACTCTACCTGAATCTCCATCGCACACCCCCTGTTGCACTGTGCAATCGCACCGGCGCCATCCCCATGGCGAACGCTCCCCTGCTCCTGACGACGTAAAGGGGACGGAGGCAATCTAAGCCGATCATTGCCCTCCGTCACCTTTTTTTGGTCCCCTTACAGTCAGCCAGCCGCTGGCGGCTCGCCGGCGATCACCCCCTCGATCCAGCTCGCATAGTGACTGATACGGACATTGCAGGCGCTCTGTCCGTAGCGGCCCGGCCAGACGGTCCTGACGTCGCCTTCGAGGAACTTCCAGGAAGCCAGCCCAGCCAGTCGCCATTGCCCATCCACCTCGATGAGCGCGGGGCCGCCGCTGTCGCCGTTGCCGAGGATGCCCTCGAGCGGCAGCCCGGAAGGGGGCGCATCGAACACGTAGCAGAACCAGCGCTCGTGCGCGCTGGTGACGGTGTTGAAGGCGCGGCGCAGTTCCGTGCGATTGGGGCCCTGTGGATCGTGACCAATGGCGCCCGTTCCCGCGGCGCCTTTGCCCAGGATCCTGACGATCCGGTTGGCTTCATCGCTGCCAAGGTAGAGCGGCGCGGGCACGACATCGGTGACCGCCTCCGACAGCTTGAGCATGGCGATGTCGTCGGAGGATGCGAGCAGCACCAGCACCAGCACCGCTTCGCCGGTGGCCATGGCCTGGTGGATCAGCGCGTGCGGCGGCAGCTTGTAACCGGGATGCGTCACGACACGCTCGACGTTCCTGGGCACGCCGTTGATGACGACCTGCCAGGGCCCGGGCTGCGACGGAATCGTATGGGCGGCGGTAACCACCCAGCGCGGTTCCACCAGCACCCCATGGCCCTCGCCGGGCATGTCGACGAGCGCCGGGAACTCGGCCGCCGTCACCCGGTACTCCGTGTCATCGACGTCATGCCGGATCACGACCGCGCTGGCGGACGACGTTGCGGCAAGCAGGCTGAGCAGCAGCAATCGCAGCATGCACCTTGTCCCGTTCTTCCAAACCGTTGGTCAGCGATCAATGGACCAGACAACCACGCTGCTCACGATAAGCGACAAGGCGACGAACGCCAGCATCGAGCCAAGTACTGGATAGCGGGTGAAGCGGGGACGTACCGCCGCGAGCGTTGGGTTGGCCAGGACAACCACACCCAGAAGCAGCCAGCCTCCCGCGCCTAGCCATCCCGAAAATCCCTGGAACTTGGCAGGCGACAGGTACGCAACGACAGCGCACAGTCCCGCAATCCAGAGGTGTCCACGTGTGTCCGTACTGGATCCCATATCTTGCGACAAGTGAATCTCCCTGAATCTCCCTGTCTGAGCGCCAACCGGGCTTGGCTGCGAGTGCCTGAGACAATCAAAGCGGATTAATTCCCTCCGTCCCCTTTAGATCCGAGCAGCAGCAATCGCAGCATGTACCTTGTCCCGTTCTTCCAAACCGTTGGTCAGCGATCAATGGACCAGACAACCACGCTGCTCACGATAAGCGACAAGGCGGCGAACGCCAGCATCGAGCCAAGTACTGGATGGCGGGTGAAGCGGGGACGTACCGCCGCGAGCGTTGGGTTGGCCAGGACAACCACACCCAGAAGCAGCCAGCCGCCCGCGCCTAGCCATCCCGAAAGTCCGTGGAACTTGGCAGGCGACAGGTACGCAACGACAGCGCACAGTCCCGCAATCCAGAGGTGTCCACGTGTGTCCGTACTGGATCCCACATCTTGCGACAAGTGAATCTCCCTGAATCTTCCTGTCCGAGCCCCAACCGGGCTTGGTCCCGAGTGCCTGAAACAATCAAAGCAGATTAATTCCCTCCGTCCCCTTTAGATCGCGCTAACATAAACGATTGGCAGGCGATTGCTTCCCTCTCCTCTTATCAGAGCAGCTGCGACTCTGGCGTGAGTCGACGCAAGTGGTATTGACTTATCTGAGACCGGAATCTCACCGTCACTCCCGCCACCAATCTCGCTTAAGAGCAACTTAACGAGGTAAGGTTTACGCGCAGGTGGCAATTTCGGAACAACTCCGTACTTTTCCGAAGAGACCTGGATTGACACGAGAAGCTGACCATCCGCATCCGTAACACAGCCGAGAGAAGTCGTCCACTCGATGCCTTCGTTGTCGCGAGTCACGTATCTCAAACCACCAAGTACTTTTTCTGACAGCTCAACCAAGATGGTCGAAACCTGCTCTGCCCCTGTGTCCAAGTATGTTTCATCATCAACGTCGGGTAACGAAAGTGATCCGGCCTGAATCGAAGAGTATGGGCTCCCCGATATCCATCTATGCCCCAGGTCCAAGACCTCTCGCGCAGTCGTTCCGCACTTTAGTGGGATCACAGTTGAGTAGCTGATCAATTGTCACCTCATGAATAGGAATGACCCACATGCAGTTGCGAGGCCCCCACGCAGAATGAATCTGATCCAGTGTCCCGTCGATAGGGCGGACTCTATGTTGGCGCGGGTTACTCCATCAGCCGAAACCAGTCGCGAAGAGTCAACTGAAGCCAACGCTCTTCCTCTTCTAAAAAACGGGACTAAAAAACGGGACGGAGGGAATTAACTGGCTTAATTCCCTCCGTCCCCTTAGAGCTGCCCTTTAGATCGTCCCCTTTAGATCGGACGACGTTGCGGCAAGCAGGCTGAGCAGCAGCAATCGCAGCATGTACCTTGTCCCGTTCTTCCAAACCGTTGGTCAGCGATCAAGAGACCAGACAACCACGCTGCTCACGATAAGCGACAAGGCGGCGAACGCCAGCATCGAGCCAAGTACTGGATGGCGGGTGAAGCGGGGACGTACCGCCGCGAGCGTTGGGTTGGCCAGGACAACCACACCCAGAAGCAGCCAGCCGCCCGCGCCTAGCCATCCCGAAAGTCCGTGGAACTTGGCAGGCGACAGGTACGCAACGACAGCGCACAGTCCCGCAATCCAGAGGTGTCCACGTGTGTCCGTACTGGATCCCACATCTTGCGACAAGTGAATCTCCCTGAATCTTCCTGTCCGAGCCCCAACCGGGCTTGGTCCCGAGTGCCTGAAACAATCAAAGCAGATTAATTCCCTCCGTCCCCTTTAGATCGCTAGGTTTAATTCCCTCCGTCCCCTTATTCCCCTGACACCATTTCTCAGGAGGGGCTAAATGTCCCTGACACCTTTTTTTAAGCTAGTCTGACACCGCATTTGCGTGAGCCTTGGCTCAAAAGTTCCTCAGCCTTACATACAGTCGAAATACGGGATTTACAAATTCGTATACACCCTGCTTCTCAGGCAGCCTGAAGAGAGCGGGACCAAATTTCTTATCTAGTAGCCGAGGCAACAGCTGGTCGACCCACTCAATACCCACGTCCTTAGCATCTTGTCGCAGTCGCTTTACCAGCACTCTTCCAAGCTCGTCAGCTGAGATGTCGGCTCGATCCTCTTGCTCAGCCAAAAAGTGAAGAAGAATCTTTCTGTCCTCAGATTCGCCTATGGCGCGCTGATACTGAGATTCAAGAGTCGGAAAGGCAGTGCCATTTCTTACGTCATCAAGAACTTCCGTAAGTACTGTGGGGTCGACAAGTTTTACGCTCAATCTGTTCGCGACAGTCACACACTCCTTACCAAGCAGTTGCGCCAGATAGGGATAACCCCCGCTTAGCTCACTGATCTTCCCAACCACGTCGGGATCAAAAACGATCTCGTTCTTAAAAAGTCGCTCCGCAGTGGAGAAAATTTGACTTGTCTCAGCTGGAATCATTGCTTTGACATGGATAGCGCCTTCTTCAAGAAGCCTCTCAACAGACGCGTGATCTTCAACCAGATCAGTGAGGTCACGCGCGATCCCGCAAATTGCAAACTTGACGTCCGCTGATGACAAGGACTTGATCAAAGATCCGATTCCACTCTTATTCTCGATTACATCAAATTCATCGAGAAGAATTAGCAATCCATCTCGCTTCATCTTCCCTTTGACTTGGTGGGTGACGATCGCAGACAAATAATTTCGGAAAGTCTGGACTATGTCTCCTTCCACAGTTTTTGCGTATTTGGAGGATTCAATACCCTTAGCGCCCCAATTTACGACTTTCAGATCGGCGCCGGCGCTAACCTCTTTAATGCGGTCAAATTCGACTAGTTCTTTTCCATCATTTGGTACTAGTCGCAGCAAGCCGTCTTCGCCGTCTTGGTCATTACAAAGTCGGCGCAACAACCCCTCGACTCCGTTGATCGAGGAGTCGCATGTGTAGTAGGTCGTCAGGTACTTTCGTGGCTTTTGCGGAATCTGGCCTTGCAGTCCTGCGTACTTCGCTAGCGTGTAATCTCCCAGCGCCATCTGTTGCACTTGGCGCATGAGAGATGACTTGCCGACACCGCGCTTCCCGTAAACCGCAATTAGGCTCAGAGGTGCATTAACTGCCTTCATGCAGTCTGTCAGCTGGTTAGTCCTGCCAACAAAGCGAGCCGGGTCGCGGATCACATCCGATGTAAAGCCAACCTCAGGGTCCATTCGCTATTCCTCGTCAACTAAAGCACAACGCCAAACTTTAAGAATAAGGGCCAGGTTCACTTCTGAACGACTGGCCCTTTCGGTCTCACTCAACAATGTCGCAAGCGACTCACCCGCACTTGCTATACCCACAATTCAAACAAGTCGCACACCCATCCATCAGCACCAGCGCCTTGGTGCTGCACTTGTGGCACATGCTGGCGGAGGGCGGGAACGAGGCGCCGTCGCCGGTGACTTCGATGTCGCCGACGGGCTCGGGGTAGCCGGGGTCTTCGGGGGTGGCGTCTACGTCAGAGTTTTTTTTTGACTGCTGTTCGTAGGCGCGGCGCTTTTCGGCGATCAGGGCCTTCTGCGCGGGGCTCATCTCGGGGTCGTGGAGCATGCCGATCGACTTGAGGTGGTCCTCGACGATGCTGCCCAGCTCGGCCACCAGGCTGGGCATGTACACGCCGCCGGCCTTGAAGTAGCCGCCCTTGGGGTCGAACACGGCCTTCATCTCTTCCACCAGGAAGGTCACGTCGCCGCCCTTGCGGAACACGGCGCTCATGATGCGCGTGAGCGCGACGATCCACTGGAAGTGCTCCATCGACTTGGAGTTGATGAAGATCTCGAACGGGCGGCGGTGCTCGTGCTCGTTGCCGGCGTTGAGCACGATGTCGTTGATGGTCACGTACATGGCGTGTTCCACCAGCGGCGACTTGATCTTGTAGGTGCTGCCGATCAGCACTTCGGGGCGCTCGATGCGCTCGTGCATGTGGATCACGTCGGCGGTCTTGGGCAGCTCGGCCTCCACCTTCTCGCGCGGGACGGAGGCGCCGGCGACGGCCTTCTCCTTGTCCTCGGGGGTGACGACGGCGTATCCGGTGATCTTCTTGTCGATCTTGACGGCCATTGCGTGGGTCCTGGTGGTGCGTGGTGCTGGAATGTTGGAAGTGCGTGGGGCGGGCCTGGCCCTCACCCCGGCCCTCTCCCGCAAGGCGGGAGAGGGGGAACAGCGGCCCTCCCGCACGGAACGGGAGAGGGGAACAGCGGCCCTCCCGCACGGAAGGGGAGAGGGGGAAAGCATGGTCCTCTCCGGCAGGGCGGGAGAGGGAGGAGCTGGGCCCTCACCCCGGCCTCTCCCGCAGACGGGAGAGGGGAACAGCGGGATGGGGCGGGTTACGGGATGGGGCGCGTTACCTGTCCGCCTTGGTGCCTTTCTTGCGCAGGTCGGCGGCGTGGGCGCGCTGGTAGGTCTGGATGTCCTTGAAGCTGCCGTCGGCGGCGCGCACGGCGTAGAGCTTCTTGCCGGTCGAGGAGCGCATCACGGTGCGGCGGGTCTTCTTGGCGGCCTTCTTCGCGGTCTTCCTGGCGGGCGTCTTGCGGGTCGCCTTCTTCGCCCCCTTCTTCGCTGGCGCCTTGCGGGTGGCCTTCTTCGCCGCCTTCTTCGCCGGCGCCTTGCGGGCGACCTTCTTCGCGGCCTTCTTCACCGATGCCTTGCGGGCGACCTTCTTCGCTGCCTTCCGGGCCGGCGCCTTGCGGGTGGCCTTCTTCGTCGCCTTCCTTGCCGTGGTCTTCTTCGCCGCGGCCTTCTTCGCGACCTTTCGGGCGGTCTTCCTCGCGGTCTTCTTCGTGGTGGCCTTCTTTCTCGTCGCGGCCTTCTTCGCGGTGGATTTGCGCGCGGCCTTCTTCGGGGTGGCCTTGCGGACGGCCTTGGCGACGGCCTTCTTCACGCGGGTGACTGCCTTCTTCAACGATGCCATGGGAACCTCCTCCCTGCGGGTGACGTCGCCGCGCCCGGGGGCGCGGCGACGGGTACTGCTTACTTCTTCTTCGCGGCTTTCCGGGCAGGCGCCTTCCTGGCGGGCGCCTTGCGTGCGGTCTTCTTCGCCGCCTTCTTCACCGCGGCCTTGGCCGGGGCCTTCTTCGCGGCGGCCTTCTTCGCCGGCGCCTTCTTTGCCGGGGACTTGCGGGCCGGGGCCTTCTTCGCCGGTGCCTTCTTGGCCGCAGCCTTCCTGGCAGGGGCCTTCTTCGCGGCGGCCTTCTTCTTCGGCGCGGCCTTGGCGGTCTTCTTCTTGCCCTTGGCCTTCAGCGCGGCGACTTCGGCCTTGCCGGAACTGCTGGCGCTGGCCAGCGACTTCTTCGCCGCGGCGACGCGGCTGGAGATCGACTTCTTCGCCTTGCCGGCGCTCTTGGCGACGGCCTTTTCGGCCTTGGCCGCGGTCTTCTTCGCCGTTTTCACTGCACTGCTGGCTTTCTTCGCGACCTTCTTGCCGATGCCCTTGGCCGTCTCGGCGACGGTTTCGGCGGCGTGGGTCAGGGTCTCCGCGACCCCGTTGCCGTTGCTCATGGTGTGTCCTCGTCAGTTTGCTTTTTTACGGTGATCGGGTTACGGGCAAAGGGCCCGTGGGCGAAATGTAGCGCGAAGTGCGCGCCACGCAAGCAATACTGCGAGGGGCTGCCCTCGCCCCGGCCCTCTCCCGCAAGCGGGAGAGGGGGAAGGGCAGGGCGCGTCGCATCGGTTTTCGGCTGCGGCTGCCGGGACGGCATGCGCCTAGAATTTTCCGTAATAGCCTTCTTTCAGCGCGTCGAACAGGTTGGCGGCGGAGTGGGTCTCGCCGTCGTATTCGATCTGTTCGTTGCCCTGGACCTCGATGACGCTGCCGTCCTCCAGCTCGAAGCGGTAGGTGGTGTTGGCCAGGTCCGTCTCCTTGACCAGCACGCCCTGGAAGGCGGCCGGGTTGAAGCGGAACGTGGTGCACCCCTTCAGGCCCTGCTGGTAGGCGTAGCGGTAGATGTCCTTGAAGTCTTCGTAGGGGTAGTCGGTCGGGACGTTGGCGGTCTTGGAGATGGACGAGTCCACCCACACCTGCGCCGCGGCCTGGACGTCGACGTGTTCCTTGGGGCTGATGTCGTCGGCGGAGATGAAGTAGTCGGGCAGCTTCGCGTCGGGCTCTTCCGAGAACGGCATCGCCTTCGGGTTCACCAGTTCGCGGTAGGCCAGCAGCTCGTACGACCAGACGTCGACCTTCTCCTTGGTCTTGCGGCCTTCGCGGATCACGTTGCGGCTGTAGTGGTGCGCGAACGAGGGCTCGATGCCGTTGGAGGCGTTGTTGGCCAGGCTCAGCGAGATCGTGCCGGTGGGCGCGATCGAGCTGTGGTGGGTGAAGCGGGCGCCGGTCTCGGCCAGCTGCTCGACCAGCTCCGGCGCGACCGTGGCGATCTTCTGCATGTAGCGGCTGTAGCGCGCGTGCAGCACCTTGCCCTCGATCTTCTGGCCCACGCGCCAGCCGTCGGCGGCCATCTCCGGGCGCTTGCGCAGCATGGCGGCGGTGACCTCGAACTGCTCGTCCATGATCGGCGCCGGGCCCTTTTCCTGGGCGAGCGTCAGACCGGTTTCCCAGCCGGCGACCGCCATCTCGCGGGCGATGCGCGCGGTGAACTCGCAGCTGTCCGCCGAGCCGTACTTCATCTTGAGCATGGTCACGGTGCTGCCCAGGCCGAGGAAGCCCATGCCGTGGCGGCGCTTGCGCACGATCTCGGCCTGCTGCTGCGGCAGGGGCAGGCCGTTGACCTCGACCACGTTGTCGAGCATGCGGGTGAACACGCGCACGACTTCCTTGTATTCCTCCCAGTCGAAGCTGGCCTGGTCGGTGAACGGGTCGCGCACGAACTTGGTGAGGTTGACCGAGCCCAGCAGGCAGGCGCCGTAGGCCGGCAGCGGCTGCTCGCCGCAGGGGTTGGTGGCGCGGATGTTCTCGCACCACCAGTTGTTGTTCATCTCGTTGACCTTGTCGATCAGGATGAAGCCCGGCTCGGCGTAGTCGTAGGTGGACACCATGATCATGTCCCACAGGTGCCGGGCCCGGATGTGGCCGTAGACCTTGCAGGCGACCATGCCGTCGTCGCGGGCGATGTAGCCGTCGCTGTGCGGCCAGTCGCGCCAGACCACCTTGTCGGCGTCTGCCAGGTCGATGTCGCCGGCTTCCTTGTCGCTGATCGGGAACACCAGCGGCCAGTCGGCGTCGGTGTCCACCGCGTCCATGAAGCCGTCGGTGATCAGCAGCGAGAGGTTGAACTGGCGCAGGCGCCCGTCCTCGCGCTTGGCGCGGATGAAGTCGCGCACGTCGGGGTGGCTGACGTCGAAGGTGCCCATCTGCGCGCCGCGGCGGCCGCCGGCGCTGGAGACGGTGAAGCACATCTTGTCGTAGATATCCATGAAGGACATCGGGCCGGAGGTGTACGCACCGGCGCCCGCGACGAACGCGCCGCGCGGGCGCAGCGTGCTGAATTCATAGCCGATGCCGCAGCCGGCCTTGAGCGTCAGCCCGGCCTCGTGGACCTTGTCGAGGATGCCGTCCATCGAATCGGTGATGGTGCCGCTGACGGTGCAGTTGATGGTGCTGGTGGCGGGCTTGTGCTCGAGCGCGCCGGCGTTGGAGGTGATGCGGCCGGCGGGGATCGCCCCGCGGCGCAGCGCCCACAGGAAACGCTCGTTCCAGTACTTCTGCTTCTCCGGGGTGGCCTCGGCCTCGGACAGCGCCCTGGCCACGCGCTGGTAGGTGCCGTCGATGTCGGCATCCACCGGCGCACCGTGCTTGGTCTTGAGCCGGTACTTCTTGTCCCAGATGTCCTGCGATGCGGGCTGCATCGGGATCTCCCGTTGGGCGGGCGTCTTGACTGCTTCCAGACGAACCGTGCTCATGCGTCCGTTCTCTCCTCATTGCCGGCCAGGGTGCGTGCCCCGGCCTGTTGTTCTTGTCGATGCCGACCATCCCGGGGGTGCCGGGTCGGACGACGGGAAAATTGCGGTCACGCTGGCGCGCATCCGCCGAGGAACCGTGCGAGGTGCCGTCTCCAGCGCTGTGGTGCCATCCGCGCGTCCCCTGTCGCCTTCCGCTGCCGGATCCGTCTGTTCTGGCCAAAACCCTATCTCTTGGGCTTGGGCGGAAGACATGACCCCAACATCTTGTGGCGGGCGGGGTGAACGCTACGCGCGCCGTTTTGCGAAGTCAACCGCTATCGGACGCCGGCGGGGCAAAAATCGCAGCCCGTGGCCGTGGCGGGGGGAAAGTGCCCGTTCAGGCTGGATGGAGGCGCTGCGGCCGACACTTCAGGGCCCCCTCTTGACGCAGTGCGGCGTGGCGAGTGCGCAGCCGGGGGTTGCCGCGACCGCGTGCCGCGCCCATCTTGCCCCTGTCTCCGCCATTGCCTGAAGCCGCGAACCGCGACCATGCGCCCAGCCCCGACCCTGCTCGTCCTCGCCGCCGCCGCCGCGTTCGGCGGATTCGCCGCCACCGCCATCCGCGATGCCATGCAGTCGCCCGCACAGGCCGCCGAACCGGCCGCGCCGGCGTTGCCGGTGCCCACGGTCGCCGCGCTGCCGACCGCGGTCGACGGCCAGCCGGTGCCCTCGCTGGCGCCGATGCTCAGGCGGGTGACGCCCTCGGTGGTGAGCGTGCAGGCGGCCCAGCGCCGCCAGGTGAGCCCGTTCGGCAACGATCCGTTCTTCCGCCGGATGTTCCCGGAGCTGTCGCAGGAGCGGATCGCGCGCTCGCTGGGTTCGGGCGTCATCGTCGATGCGGCCAACGGCTACGTGCTGACCAACCACCACGTGATCGAGAACGCGGACGAGGTCTCGGTGACCCTGTCCGACGGCCGCACGCTGGAGGCCGAGTTCATCGGCTCCGACCCCGACACCGACGTGGCGCTGATGCGGATCGAGGCCGGCGACCTGGTCGCGATCCCGCTGGCGGCGGACGCGCGGCTGGAGGTCGGCGACTTCGTGGTGGCGGTGGGCAACCCGTTCGGCGTCGGCCAGACGGTCACCTCGGGCATCGTCTCGGCGGTCGGCCGCAGCAACGTGCCGGGCGTGGGCTTCCAGAACTTCATCCAGACCGACGCCTCGATCAACCCGGGCAATTCCGGCGGCGCCCTGGTCAACCTGCGCGGCGAGCTGGTGGGCATCAACACCGCCAGCTTCAACCCGCGCGGCAGCATGGCCGGCAACATCGGCCTGGGCTTCGCGATCCCGGTGGAACTGGCGCGGGGGGTGATGCAGCAGCTGGCCAGCACCGGCACCGTGCGCCGCGGCACCCTGGGCATCGACACCCAGGCGGTGGACGCGCGCCTGGCCGCCGCGCTCGGGCTGGACGAGCCGCGCGGGGTGGTGGTGACGCGCGTGCACGGCGACTCCGCGGCGGGCGCGGCCGGGATGCGCACCGGCGACGTGATCATCTCGGCGGGCGGGCAGCGCATGGACGATCCGCTGACGCTGCGCAATTTCCAGGGCCTGCAACCGCTCGACACGCCGGTGGTGCTGGAGGTGCTGCGCGACGGCGAGCCGATGAAGGTGACCGCGCGCCTGCGCGCGCAGCCGCGCGACGGCGCCAGCTACGACGAACGACTGGCGGGCGCGACCCTGGCCGACCTGCCCGAGGTGGTGCGCCGGCAGAACCCGAACGCGCGCGGGGTGCTGGTGGAGAAGATCGAGCCGGGCAGCCGCGCCTTCCGCAACGGCCTGCGCGAGGGCGACTACATCTTCGCCGCCAATGCCGGCGAATTCCGGGATCTGGCGGGTTTTCGCGATACCTTGTCCGACGGCACCCGCCAGCTGGTCCTGCGGATTTCACGCGGTGGACGCGTCGGAAACCTGATGATGGAGTGACCGGCCAACCCCGGACCCTCCGCGCCACCCCCGCGCGCCGCGCGCGCCCCCTCCCAGGAGATAGACGATGAGCCCCAACTCGACTGACGCCATGAAGACCAACCTCGGCGAAGCCGGCGCCCACCTCAAGAACGCGGCCAGCGACGCAGGTAGCGCGATCAAGAACGCCGCGGGCGTGGCCGGCGACGAGCTGCGCATGGGCCGCGCCGCGGTCAAGGCCGACCTGGCCGATTCCGCGCTGGCCGGCATCGCCGCGCTGGAAGAGGGCGGTGGCGCGGCCAAGGAGCAGGTCGACCAGCTGATGGACAAGGGCCGCGACCTGATCGACAGCGCCGCCGACCTGATCCGCGAACGCCCGATCGCCTCGTTCGGCGTCGCCTTCGCCGCCGGCTGGATCATCGCCAAGCTCGCCCGCAGCGGCGGAGAGAAGTAAGCGCCCCACGACGTGACCGGGGACCCAGCCAGCAGCGACGACGCACGGGAAGGCAAGCACCACACCCAGGCGCCGGGCATCGACGAAAGCCTGCGTGCGCTCAACAGCGCCCGCCGCGAAGCCTTCGACGCCACCCGCGGCACCGGCCGCGCACTGCGGCGTCTGATCGCCGCCGACTTCGCGCTGGCGCGCAGCGCCTTCGGTCGCGGCCTGGCCTGGGCCGGCGCGGCCACCGTGTTCGGCGCCTCGGCCTGGCTGCTGCTGACCGGGACCCTGATCGCGCTGATGCAGCGCAACGGCATGTCGTGGCTGCTCTCGCTGGCGGTGGCGGCATTGGTGAGTGTCGTGGCGGCGGTGTTCTCGGCCTGGCGGGTCTCGCGCTACTTCGACTACACCGGCATGCACGCCACCCGCCGCCAGCTGACCCGGCTGGGGCTGTTCGACGAGGACGGCAGCGCGGACGACGATGACGACGATCCGCCGCCCGGCGCGGACGCCATGGCCTCGGCCGAAGCCGCCGCCGCGCGTGCCGCGAAGTCCGCGGCCGAAGCCGCCGCGGCCCACGGCGCCCGCCCGGCGGGCGTGCCCCCCGGAGCGACCTGATGCGGTTCGAACGATTGCGCGACGAAGTGGTGATGGCCGAGCGGCGCCTGGAGACGCGGCATCTGCGCGCGCAGACCAACTGGCGCGTGCTCAAGACCATCTGGCGCGAGAGCTGGACTCCCGGCCGGATCGTCGCGATCGGCCTGGCCGGCGGCTTCCTGTTCGGGCGCGCGCGGCCCCTGAAGAAGATGGGCGCGGTCTCGCCCGCGCGCTGGGTCCAGCTCGCGAGCGCCGTGTCCGGATTGCTGGCCTCGCTCAAGGCGAAGCAGGCGGCCGACACCGCCGAAGTCGCGGCCGCCGATGCCGGCCATGCGGCCGATGCCGCCGACGAGGCGGTCGATACGGCCGATGCGGTGGCCGGCAACGAAGCGGCGCCCGCGGGTGAAGCGGCGCCGCGGACCGTGTCCGACGGCCGCCGCCGCGCCGACACGCAATGGTCGAGCGAACCGCGCCCGGCCGAGGCCGCGACCGAACTGTCGGAACGCTAGCGCGTTCCGCCGGCCGCGGCGGACGTGGCGCTGCACGATGCGGCTTCGCGGCAGGGCGTCGTCACGGGCTCGTGCACCGACGCAATGGCATGATCGCGTCCCGTTTCCCGCTCGCCCGTCATGGCCCACGACGCCACGCCCGAACTTCCCGCGTCAGACGGGGCCGCCCCACCACCCCCCACGCGCCCGCGCGGCTCGACCGCGCTGGTGGTGCTGGCCACGCTGGCGGTTGGCTACACCCTGTGGGCGGCGCAGGCGCTGCTGCTGCCGGTGCTGCTGGCGATGTTCTTCGCGCTGGTCGGCAACCCGATCATCCGCGTGCTGCGACGGCTGTGGGTGCCGCGCACCCTCGGCGCGCTGCTGGTGCTGTGCGGCGGCCTCGCCGCGACCGGGGCGCTGGCCTACAAGATGCTGCCCTCGGCGATGGCCTGGGCCAGCGAGGCGCCGCGCGAGCTGCGCCAGCTCGCGCCCAGGCTGCGCGAACTTACCAGGCCGGTGCAGGAGGCCAACAAGGCGGCCGAGGACTTCGCGCGCGCCGCCGGTGGCGAGACCGGCCGCCAGCCGCAGCTGGTGCGGACCGCGATCGACGACCCCTACCGCAAGCTCACCGAGACCCCGCGTCTGCTGGCCTCGCTGCTGGCGGTGGTGCTGCTGACGTTCTTCTTCATGGTCTACGGCGAGAACCTGCAGCGCAACGCGATCGCGCTGCTGCCGGGGCGCCAGCAGAAGAAGTTCACGGTCGAGATCCTGCAGTCGATCGAGCGCGAGGTCTCGCGCTACGTGCTGACCATCAGCCTGATCAACACCGTGGTCGGGCTGCTGTTCGCGGTGGGGTTGTACCTGATGGAGATCCCGCTGTCGGAGGCGCTGCTGTGGGGCACGATGGTGGCGCTGCTCAACTTCGCGCCCTATGTGGGCCCGTTGATCGGGATGCTGGCGATGCTGCTGGTGGGCTTCATCACCTTCGACGATCCCTGGCAGTCGCTGATGCCGGCGGCGGCGTACCTGGTGCTGCACACCATCGAAGGGCAGCTGGTGACGCCGATCGTGCTCGGGCGGCAGATGGCGCTGTCGCCGCTGGTGCTGATCCTGGCGCTGATGCTGTTCGGCTGGCTGTGGGGGATCATCGGCCTGTTGCTGGCGGTGCCGCTGCTGGTGTGCGTGAAGCTGGTGCTGGCGCGGATCGAGGGCATGGAAGGCTGGGCGCGGTTGCTGGAGTAGGGCGGTCCGCGGCGCGGAGCCCTTACCGCGCGGTTCGGGAAAGGTGTCGCCCCGGGGCGCAGCGGGAAACCTGCCTTCCGAGAATGTCATCCCGAGCGGAGCGGCGAATCTGCCTTCCGCAATGTCATCCCGAGCGCAGCGAGGGATCTGCGTTCCCGCGATCCTCGAGCAGATCCCTCGCTGCGCTCGGGATGACAGGTTCGCGCTTTGCTGCGCAACGGGCGACAGCTTCCGGCTCGCTGCGTCCGGCATGGAAGGGTCCGGTTTCCGGCATCCCGGGAGGATAGGTTCCAGCCTGGTTCCTGGACCCCTCCGCCCGTGCCGGCGGCTACAATATCGGCGTGAGTTTCCCCGTCCGCGCGATCACCCTCGACCTCGACGACACCCTGTGGCCGTTCGCGCCGATCGGCGCGCGGATCGAGCGCGTGCTCGACGACTGGATGCGCGAGCACAGCCCGGCAACCGCGACGATGTTCCCGGTCGAGGCGATGCGGGCGTTGCGCGAGCGGGTGTGGCGCGAGCATCCCCACCTGGCGCACGACCTGAGCGCGCTGCGGCGGCTCACGCTCGAGATCGCGCTGCGCGACAGCCGGGGCGACCCGGCGCTGCTCGATGCCGCGTACGAAG
Source organism: Luteimonas viscosa (assembly GCF_008244685.1). NCBI lineage: Bacteria > Pseudomonadati > Pseudomonadota > Gammaproteobacteria > Lysobacterales > Lysobacteraceae > Luteimonas > Luteimonas viscosa. The sequence goes on from NZ_VTFT01000001.1 coordinate 2,847,168, forward strand.
CCTTCTACGCCGAACGCAACCGCGTCGAGTTCTATCCCGATGCGCTCGAGGCGCTGGAACGCATCGCCGCGCGGTTGCCGGTGGTGGCGCTGAGCAACGGCAACGCCGACCTCGCGCGCTGCGGCATCGACCGGCACTTCGCGTTCCAGCTGCATGCGCGCGAGCACGGCGCGGCCAAGCCTGAGGCCAGCATCTTCCTCGCCGCCTGCGAGCGCCTGCGGCTCGCGCCGGGCCTGGTGCTGCACGTCGGCGACCACGTCGACGCCGACGTGCGCGGCGCGGCGCTGGCGGGCCTGCGCAGCTGCTGGCTTCGGCGCGACGACCATCCCGCTGCGCTGGCGGACTGGCCGCACCAAGACGTGCGTCCGGACCTGGTGTTCGACAGCCTGGCCGGGCTGGCCGACTGGCTCGACCGGCAGGACTGAAGCGGATGCCGCAGCTCGGTCGCCTCGAACAGTGGGACGATGCGCGCGGTTTCGGTTTCGTGCGTCCGCTGGCCTCGCAGGCGGGCGCCGATGCGCCGCGCGCGTTCGTCCACGTCAAGGCGATCGAGCGCGCCGGGCGTCGTCCCGCCGAGGGCGACCTGGTGCGCTACGAGATCGAGCGCGACGCCCAGGGTCGCCTCAACGCGGTCGGGGTGGCGTTCGTCAATGCCAGCGCGATGCGCGAGCTGGCGCGCAGCCGGGTCGATGCGAAGAGCGCCGCACGCGATCGTCGCGAAGCCGGTCGCCGTGCCGCGCTGCTGCGTCGGCTGGCGACTGCGGCCGCCGTGGCCGTGTTCGTCGGTGGCTGGCTGCTCGGCACCTGGCCGGGCGTGGTGCCGCTGTTCTATGCGGCCCTGGCAACGGTTTCGTTCCTGGCCTACCGGCACGACAAGGTCGCGGCCGAACACGGGCGCTGGCGCACGCCCGAAAGCACGCTGCACGCGATCGACCTGGCCGGCGGCTGGCCGGGCGGCCTGCTGGCGCAACAGGTGCTGCGCCACAAGTCGAGCAAGCGCAGCTTCCAGCTAGTGTTCTGGACCACGGTGCTGCTCAACTGCGCCGCGTTCGCCTGGCTGCTGCGCGAAGGCGTCGTCGCGCAGCTGGCGCAGTCCTCGCCATGGGCGTGAAGCGCCCGCTTTCCCTTCCTGCGCCGTCGATCCCGGAGTCCCGCCCATGACCGTTTCCCCGCCCCACGCCGGCTTCTCCACCGACGCCACCAGCGCGCGTGCGCTGCACGTGCTCGACAAGGCAGGTTATGGCGCCTGGCTCGAGGCGCAGCCGGATGCGACGCGCGCCTGGCTGTCGACGCAGCAGTTCGATGCCGCGCCGGGCTCGCAGGTGCTGCTGCCGGGCGAAGGCGGCGTGGCCGCGGCGATCCTCGGCATCGGCGATCCGCTCGACCCGTATTCGTATGCGCACGCCCCGGGCGCGCTGCCCGAAGGCGACTGGACGCCGGCGCGCGCGCCCGCGGCGGAGCATGCAGCGGCCCTGCAACTGGGCTGGGGCCTGGGTGCGTACCGGTTCACCCGCTACAAGGATCGCGGCCGCGCGCCCGCGCGGCTGGCGCTGGAGGCGCCGGATGCCGAAACGCTGGATGTCCTCGCCGCCTGCATCCGCGTGCGCGACCTGGTGAACACGCCCACCCAGGACATGGGGCCGGAGCAGCTCGAAGAGGTGGCGCGCGAGGTCGCAACGGCGCACGGCGCCACGTTCGAAAGCATCGTCGGCGATGCGCTGCTGGCGGAGAACTTCCCCGCGATCCACGCCGTCGGCCGCGCCTCGCACCGCGCGCCGCGCCTGCTGAAGCTGCAGTGGGGCTTCGATGGCGACACCGGCGCGCATCCGCACCTGGTGCTGGTGGGCAAGGGCGTGTGCTTCGACACCGGCGGACTCGACATCAAGCCCGCCGACGGCATGCGCCACATGAAGAAGGACATGGGCGGCGCCGCGCACGCGATCGCGCTGGCCGAGCTGGTGATGGCGCGCGCGTTGCCGCTGCGCCTGACCCTGCTGGTGCCGGCGGTCGAGAACGCGATCGGGCCCGATGCCTATCGTCCGGGCGAGGTGGTCGCCACCCGCAAGGGCGTGAGCGTGGAGATCGACAACACCGACGCCGAAGGCCGGGTGGTGTTGTGCGACGCGCTGGCGCATGCAGGCGAACTGGCGCCCGACCTGATCCTGGATTTCGCCACGCTGACCGGCGCCGCGCGCATCGCGCTGGGGCCCGACCTGCCGGCGCTGTTCGCCAACGACGATGCGCTGGCCGGCGACTGGCTCGCCGCCGGCGAACGCGAGCGCGACCCGTTGTGGCGGATGCCGTTGTGGCGGCCGTACCTGCGCTACCTGACCAGCGACATCGCCGACATCGCCAACGCCGGCTCGCGCATGGCCGGCGCGGTGACCGCGGCGCTCTACCTCGAACGCTTCGTGCCCGAGGGCACGCCCTGGGCGCACCTGGACGTATACGCCTGGAACGACAGCGCCCGCGCCGGCCGCCCCAAGGGCGGCGAGGCGCTGGGGCTGCGCGCGGCGTACGCGATGCTCAAGGCGCGCTGCGCGCAGGGCTGAAGCGCTCCGCGGTCGCGAGAACGCACCGACCGCGTAGCCCGGGTAAGCGAAGCGCACCCGGGGCTCCACGCCAGGCCGAAACCCGCCGGTGGCACGCGCACTCGCGTCCGCGCCTCCCCGGATGCGGCCTGCGGCCTTATCCGGGCTACGCGCACGTAGCCCGGGTAACCGAAGCGCACCCGGGTCCGCGTCGGATCGGCGCCTTCGCACGGCTCGGCAATCGGGGTCCGCGGGATTCCCGGATGCGGCCTGCGGCCTTATCCGGGCTACGCGCACGTAGCCCGGGTAAGCGAAGCGCACCCGGGTCCGCGCCGGATCGGCGCCTTCGCACGGACCGGCAATCTGGGTCCGCGGGATTCCCGGATGCGGCCTTCGGCCTTATCCGGGCTACGCGCATGTAGCCCGGGTAAGCGAAGCGCACCCGGGTCCGCACCGGATCGGCGCCTTCGCAGGGGTCGGCAATCGGGGCCGGCGGGATTCCCGGATGCGGCCTGCGGCCTTATCCGGGCTACGCGCGAATCCGGTTCAGCGCAGCCAGCCGCGCTTCGATGCCAAGCGCGCGTACCACAGCAGGAACGCGGCGATGCCGACGATCAGCAGGGTCATCGGCAGGCCGCCCACGCCCGAGGCCTGCCAGGCGGGCGTGAGGGCGTAGAGCGCGATCGTCTGCACCAGCACCGCCGCCAGCGAGATCGCCAGCAGCGGCAACGCCCAGCGCCGGCGCAGCAGCAATGCCAGCGATCCCAGCGCGCCGCCGAACACCGCGATCGCGTAGAAGATCGACAGCCATGCCGGCATCGCGGCATACACCGCCTGTTGCGCCGGCGGCAGCTGCGCGATCTGCGCCGCGCTCATGCCGGTCTGCAGGAAGAACATCGCGATGCCGATGAGGTTCCAGGCGAGGGCCGCGATCGCGATCACGCGGAACAGGGTCGGCACAGGGGTCATGGCAGCCTCCGATGGCGCATGCGGTGGCCGCAGCGTACGCCCGTAGCCCGGGTAAGCGAAGCGCACCCGGGTCCGCGCCGGATCGGCGCCTTCGCACGGACCGGCAATCGGAGTCCGCGGGATTCCCGGATGCGGCCTGCGGCCTTATCCGGGCTACGCGCCTACGCATCGGCTTGGATGCACCGGGCGTAGCCCGGGTAAGCGCAGCGCACCCGGGGAATCACGGACTCGGGGCTCGAGCCCTACAGCCAGCCCTTCTCGCGGGCGAGGCGGTAGGCCTCGATGCGGTTGCCGACGCCGAGCTTGCCGATCGCCTCGGACAGGTAGTTGCGCACGGTGCCGTGCGAGAGGTTGAGCCGTGCGGCGATCTGCCCGGCGGACAGGCCCTCGCCGGCCAGGCGCAGGGCCTGGCGCTCGCGGTCGCTGAGCGGATCGGGTTCGCCCCAGGCTTCAAGCGCGAGCTGCGGATCGATCGCGCGACCGCCGCGATGCACCTGGCGCAAGGCGTCTGCGAGCTGTTCGGCCGGCGCGTCCTTAAGCAGGTAGCCCGACACGCCCGCCTCAAGCGCTCGGCGCAGGAAGCCGGCGCGCGCGAACGTGGTGACGATCACCACCCGGATCGGCAGCTCGTGGCGCTGGATGCGCTGCGCCAGTTCCAGTCCGGTGAGCCCGGGCATCTCGATGTCGGTGACCAGGATGTCGGGTGCGAGCCGCTGCAGTTCGCGCCACGCGCTCTCGCCGTCGGCGGCGGCGCCGACCACCTCGATGTCGGCCTCCATGCCCAGCAGCGCCGACAGCGCCCCGCGCAGCATCGCCTGGTCCTCGGCGAGCAGGATCCGGATCACGGGGCGGGCACGAACACGGGCATGCCGGGAACGTTAGCAGGTCGCGCATGGGGCGGAGGTCGCGTCCGCGCTGCTCGGGAGGATCACGGGAAAGGGCCGACCCCGTTCCCGCGGTCCGGGCTCCGGCCGCAGACGCTTCTAGACGGAAGCGTCATCGTTGGCCGCGAGCGGCACGCGGGCCTCGAGCAGGGTGCCGCCGCCTTCTCCCGCGCCGACGCGCAGGCGGCCACGCAAGCCTTCGATGCGCTCGCGCATGCCCGACAGGCCGTTGCCCGGCACGATCGCGCCGCCGCGACCGTCGTCGACGATGCGCAGCACCGCGTCCGCCCCGTCGGTGCCGAAGCTGACCTCGGCACGCTGCGCGCGCGCGTGGCGCTGGATGTTGGTCGCCGCCTCGCGCACGGTCAGCGCCAGCGCGCTCTCCACGCCCGCCGGCAGCGCACTGTCGGCGAAGCCCTCCTCGAAGCGGTAGCCGAAGGCGATGCCGTCGGTTTCCAGCAGCAGCTTGGCCGAGGCCAGTTCGGCGGCGATGCCGGCGGCACGGATGCCGCTGACCGCGCGCCGCACCTGGGCCAGCGCCTCGCGCGCGACCCGGCTGACCTCGGCGATCTCGCCGCGCGCGGCGTCGGGATCGCGCTCGAGCAGTCGCCCGGCGAGGTCGGACTTGAGCGCGACCATCGACAGCGTGTGCCCGAGCAGGTCGTGCAGGTCGCGGCCGATGCGTTCGCGCTCGGCCACCGCGGCAAGGCGCCGCACCTCGTCGTGCGACAGGCGCAGGGCGGCGTCGCGTTCGCGGCCGATCCGCTCGAACACCACCAGCACGCCGATGATGGCGGTGACCGTCGGCATCCACACCAGCGCCTGCCATGGATAGCCGATGGACAGCGCGTAGCCGAGCAGGATCGCGTTGAGCGCCACCAGCAGCGCCAGGTAGCCGAGCACCCTGTGCCCGCGCCGCGGCTGCAGCATCACGCAACCGAACACGAAGTAGCTCAGGCCCGAGGGATACCAGGGCAGCAGAGCGAAGCACAGCGCGACCAGCCCCAGCGCGCTGGCGTAGGCCTTGCGCGGCGACTGCACCACGCTCATCGCGTACAGCCACAGGAACAGCGGGAACGAGACCGCCGTCAGCCATGCCCACAGCGCGCTGTAGCCGTAGGCGCCGCCGGAGAACGCCGGCGTCAGGAACACCCAGATCGACCACACTACGTGGACCATGGCCAGCCACGGCGAGCGCCCCATGCGCTGGTCCAGCGCGGCGATCGAGCCCGGCCGCGGCGCCAGCCAGCGTTGCAGTGCGGTGCGGATCACCGGCAGGCCTCCAGCGGGGTGCGGTGTGCGAGGCGGAATCATGGCACGCCGGGTCAGCGCAGTTCGACCCGGTCGATCCGGAACTCGAACGCGCCCTGCGGCGCGCCGGCGGTGAAGGCGATGCCGCGCACCCGCGACAGGTCGCCGCCGGCGAACGCCGACAGCGGCAGCCGGATTTCGCGCCACTGCGGCCCGGCGGTGAACGCCTGCACGCTCGGCATGCCCTGCATCGACGGCCCGGAGAACAGCATCGCGCTGTACGTGCGCCCGTCGCCGCGCACCTGGAACACCAGTTCCCTGCGTGCGGACAGGTCGACAGGCTGCATCGGCTGCGCGGCCGGGAAGAACATCACCCCGGCCCAGGGATAGGCGAAGCCCGGCCTGATCTCGCCGCCGATGCGCAGTGCGCCGCGCGAACCCCCGGCGCCGCCCTCGACCAGCGCGTGCTCGACCTGCGATGCGCCGCCGGCCATCTGGTCGGTGGTCGCCATCCAGCTGCCGAATGCCGCTTCGATCGCGTCGCCGTCGAAGTCGCTGACCAGGGTGTCGTCGGGCGCGGCCGCGGCCGGTGTGGGCGCGGCGGCTGCAGCGGCCGGCTCGCGCGCGACGCGATGGCCGTTCTTCCACACCGTATCGATCGCGCGCGTGGCCGCGATGTCGTCCAGCGGATCGCCGTCGACCAGCACCAGGTCGGCGCGCATGCCCGGCGCGATGCGCCCGCGTTGCGCGAGCCCGAAGCGCTTCGCCGGCAGCGAGGTCGCGGCCGCCAATGCCTGCGCCGGCGTGAGCCCGGCGCGCACCAGCAGCGCGAGCTCGTGGTGCAGGCTGGCGCCATGCGCGGTGCCGGGATTGGGTGCGTCGCTGCCGGCGAGGATGTCGACGCCGGCAGCGTGCAGCAGGCGCACGCTGTCGAGCGCGCGCTGCAGCCGCTGCGGATTCGGCGGGCCGAAATCGGCCGCCAGGGTGCCGGTCTGCTGCGCAGTGAACAGCGTCCGCAGGCGCGCGTCTCCGGCCAGGGCCTTGCCCTCGCCGCTGCCGGCCATCGAGGCGACCACCGCCAGCGTCGGCACCACGAACGCATCGCGTGCGCGCATCGCGCCGACGAAGGCCTCGTCGGCGACCGCGTCGGCGAACACGTGCACCAGGCCGTCGGCGCCGGCGTCGATCGCCATGCGCGCATCCTCGAGTTTCGCCACGTGCGCGACCGCGCGCCGGTCGCGCGCGTGCGCGGCGGCCACCACCTGCGCGACCTGCATCGGCGACAGCGTCGGCAGCCGCTGCGGCAGGCCGTAGGCGCTGAGGTCCTCGACGATCAGCTTGATGAAGTCGGCGCCCTCGTCGACGCGTTCGCCGATGAAGGCGTCGATGTCGGTCCCGGCGTCCACCGTCGGCACCGGGAAGCCGTACTGGGTGCCGTGGCCGCCGGGCGCGGTGATCGCGAAGCCGGCGGCCCACAGGTCGGCGCGGTCGCCGTTCGCGGTCGCGTCGCGTTGCGTGCGCAGGGCAGGCAGGCGCGCGGCATCGCCGTGCATGTCGAGCGCGGAGGTGACGCCGAAGCGCAGCAGGTCGCGCTGCGCCTCGCCCCAGGCGTGGACGTGCGCGTCGATCAGGCCGGGCAGCAGAGTCTTGCCGCTGCCGTCGACCACGGGTAGTCCCTGCGGCACCTGGGCATCGGCGGCGACCGTTTCGATCATGCCATCGCGCACCAGCACGTTCGCCACGCCCAGGTCGCGTTCGCCGTCGAACACGCGCGCACCCTGCACGACGAAGCTGTTGCCGGTGTCCGCGCCGGCAGGTGGGGGCGCGGCGGAGCGGGCGGACGGCTGGAATGCAAGCGCCAGGCCGACCACGGCGGCCAGCGCGCCGGCACAGGCAAGTTCGGACCAGGATTTCATCGGAAGACTCCGGCGGACGAGAACGGGGACTACCCGGCCGCGGCGAGCCGCCGCTGCGCGAGGACGAAGCAGGCGACGGTCACCACCGCCAGCACCAGCAGGTGCAGCCACGGCGCGCCGCCACCGTCGTGGCCGACCACCTTCAGCGCCAGCTGGCCCAGGTGATAGGCTGGCCAGGCAGGCGCGATCCGCGCAAGCCAGTCGGGCAGCATCGACAGCGGCAGCCACAGCCCGGACAGGAAGGCCATCGGCAGGTAGATCAGGTTGAGCAGCACCGGCGCGGCGTTGCCGCCGACCAGGGTGCCGACCCACAGCCCGATCGCGGCGAACGGCAGCACGCCGGCCACGTTGACCGCGAACAGCCCGGCCCATTGCCGTGGCGCCAGCGACACGCCGCCCGCGGTCGCCGCGAGCAGCGCCAGCACCACCGAGATGATCGCCGCGAACAGCATCGCCATCGCCATCTTCGCCAGCAGCTGCGCACCGGGCGGCGTCGGCAGCGCGCGGCGCAGCCGCAGGTAGCCGCGCTCGCGGTCCATCGCGATGGTCACGCCGAAGCCGAACAGCGCCGCGCCGACCACGCCGAACACGCCGTAGCTGGCCAGCAGGTACTCGGCCGCCGCCGCGTTGCCGCGATTGAGCAGCACGCCGAACAGCAGGTAGAACATCGCCGGGAAGGCGACCACCGGCGCGCAGAACGCGGGCTCGCGCAGCATGCGCAGCAGTTCGTACTTCGCTTCGAGCCAATAGGCACGCCAGGGCGTGTGGGCGACGGTTGGCGCGATCGCGTCCGTCATGCGGCCTCCTGCAGCGCCGGCCGGGTGAGGGCGAGGAAGGCGTCGGCGAGTCCGGCGCGGCGGATCTCGAGGTCGCGCAGCGCGGGGTCGGCTTCGAGCAGGCGGCGCACCACCGGTTCGGCCGGCTCGGCGGCGATGCTCAATGCGTCGCCCTCGCGCACCGCCTCGCGCACGCCGGGCCATTGCGCCACGGCGCCGGCGGGCAGGCTCGAGACGCAGCGGATGCGGCGCAGCGAGACCCGCGCGCGAATCTCGCCGACGCTGCCCTGCGCGAGCATGCGCCCGGCATCGAGTACCGCCACGCGGTCCGACAGCGCCTCGGCCTCTTCCAGGTAGTGCGTGGTCAGCAGCACCGCGCTGCCGTCGGCGACCAGCTCGCGCACCGCGGACCAGAGCCCCTGGCGCGCCTCGATGTCGAGGCCGGTGGTCGGTTCGTCGAGGAACAGCAGCCGCGGCCGCCCGCAGATCGCGAGCGCGAACTGCACGCGCCGCTGCTGTCCACCGGACAGGCGCCCGTAGCGACGTTCCAGCAGGCCGTCGAGCCCGGCCAGCGCGACGCAGTCGACGATGCTGCGCGGCCGCGGGTAGCCGGCGCGCACCAGCTCGAGCAACTCGCGCACGCGCAGCCGTTCGGGGATGCCGGCCGACTGCAGCATCGCCCCGCACTGGCGGCGCACGGCGGCGGAGCCCGGCGCCTGCCCGAATACCGACACATCGCCGGCATCGGCCGACAGCAGGCCCAGCAGCAGGCCGACCGCGGTGCTCTTGCCGGCGCCGTTGGCGCCGAGCAGCGCGGTCACCTGGCCCGCGTGCAGCGACAGGTCGATCCCGTCCAGCGCCGGCGTGTCGCCGTACCGCTTGCGTACGCCTTCGAGCCGCGCCAGCGGCGGCGGGGTATCGGCCATGGGGGGAACCTCGCGGGATGACATGGCGCCATCGTGCCGCCGCCGTGCCCGGCGTGACATTCGCCGCCGTCAGCCGAAGCACGTGACAGTTGTCAGCAGCCGGCGCCGATACCGGCGGCTAATCTGTCCCCCGACATCCGCGCGCCGGGCATCGCATCGGTCGAGCGGTGTCACAATGGCCGCGAATCCACGTCCTGTCTTTCGATGAATACCAACGCCGACCTGCTCAACGAACTGCGTATCGACCGCTCCCCCGGTCCGCCGCCCTCGCGCAAGTGGCTGTGGATCGCGCTCGCGGCGATCGCCCTGATCGCGCTGCTGGCGCTGGCCGGCTGGTGGCTGTTCGCCCGCGACAAGGCGGTGCCGGTGGAGACCGCGACCGCGGTGTCGCTGGCTGCCGGCAATACGTCGGCCTCGGTGCTCGACGCCTCCGGCTACGTGGTCGCGCGGCGCATGGCCACGGTCTCGTCGAAGATCACCGGTCGCGTGCGCGAAGTGCTGATCGAGGAGGGCATGGAAGTCGAGGAAGGGCAGGTGATGGCGCGGCTGGACCCGATCGACGCCGACGCGCAGCGCTCGCTGAGCGCCGCGCAGCTGTCGGCGGCGCGCAGCGAGATCGCCAGCGTGCAGGCGCAGCTCGCCGAGGCCGAAGCCCATGCGCGCCGTCTGGGAACGCTGGTGGGGCAGCAACTGGTGTCCAGGGCGCAGTACGAGCAGGCCGTGGCCACCCGCGACGCGCTGCGCGCGCAACTGCAGAGCGCGCGACGCAACACCGAGGTCGCGGCCGGAGGCCTGCGCATCTCCGACCTGGGCGTGGACAATACCGTGGTGCGCGCGCCGTTCGCCGGCGTGGTGATCGCCAAGGCCGCGCAGCCGGGCGAGATCGTCTCGCCGCTGTCGGCCGGTGGTGGCTTCACCCGCACCGGCATCGGCACGATCGTCGACATGGATTCGCTCGAGGTCGAGGTCGACGTCGGCGAGGCCTACATCGGCAGGGTGCAGCCCAAGATGCCGGTCGAGGCCACGCTCAATGCCTATCCGGACTGGAAGATCCCGGCCGAGGTCATCGCCATCATCCCCACCGCCGACCGCGGCAAGGCCACGGTCAAGGTGCGCATCGCATTGAAGGAGAAGGACGCGCGGATCGTGCCGGACATGGGCGTGACCGTGAGCTTCCTGGAGAAGGCGCCCGAAGCCGGCGGCGAGCCGAGGCGCGGCGTGCGCGTGCCGGCGACGGCGATCGTGCAGCGCGATGGCGGCGAGGCGGTGTTCGTGGTCGGCGGCGACGACACGGTGGAAGCGCGCGACGTGCAGGCCGGCGCCATGATCGGCGAGGCGCGCGAGGTGCTCTCGGGACTGGCCCCCGGCGAAACCGTCGTGGTCGAGCCGCCGGCGGGACTGGCCGAGGGCGCCACCGTGGCCACGGACACGCAATGAAGCAGGGCGACGCAAACGTGATCTCCCGGCGTCCGCCGCCTCATGCATTGACTGCCGGTTCCGGCATTGCTGTCATTCATCCTTTCGCCGTGAGTCGGCAGTTTCTTCTGTCATTTCGAGCGCAGCGAGAAATCTGTTCTGCGGCCGGGCGGGATCTCTCGCTGCGCTCGAGATGACAGGCGTTTCCGATAGCGCTGGCGTTTCGAGATGACGGGCGTTTCGAGATGACGGGCGTTTCGAGATGACAGGTATTTCGAGATGACAGGTGTTTTCGACTCCCGCTGTTGCTCCACGTGACAAACCGCGCGATGCGGCGAACCACTCCGCATCGCATGACCTTCGCCGGGCATCCCGGCCACGACACCACACGAGGCAAGCCATGGCATCCCTGGTATCGATCCGCAACCTGACCAAGACCTACCAGCGCGGCCCGGAGAAGGTCGAGGTGCTGCACGGCATCGACCTGGACATCGAGAAGGGCGACTTCGTCGCGCTGATGGGACCGTCCGGCTCGGGCAAGACCACCCTGCTCAACCTGATCGGCGGGCTCGATTCGCCCACCGGCGGCAGCATCGAGGTCGACGGCCAGCGCATCGACCAGCTCGGTGGCGGCAAGCTCTCGCACTGGCGCAGCCAGAACGTGGGCTACGTGTTCCAGTTCTACAACCTGATGCCGGCGCTGAGCGCGCAGAAGAACGTCGAGCTGCCGCTGCTGCTGACCAGGCTGGGCGGCGCGCAGCGCAAGCGCAACGCGCAGATCGCGCTGCAGCTGGTCGGCCTCTCGGACCGCGTCAGCCACAAGCCCACCGAGCTCTCCGGCGGCCAGCAGCAGCGCGTGGCGATCGCGCGCGCGATCGTCTCCGACCCCACGCTGCTGATCTGCGACGAGCCCACGGGCGACCTCGACCGCCAGTCGGCCGAGGACATCCTGGGGCTGCTGCAGACGCTCAACCGCGAGCACGGCAAGACCATCGTGATGGTCACCCACGACCCGAAGGCGGCCGAGTACGCCAGCCACACCCTGCACCTGGACAAGGGCAGCCTGGTCGACGGCCAGGCCCAGGCGGCATGAGCGTCCGCCACGCCGCGGACCGCGGTCGCGCTCCCCGTCCTGCTGCCGCGGATCCGGTGCGTCCTGCGGTTTCCCGCCATCCCGAGCACAGCGAGGGATCCCGTTCCGTCATCCCGCCGTCCGCGGGGGCCAGGTTCCCCGCTCCGTCCGGGACGACATGCCGAGAGGTGGCCGTGCCATGAAATACTTCCACCTGGTCTGGGCGGCGCTGTTCCGGCGCAAGACCCGCACCTTCCTCACCCTGGCCTCGATCCTGGCGGCGTTCCTGCTGTTCGGCATGCTCGACGGCATCCGCACCACGTTCGCGCAGCTGGGCCAGAGCGCCGACGGCGCGCAGCGGCTGCAGACGACCTCGCGCCTGTCGATCGTCGAGACCCTGCCGATCTCGCTGGAATCGCGCATCCGCCGGGTCGACAACATCGAGGAAGTGACCTGGGCGAACTGGTTCGGCGGCGCCTACCAGAACCCGCGCAACCAGTTGTTCACCTTCGCGGTCGCGCCGAACTACCTCGACCTGTACCCGGAGGTCGACGTGGAACCCGCGCAGCTCGAGGCCTGGAAGCGCACCCGCGACGGCATCCTGGTCGGCCAGCAGATGATGACCCGCTTCGGCTGGAAGGTCGGCCAGCGCATCCCGCTGCAGTCGACCATCTTCCCCAACAGCGACGGCACCCTGAACTGGTCGTTCGAGATCGTCGGCGTGCTGCGCGGCAAGGAAGGCCGCAGCGCGGGCTTCACCGACGCGCTGATCCTGATGCACTACGACTATTTCGAGGAAGCCACGCCCTACGTGGACGACACCGTGGGCTGGTACATCAGCCGCGTGTCGGACGTGAACCGCAGCGACGCGGCGGCCAAGGCGATCGACGCGCTGTCGGCCAACTCGCCCAACGAGACCAAGACCATGAACGAGCAGGCGGCGATGGCCGCCCAGCTCAACCAGATGGCCGACATCGGCCTGATCGTGGGCTCGATCATGGGCGCTGTGTTCTTCACCCTGCTGCTGCTGACCGGCAACACCATGGCCCAGGCGGTGCGCGAGCGCACTTTCGAGCTGGCGGTGCTCAAGACCATCGGCTTCACCAGCGCCAGCGTGCTGGGGATGGTGCTGGCCGAGTCGATCCTGCTGGTGGTGCTCGGCGGCGTGCTCGGGCTCGGCCTGGCGGCGGTGCTCAGCCCGGTGGTCACGGCCGCCAGCAACGGTGTGATCAGCCTGCCGGCGATCGGCTGGCAGAGCTGGGCGCTGGGACTGGGTCTGATGGTGGTGATCGGGCTGCTGGTCGGCGCGTTGCCGGCGATGCGCGCGATGCGCCTGAACATCGTCGATGCGCTGGCAGGCCGCTGATGGCGCGCGCTGATCGGCGCGAACCGCAGGCGCGTCGCGCCCGAGGCCGGACGTGATGGAATCCATGAGGGAATGCAGATGACCACTTTGAAGAAGTTGCTCCGTGGCTTCGGCCTGTTCCTGCTGCTGGCCGTCTTCCTCGCCGCGTGGATCGTGCTGCCGTGGCAGGCGCTGGTCGGGATCGCGGTACTGTTCGCGCTGTGGATGGCGTTCACCCGCAGCGGCCGGCAGGCGGCCTCGGTGACGCGCGTGGGCGTCGGCACGCTGCGACAGCGCCTGGGCGCCTCGTCGGTGGTGGTGATCGGCATCGCCGGCGTGGTCGGCGTGCTGGTCGCGCTGCTGGCGATGGCGGAAGGCTACCGGCACACGGTCAGCAGCAGCGGCAGCGACGATACCGCGATCGTGCTGCGCGGCGGCTCGTCGGCGGAACTGATGTCGGTGGTCTCGCGCGAGGCGATCACCGCGATCGAGCGCGCGCCGGAGGTGGCCCGCGACGCCGAAGGCCGGCCGCTGGCCTCGGCCGAACTGGTGGTGTCTGCGAACGTGGTGCGCCGCGACGGCGAGGACGGCAGCGTCACCCTGCGCGGCGTCGGCGACATGGCCTGGGCGGTGCGGCCGGACCTGGAGCTGGTCGAGGGCCGCCGGTTCGAGACCGGCCGTCGCGAACTCGTCGTCGGCAAGGGCGCGCAGCGCCAGTTCGTCGGCCTCGATCCGGGCAAGGAGATCCGCCTGGGCAGCCAGGTGTGGACCGTGGTCGGCGTGTTCGAGTCCGGCGACGCGATGGAATCGGAAATGTGGGCCGACGCCGAAGTGGTGGCCTCCACCTTCAACCGTGGCAGCAGCCGCGCCTCGGTGTTCGCGCGCCTGACCGATCCGAAGGCGTTCAACGCCTTCAAGGCCACGCTCGCGGCCGACCCGCGGCTGCAGGTGGAGGCCGACACCACCGCGGACTACTTCGCCTCGCAGTCCGAAGCGCTGACCCGGGTGCTGCGCGTCATCGGCATCGTGGTCGGTTCGATCATGGCGATCGGCGCGGTGTTCGGCGCGCTCAACACCATGTTCGCCACGGTCGCCTCGCGTGCGCGCGAGATCGCGACCCTGCGCGCGATCGGCTTCCGCGGCATGCCTGTGGTGGTGGCGGTGATGCTCGAGACCATGTTGCTGGCGCTGCTGGGCGGCCTGCTCGGCGGCCTGCTGGCCTGGCTGGTGTTCAACGGCTACACCGCATCGACCCTGGCCGGCGGCGTGGCCAGCCTGAGCTTCGAGTTCCGGGTCTCGCCCGAACTGTTGTGGCAGGGATTGAAGTGGGCGCTGGCGATCGGCTTCGTCGGCGGCCTGTTCCCGGCGCTGCGCGCGGCGACGCTGCCGGTGACCGACGCGCTGCGGGCGATGTAGGACATCCATGTGCCTTCCCGCGCTCTGCGGGTAGGTGCCTGAGCGGCATCGCTTTCCCTTCCGCAGCTGCGGGGCGCAGATCCCTCGCTGCGCTCGGGATGACAGCGGGCGGGGGGCTGCGCCACCATCGTCGCGCTTCAGTCTCCGAGCGAGCCCGACTCGCGCAACGCCGCTTCCGTCTTGTGCCGGTGCACTGCGTCGAGTCGAGAAACCCCGGCCCATCTCATCCCGGCCGGGAGGTCATTCCGTGCGCAGCGAGGAATCGTCATTCCGCAGCTGCGATACGCAGATCCCTCGCTGCGCTCGGGATGACAGCGGGCGGGGGCTGCGCCACCATCGTCGCGCTTCAGTCTCCGAGCAGCCCCGCCTCGCGCAACGCCGCTTCCACCTTCGGCTGGTTCGCGGCGTCGAGTCCGGTCAACGGCAGGCGCAACGCGCCGCCGCACAGGCCCATGCGCGCCATCGCCCACTTCACCGGGATCGGGTTGGCCTCGACGAACAGCTGCCTGTGCACCGGCAGCAGGCGCATCTGGATGGCCATCGCGCCCGCCACGTCGCCGGCCAGCGCGGCCATGCACAGTTCGTGCATCAGCCGTGGCGCGACGTTCGCGGTGACGCTGACGTTGCCGTGGCCGCCGCACAGCATCAGCGCGACGGCGGTGGCGTCGTCGCCCGAGTACACGGCGAAACCCGCGGGTGCCTCGCGGATCAGCCACTGCGCGCGCTCGAGGTTGCCGGTGGCTTCCTTGATGCCGACGATGCCCGGCACCTGCGCCAGCCGCAGCGCGGTCTCGTGCTGCAGGTCGGCGGCCGAGCGCCCGGGCACGTTGTAGAGCACCACCGGCAGGTCGCCGGTCGCCTCGGCGATCGCGCGGAAGTGGCGGTACAGGCCTTCCTGCCCGGGCTTGTTGTAGTAGGGCACGACCTGCAGCTGGCTGTCGGCGCCCACCTTGCGCGCGAACTGCGCCAGCGCGATCGCCTCGGCGGTGGAATTGCCGCCGCAGCCGGCCATCACCGGCACGCGGCCGGCGGCCTGCTCCACCGCGACCCGGATGACCTCGCAGTGCTCCTCGACATCGACCGTGGGCGATTCGCCGGTGGTGCCGACCACGCCGATGCAGTCGGTGCCCTGTTCGACATGCCAGTCGACCAGCTTGCGCAACGTGGCGTAGTCGATGCCGCCGTCGTCGTGCATGGGCGTGACGAGCGCGACGATGCTGCCGCGCAGGAGGTTATCGCTGGAGGTCATGGCGTGGGCCGGGCGTGCGAAAGGAGACGGAGCCCACGATTCTAATGCTGAACGCCGGGCGCGCTGTCATCGGACTGTCATGCAAACGCGGTAGATGGCCGCGCCGGCGATCCCTAACCTCTGCAACCTTTTCCGCGAAACCCGGACCGCCGACGATGCGACGCGTGCTGCCGCTGCTGTGTGCCTGCCTGCTGCTGGCCGGCTTCGCCTGGCCCGATGGCGGCGACGCGCTGGGCCGGCGGCTGGTCGCGCCGGGCGGCGTGTCGCCGCTGCTGCCGGGCGCGCGCATCGAGCAGGCGATCGCGCGGCTGCCGCATCGCGAGGGGCATGTCGCGACCTCGGCCGGGGTCGAACTGTTCTGGCGCGCGTTCGACCCGGGCGCTTACCGGCTCGACTACGCCTACCGGCCGGACGGCAGCGAGCGCGGGCGGATGGATTTCAGCCTCGATTTCGCCGTGCCCGATGCGGCGCCGGTGGCGCCGCGCGGCACCGTGCTGCTGCTGCACGGCTGGATGATGGACGGCGGCTCGCTGCTGCCCTGGTCGCTGCAGCTGGCGCAGGCCGGCTACCGGACCATCAGCCTGGACCTGCGCAACCACGGTCGTTCCGGGGCCGCGCCTTCCGGCTACGGCCTGCGCGAGGCGCGCGACGTCGCCGACGCGGTTGCGGCGCTGCGCGAGCGTGGCGAGATCGTCGGTCCGCTGCACGTGATGGGCGTGTCCTACGGCGCGGCCACCGCGATCTTCAGCGCGCGCGAACTGGGGCTGCAGGTGGAGAACGTGGTCGCGATCGAATCGTTCGACAATGCCGGCCGCGCGATCCGCGACATGGTGCCGCACCTGCTGCACAAGGCGCCGGAGAGCCTGGCCCAGCAGTTCACCCACCGCTGGTTGCGCTGGCAGCTGGACGATGCCGCGCTCGAGCGTGCGATCGCGGGCGCGAGCCAGACCCTGCGGCTGCCGCTCGACGGGGTCGACGTGGGCACGGCGCTGGCGCAGGTGCCGGGCTGCGTGCTGCTGCTGCACGGCAGCGACGACGCGCACGTGCCGGTGGCGCATGGCCGCGCCCTCGCCGCCGCGGCGCCGCGCGCCCGCTACATCGAAGTGCCGGGCGAGGACCACATCAGCCTGCCGATGCGCCTGGACCTGCTGGCGCCGACCGTCATCGACTGGCTCGACAACGCCTCGCCCGCGCGCCACTGCCCCCCGCCGCTGGCCCTGTCCGATCCCGCGAACCAGCGCAACGCGTAGCCCGGATAAGCGCAGCGCATCCGGGACCCCAAGCCTCTGCGCCGCGCAACGCCCGCGCACGCTTGCAGCAGTTTCGACCCGCGCCGCACGGCGGCCCCGCATTGCCGCGATCCCGGATGCGCTGCGCTTATCCGGGCTACGCTGCTCCGGAGCCGGTGAGGCGACCCATGTAGCCCGGATAAGCGAAGCGCATCCGGGACCCCGCGTCGCTTCGCCGCGCAACGCCCGCGCACGCTTGCAGCAGCTCGACCCGCGCTGCGCGGCGGCCCCGCATTGCCGCGATCCCCGGATGCGCTGCGCTTATCCGGGCTACGCCGCTCCGGAGCCGGTGAGGCGACCCACGTAGCCCGGATAAGCGAAGCGCATCCGGGACCCCGCGCCGCTTCGCCGCGCAACGCCCGCGCACGCTTGCAGCAGCTCGACCCGCGCCGCGCGGCGGCCCCGTATTGTCGCGATCCCCGGATGCGCTGCGCTTATCCGGGCTACGCCGCTCCGGAGCCGGTGAGGCGACCCACGTAGCCCGGATAAGCGAAGCGCATCCGGGACCCCCAGGCATCTTCGCTGGCCAACGTCCGGTACACGCTTCCTGTGGCCGTCCTGCACTGCGCCGCGTCCCCGGTTTCGCGATCCCCGGATGCGCTGCGCTTATCCGGGCTACGCCTGCTGGGCGACCACCCGCCGCCGCGCGGCGAGCGCGCCGTCGATCGCGAATACCGCCAGCCCGGTCCAGATGATCGCGAACCCGATCGCCCGGTCGGCGCCGAAGGCTTCGCCGAAGAAGAACACGCCCAGCAGCAGCTGGAGCGTCGGCGCGAGGTATTGCAGCAGGCCGACCACGCTCAGCGGCACGCGTCGCACCGCGAAGGCGAAAAAGATCAGCGGCACCGCGGTCAGCGCGCCGCCCAGCACCAGCAGCAGTTCGACCCAGCCGCCCCAGCGCAGCGAGAAGAAGCCGCCCTGGCCCTGCAGCTCGAACCACAACAGCGCCACCAGCGCCGGCACGAACATGAACATGTTCTCCGCGCCCAGCCCGCGCACCGCATCGACCGCGGCGAACTTCCGGATCACCCCGTACAGCGCGAACGAGCCGGCCAGGCACAACGCGATCCAGGGGAAGCTGCCGTAGTGGAAGGTCAGCCACGCCACCCCGCACGCCGCCAGCGCCACCGACACCCACTGCGCCGGCGACAGCCGCTCGCGCAGGAACAGCACGCCGATCACCACGTTGAGCAACGGGTTGATGAAGTAGCCCAGGCTGGTCTCGACCACGTGCCCGGCATTCACCGCCCACACGTACAGGCCCCAGTTGAAGGCGATCAGGACGCTCGACGATGCCAGCATCGCCACCAGCCGCGGCTGCGCGAGCACGCTGCGATACCAGCCGCGACCCTCGCGCAGTGTGAGCCAGGCGGCGACCAGCACCGCGCACCACAGCGCGCGATGCAGCACGATCTGCAGCGACGGCACCGCCTTGAGCAGGTGCCAGTACAGCGGCATCAGCCCCCAGATGACGAATGCGCCGACCGCGATCCACAGGCCGCGGCGGTCGAGGCCCGGCGCCGTCACGCGTCCGCTTCCGCGACCGGGGCCGGCACCGGCTTCTTCGCCTTCGCCAGGGTGATCGCGACCACGCCCGAGAGCACCACCGCCATCGCGCCGAGGTCGCGCGCGCCGAACGTCTCGCCCGCCAGCCAAATGCCGAGCAGCACCGCGATCACCGGGTTGACGTAGGCGTAGCTGCTCGCCAGCGCGGGCCGCACGTGCTGCAGCAGCCAGATGTAGGCGCTGAAGCCCACCAGCGAGCCGAAGCTGGCCAGATAACCGACCGCCCACAGTCCGCGAACGCTCGGCCATCCGTCGAAGCGCTCGCCGATCGCGAGCCCGGCCACCAGCATCGCCGCGCCGCCGCACAGCATCTGCGCGGCGGCCGACATGAAGGGCGAGGGCAGGTCGCGGCCGCGGCTCCAGATCGAACCGTAGGCCCAGGCGATCGCGGCCACCAGCAGCGCCACCAGGCCACCGGGCGTCGCGCTCAGGCTGCTGCCGGCATTGAGCCAGGCCACGCCGACGAAGCCCACGCCCAGGCCGATCCATTCCACCCGCCGCGGATGCTCGCCGCGCAGCACCGCGAACAGCGCCATCCACAGCGGCACCGAGGCGACGGCGACCGCGGCCATGCCGGAGGACACCGTCTGTTCGGCCACGCACACCAGGCCGTTGCCCACGCCCAGCAGCAACACGCCCACGAACGCGGCGTTGCGCCATTGCGCGGGCGTGGGCAGGGCCATGCCGCGCCAGCGCAGCACCGCCAGCAGCACCAGGCCGCAGGCGAGGAAGCGCACGCCGCCCATCAGCAGAGGCGGCCAGCCGCCTTCGAGCGCGAAGCGGATGGCGAGGTAGGTCGAGCCCCAGACCAGGTACACCGACGCCAGCGCGAGGGCGATGGCGAGCGTGGACGCGGACGCTGGGCCGACCGATGCAGGCGAGGGACGCATCGGGCACCGTGGGGCAGGGGCTGCGCGGACGTGGGATGCGCGTCGCGCCGGACAGCCGCCATTCTAAGGCGCGCGACCGTTGCGGCGATGGAACACCCGCGATTCACGGATGGGCTACCGACGGGCGGCGGGCGCCGTCCGGGCCGATCCCGTCACGCGCAGGGGGACGGGCGACGCTCGCGGGCCTTCTGCCGCCGCATCGCCGAAGGCCGCGATGGCGAAGCCCCCGGGCGCGACCTCCGCGCGGGGCGGCCATGGCCGTCTCAGGTCACGCCGGGCGGACGTCGCCGCTTCGGCAGCTTCTCCACCGCACTGCGCCAGGAGCCTTCGACCAGCGCGCGCAGTTCCGCAGTCGGCATCGTCCGCACGTCGACGATCGTGATCCAGCCGAAGCGGCCCAGCCAGCGCGCGGGCTGGATGCCGGGCTGGTCGGTGAGCTCGAGGAAGCGTTCCGGCGGCGGTTTCAGGCTGAACCGCCAGCGCTGCGGCGCGCTGGTCTTGAAGTGCGCGAAGCGCTTGCCGCCGACCGAATACACGAGGATGTTCGCGGGCGCGTCGTGCAGCCGGCTTTCCGCGCCGGGCAGGCCCGCGCAGTAGCGCTTGAGCGCGGCGACGTCCATCGCGACGGGCGTCTAGAGCAGCTTCGCCGCGCGCAGCGGCGCCGGGTCGTCCCAGCGCTCGCGTCCACGCAGGAACGCCAGTTCGACCAGCACGTCGGCACCGACCACGTCGGCGCCCTGGCGGCGCAACAGGGCGGTCGCCGCGCGCAGGGTGCCGCCGGTGGCGAGCACGTCGTCGACGACCAGCACGCGTGCGCCGGGCGGCAGCGCATCGACGTGGACCTCGAGCCGGTCGCTGCCGTACTCCAGTGCGTAGTCCTGCGCCAGCGTGCGCGCCGGCAGCTTGCCGGGCTTGCGCACCGGCACGAAGCCGCAGCCGAGCGCGTGCGCCAGGGCCGCGCCGAGGATGAATCCGCGCGACTCGATCCCGGCCACCGCGTCCGGCGGCGCGCCACGCCAGGGCGCCGCCATCTGCGCCATGGCGCCGGCGAACGCGGCCGCATCGGCGAGGACCGGAGTGATGTCCTTGAACACGATGCCCGCCTTGGGAAAGTCGGGGACGTCGCGGACGAGGCGGGACCAGTCGGACACGGGCGCGATCCTGAAGCGGGGCAGGCGGCCATCCTATCGCCCCTGCCCGCGGCCCGGGCTTCGCGCTATCGTGGCCGCCCCCTACCAAGGAGCGCCGCCATGCGCCTGCTGCCGATCCTGGTCCTGAGCTTCTGCGCCGCCGTCGCACATGCCGCCGGCACGCCGTACGGCAAGCCCCTGCCCGCGGGCGAGACCGTGCCGGTGTCGCAGGCGATCGCCGACTTCGAGGCCCATGCCGACGCGCCGAAACGCTTCAGCGGCCGCATCACCGAGGTCTGCCACGCCAAGGGCTGCTGGATGATGCTCGAGGACGACGGTCGCAGCGCGCGGGTGATGTTCGGCAAGCACGACTTCTACATCCCGAAGGACACCACCGGCAGCGCGGTGGTGCACGGCGTGCTGACGCGCAAGGAACTCACGCCCGAACAGGTGGAGCACCTGAGCGGCGACAGCGGCAAGGGCATCGCCGCCGAGCCGGTGGAGTACCGCATCACCGCCGACGGCATCGAAATCGCGTCCTGACTATCGCCGCGCCGCGCGCGGCGAGCGAAAGCGCATGCCATGGACCGCCCGTTTCCGTCATCCACCCCGGCATCGGCGCCCCTGCCTTCGCACTGCTCGAACCCTTCTCCCGCTTGCGGGGGAAGGGCAGGGATGGGGGCGTCCCCGCCGCGAAGATGCTCCCGCGCCGCCATCGCGCTGCTGGCCGCGCTCGTGCTCGCCACGGCAGCGTCCCCGGCCGACGCCCGCACCGTCTACCGCTGCGTGCGCGACGGCACCGTCAGCCTCTCGACCGCGCCCGAGCCGGGATCGAAATGCGAGGCGAAGGAACTCGACGACAACGCCGTGCAGACCCCCAACCTGTGGGGTTCGATGGGCGTGTTCAGCGGCACCCTGTACGAACGCGAGCAGGACGGCACGCTCGTCTACGGCACCCGCAACCTGCCGGGTTCGCGCCCGTACCTGCGCTTCACCGCGACCACGCCGCCGGGTGAGCCGGCGCACGAAGGGCTTGGCCAGGTCGGGGCGCCGCGACTGGAGCCATTCGCGGGAGAGTTCCGTGCCGCCGCGAAGGCGACCGGGGTCGAGGACGCCTGGCTGCGCGCGATCGCGCATGCGGAAAGCGCCTTCGACGCCGATGCGCTCTCGCCCAAGGGCGCACAGGGCGTGATGCAGCTGATGCCCGACGTGGTCTCCGACTATGGCGTGGACGATCCGTTCGACGCGCAGCAGTCGATCCGCGCCGGCGCGCGCCACCTGCGCGCGCTGCTGCGCCGCTACGACGACGACCGCACGCTGGCGCTGGCCGCCTACAACGCCGGCATCGGCACGGTGCAGCGCTACGGCGGCGTGCCGCCCTATGCGGAAACCCAGGCCTACATCGCCAAGGTACAGGCGCTGCACGCGCGCTATCGCGAGGCGATGGGCTTCCGGGTGGAGCGACCGGCGCAGTAGCGCCGGTCGATGCGCGTCAGCCCTTCGGCGTCAGCTTCAGCAGGCGCCCGTCCTTGCCATCCTCGATCACCCACAGCGCGCCGTCCGGCCCCTGGCGTACGCCGCGGATGCGCGCGCCCATCTCGAAGCGCTCGGCCTCCCAGGCGCGGTCGCCGTCGAACTCGATCCGCACCAGCGCCTGCGACGACAGGCCGCCGGCGAAGGCGTCGCCCTTCCAGTCCGGGAACAGGTCGCCGGAATAGAACACCAGGCTCGATGGCGAGATCACCGGCGTCCACGTGATCGCGGGGGCGTTGAATTCCGGGCGGGTGTCGTGGTCGGGGATCGGGCGTCCGTCGTAGTGGTCGCCGTTGGAGACGATCGGATAGCCGTAGTTGGCGCCGCGCTCGACCTTGTTGAGCTCGTCGCCGCCCTTCGGTCCCATTTCGATGTCCCACAGCTGGCCGTTGCCGTCGAAGGCGACGCCGAGCGGATTGCGGTGGCCGAGCGACCACACCTGCGCGGCCACCTCGCCCTGGTCGGCGAAGGGGTTGTCGGCGGGCACGCTGCCGTCGTCGTTCAGTCGCAGCACCTTGCCCATGTTCGAGGCCATGTCCTGCGCGGGATCGAACTTCTGGCGGTCGCCCGAACCGATCCACAGCATGCCCTCGTGGAACACGATGCGATGCGCGTAATGGCCGCGCCCGCTCACCTTCGGCACCTGCCGCCAGATCACCTCGAGATCCTCGAGCGCGCCGCCGCCGGCGTCGTCCGCCACCAGCCGCGCGCGCGCGACCGCCGCGCCGGCGGTATCGCCGTCGCCCGCTTCGGCGTAGCTCAGATACACCATGCCGTTGTCGGCGAACTGCGGATGCGGCACCACGTCTCCGAATCCGCCCTGGCCGCCGTAGACGACGTCCGGCACGCCGGTCACTTCGCCGGCGCGGCCCGTGGCGACGTCGACCAGCTGCAGCGTGCCCGGCTTCTCGCTCACCAGCAGGCGGCCGTCGGGCAGGAAACTCAGGGCCCAGGGCTCGTCGAACGAGGCCACCGTCTCGACCGAGAACGGACCGATCTCGCGGGTCTCGCGCGCCTGTTGTGCGCCCGCGTCCTGCGCGACCGCAGCCGTGTCGGCGGCCGTCGACTGAGCGGCGGGTTCCGCGGTGCCGTTGGCGCTGCACGCCGTTAGCAGCGCCAGGGACAGCAGGGTGGTGGTCAGCGCGGGTCGTGGCATCGGAATCTCCTCACCGGGATCGGGGGTCGCCGCATGATACCGTCCGACGAGCCGGCGATGCCGGCCCACGAGCGCCGAACCCCATGACGATGCAGGATTACGAAACGCACGACTGCCCCTATTGCGGCGAACCGGTCACGCTCGCGCTCGATGCATCCGCGGGCGACCAGTCGTACGTCGAAGACTGCCAGGTGTGTTGCCGGCCGATGATGGTCGTGGTCGCATTCGATGAGGCCGACGCGCCGCATGCACGTCTGCGCCGCGAAGATGAATGATCGCTACGGCCTGTAGTGCGCGAAACGGATGCGCACGCGCGTAACGCGCAGCGGCGGCCGGCATGCAGCCTTCCGACGCTGAACGCGAAACGCCTTGTTAACTTCGGCCATGCATCGATCTTTATGGATCCGCGGGCATGGTGTCGCCGTGCGGCAAACGGTCGTCAAGCACGCCAGCCGCGCGCACATTCGAATCCCCACGGGAGAAGCTGATGAAGATTGCACGCAAGCCGCTGTTCGGAATGATCGCGCTGGGCGCGGCCCTGGCGATGCCGATGGCCTTCGCACAGGAAGCCACAACCCCGGCACCGCAGGATCCGACCGCGCCGACGGCACCGACGACCACGGCACCGACGACGGCTCCGACGCAGTCCACCGCCCCGGCGACCGAACAACAGCCGCTGACATGGGCCGACGTCGATGTCGACGGCAGCGGAACCCTGAGCAAGACCGAGGCGGCGGCGGTGCCGGCGCTGGCACAGGTGTTCGACGACGCCGATGCCGACAGCAACGGCGAACTGACGCCGGACGAGTACAAGGCCTTCGCCGCCCAGGCCGCCCCGCAGCAGCCGGACGCTTCCGGCGGTGCCGACTGAGCGCGGGGTACTTCCCGCATAACCTCTCCAGGCCTGCCCCCATGCAGGCGTGCAAGCCATCGGCGGCCCCAGGGCCGCCGATGGTGTTTGCGGCGCCCGGGATCCCGGAGGCTCGATGCCCCGGCGGCCGTCGCGGCATACTGTGGCGATGACCACGCATTCCCCGATCGAGATGGTCGGCTTCGATGCCGACGACACCCTGTGGCGCAGCGAGGACTACTTCCACGCCGCGCAGGACGAGTTCGAACGCATCGTCGGACGTCACGTCGATCTCGCCGACGCACGCGTGCTCGAGCGGCTCTACGCGGTGGAGAAGGGCAACATCGCGGTGTTCGGCTACGGCGTGAAGGGCATGGCGCTGTCGATGGTGGAGGCCGCGGTCGACATCACCGACGGACGCATCGCGGCGCGCGACCTGCACCGCATCGTGCAGATCGCCAAGGACATGCTGCGCCATCCGGTGGAACTGCTGCCGGGCGTTCGCGACGCGGTCGAGGCGATCGCCGCCGAGCACCCGGTGGTGCTGATCACCAAGGGCGACCTTTTCCACCAGGAGGCGAAGGTGCGCGACAGCGGCCTGTCCGACCTGTTCCGGCGCATCGAGATCGTCAGCGAGAAGGACATCGACGCCTATGCGCGGCTGCTCGAGGAATTCGCGGTGCCGGCGGACCGCTTCGTGATGGTCGGAAACTCGATGCGCTCCGACATCGTGCCGATCCTGCGGCTCGGAGGCTGGGGCGTGCACGTGCCCTACCACCTGACCTGGGCGCACGAGAACGAGGCCGACGATGTCGCCGGCCATCCGCGGCTGCGGCAGGTCGCCGACGCGACCGGGCTGCCGGCTGCGATCGGCGACATCGCGGCGTCCGCCGCGATGGCTACAATCGTCGAAGCCTGACAGCGGACGCCCCGATGCGCGCCTTCGTCCCCCTGGTCGCGATCCTCGCCCTGCTGCCCGGGCCCGTGCTGGTCCACGCCCAGGAAGTCGCGCAGAACCCGGCCACCGCGCCTGACGCGGAACCGGCGCCGCAAGCGCCGGCGCAACCGCGCACCGGCGACGCCTGGATCGACGCGCACCTGCTCGACATGGACCTCTATGCCGCGCGTTTCGCGGATGCCTTCGTGGACGAGATCGTGCGCTACCACGAGGCCCCGCGCGAACTGGTGGAAGCCGCGCTCGCCGGCGGCGGGTTGCGCCCGGGCGATGTCTATTTCGCCTGCGCGCTGGCGCAGGCGGGCGGCCGCTCCTGCAGAACCGTGCTGGAGGCGCGTCGCCAGGACCCTGCGGCCGGGTGGGAGGCGATCGCGGCCGGCCTGGAGGTCGCGCCGGCCGTCTACCGGCGCATCCGCGGCGACATCACCGAAAGCTACGTGCGCTGGGCCCGCCCCCTGGTCTCCGGCACGCCTTCGAACCCGTAGCGGGCCCGCGGCGGGTCCCGGTGCGCGGGCGTGGCCGTCATCGCGGCATCGCCCCGGGGTCCGTGGCGCGCTTCCGGCCCGCCTTCTCGCTACATAGACGACCGGCAGGCCTAAGGTGGCCGTCCCCGTTTCCGGATCCAGCAAGCGCATGATCGACGTGGCGATCGTCGGTGGCGGGCCCGCGGGCCTGACCGCCGCCACCTACCTGCGGCGCTTCCACCGCTCCTGCGTGGTGCTCGATGCCGGCGAAAGCCGCGCGCGCTGGATCCCGGAGAGCAACAACTGCCCCGGGTTCCCGGGCGGCGTGTCCGGGACCGAACTGCTGCGGCTGCTGCGGGAGCAGGCCCGCGAGTTCGAGGTGCCGGTCGAACCGGTGCGCGTGGAACGCGTGGCGCGCGACCGCGACGGCTTCGTCGTCCAGGGCGGGGGCCGCAGCTGGCACGCCCGCGTGGTGATGATCGCCACCGGCCTGCGCGACCGCCTGCCGGCCGCCTGGGCCGAGGACGCGCTCGCCTGCGGCGCGCTGCGGCTGTGCCCGATCTGCGATGCGTTCGAGGCCAGCGACCGGCGCATCGGCGTGTACGGTCCGGCCGATTCGGTCGGATCGCATGCCGGATTCCTGCTGGCGTTCTCCTCGTCGGTGTTCGCGCTTCCGGCCGATGGCGGCGATGGCGGAGCCGCGGGCGAGGCCGCGCGCCAGGCTGGCGTGCAGTGGCTCGGCGCGGGCGAACTGCAGTTCGACGGACGCCGTTGCAGCTACAAGGCGGTGGATGGCGAGGTTGCGCTGGACACGGTGTACTCCTACCTCGGTTTCGAAACCTCGGTGCCGCTCGATGGCCTCGACATCGAACGCACCCGCAGCGGCGAGATCGTGGTCGACCGCCACCAGCAGACGCACGTGCCGGGCCTGTATGCGATCGGCGACATCGTCGGCGGCCTGAACCAGATCGCGGTCGCGGTCGGGCAGGCGGCGATCGCCGCGACCCACGTGCACGGCGAGCTCGCCCCCGCCGCGCGCGGCGACGCGGAGTCCGCGCGGTGAACCCGGACATCATCGGCTGGCTCGCCTCGGCGATCCTGCTCGCGACCCTGGTGCGCCAGATCCGCAAGCAGGTGGAGGACGGCACCGGCGCGGGCGTTTCGCGCTGGCTGTTCATCGGCCAGAGCCTGGCCTCGGTCGGCTTCATCGCCTACAGCGTGCTGCTGGACAACTGGGTGTTCATCGTCACCAACAGCTGCATCCTGCTCACCGCGATCGTGGGGCAGTGGCTGCGGCCGAGGGGCACTGCCGACGCCCCTGGGCATTCAGAAAGATGAAGGCGAAGCCGTGTCGTGCTACCCCGGGGCGCGTTCTCACCTTCCAGACGCGGCTGCCGTTATCGTCTGCCGATGGCGACGCGCATCCACCACCTCCCCATGCAACCCGTCGCATGACGAACAGTTGCGCCTGTTGCACCTTCCCGGGGCGCGGCCGGCGCGTGCCCCTTGCCGGCGTTCGCGGTGCCCGAAGGCGCGCCATGGCCGGCGAGGGGTTCACGCTGCTCGAGCTCATCATCGCCGTGGCCGTGGTCGCGATCCTGGCGACGATCGCGCAGGCCCAGCTTTCCAGATACATGGAGGGCGCGCGGGTGGCGGTGGCCGTTGCGGACATCGCGGCCATGGAGCTGGAGATCCAGCGCTTCCAGGGTCTGCCGGGCGGCCCGTTGCCGGCGTCTCTCGCCGACATCGGCCGCGCAGGCTTGCTGGACCCATGGAAGCGCCCCTACCACTACACGAACCTGACCACCACAAACAAGGGCAAGGCGCGGAAGGATCGCCGGCTCAACCCGATCAACTCCGACTACGACCTGTTCAGCGCCGGCAAGAATGGCGTCTTCAAGCCGCAGGTGAGCCAGAAGGACAGCCTCGACGACGTGATCCGCGCGCGTGACGGCGCCTACATCGGCCTGGCCGAGGACTTCTGAGCCCTGCCATGGGGGTCGGTCCACGCCTGTCCACGGCGATCCTCGCCAGCCGCTTCGGCCGCCGCCTGTTCCTGCTGTTCTGCCTTGCCGCGCTGGTGCCGGCATCGGTCGTGTTCTGGATGACCTACCGCACCGCGACCGCGGACGCCGAGGCGTCGCGGGTGCAGGTGCTGCGCGACGGCGCCAAGAACTACGCGCTCGGGGTGTTCGAGCGGCTGCAGCTCGCCGACCAGGCGCTGGCGACGGTCGATGCGCTGGCGATCGCCGACGGCCGCGACGGCGAACTGCTCGCACTGTACTTCAGCGACGTCTCGGTGCGTCCGCGCCCGCCCGTCGGGCAGCTCCCGCCACGCCTGCAGGTGACGTCCGCGCCGGACGGCGCCAGGCCGCAGCTCCTGCGGGTGGATGGCGACCGCATGCTCGTGGCCACGCTCGCCCCGGGCTTCCTCTGGGGCGAGTCGGCCGAGATGAGCCAGGACATGCGGATCTGCGTCTACGACGCCCGTGAACGCATGTTCTGCGGCGGCCATCCCGGCACCGACCCCGACGATCGCCTGCTGACCGCGAACTGGGACCTGTTCCTGAAGGCCGGATTCGATGCGCCGGCGTGGACGGCCGTGTCGGTGGCGGGCGCCGGCCCCAGCCTGCTGCGCTATCGCGGCGTGGTGATACCGGCCGCGGCTGCGGTGCTGCTGCTCGCGCTGCTGCTGAGCT
Organism: Luteimonas viscosa; assembly: GCF_008244685.1. Classification (NCBI taxonomy): domain Bacteria; kingdom Pseudomonadati; phylum Pseudomonadota; class Gammaproteobacteria; order Lysobacterales; family Lysobacteraceae; genus Luteimonas; species Luteimonas viscosa. The sequence goes on from NZ_VTFT01000001.1 coordinate 2,875,451, forward strand.
CGGTCCAGATCCGGCGCGTCCTGGTCCCGCTTTCGGACCTGCTGCGCCGGATCCAGCGGGTCGAGGGCGGCACCACTACCGTGGCCACGCAGGCGGGCGAGGACGAATTCGCCCTGCTCACGCGCACCTTCGATGCGATGCAACAGCGCATCGGGCGCCAGATCGACACGCTCCGCATCCTGTCGGACATCGACCGGCTGCTGCTCGGGGGGGCGTCGCTGGAGCAGCTGCTGGACCTGGTGGCGCGCCGCCTGCGCCATCTCGCCGGGCCGGCGACGATCTGCATCGTGGTGCCGCCACTGGACGCCGACAGCGCCACGATGCTGTGCCTGCTCCGTCGCGATGGCGACGCGGTGGAACAGCTGCCCTGTCCGGATCCGCGCGGCGGGCAGACGGGCTCGGCGCAGGGGCAATGGCTGGCCGTGGATGCCGTGGAGCCCGGCTGCGCGCGCGAGGCCTGCCTGGGCCATGGCGTGCGCGAGGTGTTCGCGCTGCTGCCCGCCGAGGCGCCGCGACCGGTGCAGGTGCTGCTCGGTTTCACGGCGCGGCCGCCGGCCTGGGAGCAGCCCCTGGCCCAGGCGGCAAAGCTGGCCGAGGCGATTCCGGTCGCGTTCGCGTTCGAGGAGCGACGCCGCCAGCTCGTGTTCCAGGCCAGGCACGATCCGCTGACCCAGTTGCCGAACCGGCTGGCGACGTTCGAGGCCGTCTCGCAGGCGATCGGCGACGCCGCGGCCGCGGGTACCCGGTTCGCGGTCGCGTTCCTCGACCTCGACCGCTTCAAGTCGATCAACGACGGCCTCGGCCACGGCTCGGGCGACGAACTGCTGGCGGGGGTCGGGCGGCGCATCCGCGACAGCCTGCCGGCGACGGACTTCGTGGGCCGCTTCGGTGGCGACGAGTTCTGCGTGATCCTCGCCGACGCCCGCAGCGACGCCGAGGCCGAGCAGGCGATGCGGCGGATCGTCGACGGGCTCTCGCGCCCGGTGAGCGCCGGCGGGCGCGAATTCGTGCAGGGCTTCAGCGCGGGCATCGCGTTCTACCCGGACCACGGCCGCGATGCCAGCACCCTGATCCACAACGCCGACCTGGCCATGTACCAGGGCAAGCGGGCCGGCGGGCGGGGGCTACGCGTCTTCGCGCCCGAGATGAACGCCGCGGCGCGGTCCAGGCTGCAGATGGAGAACGAACTGCGCGATGCGATCGCCGCAGGCGCGATCGAGGTCCATTACCAGGCACGCGTCGACAGCCGCGACGGACGCGTCGTCGGCGCCGAGGCGCTCGCGCGCTGGACCCATCCGCGCGCCGGCCCGATCCCGCCCGCGACCTTCATCGCCCTGGCCGAGGACACCGGCCTGATCGACGACCTCGGCGAGCTGGTGCTGCACAAGGCATGCGCGCAGCTGGCGGCGTGGACCGCATCGGGCCTGCGCCTGGCGCAGGTCTCGGTGAACGTGTCCGGCCACCAGCTGCGTTCGCGCCGGCTCGCCGAGACGGTGCGGCGCGCGGTCGAGGCAGCCGGCATCCCCGCTTCCGCGCTGGAACTCGAGATCACCGAGACGGCGCTGATCCTGGACCGCGAGGCCGGCGAGCAGCAGCTGCGACGCGTGCGCGAGTTCGGCGCCACCGTCGCGATCGACGATTTCGGCACCGGCTACTCCTCGCTGTCCTACCTGGCCGAGCTGCCGTTCGACACGCTGAAGATCGACCGCTCCTTCGTCTCCGGCATCGGCGATGGCGGCACGCCGATGGCGGCGATCGTCCGTGCGACGATCGGCCTGGCACGCGAACTCGGCAAGCACGTGGTCGCCGAAGGCGTGGAATCGATGCCGGACGTGGAGCAACTCGCACGATGGGGTTGCCACGTGATCCAGGGGTACGTGTATCACCGCCCGGCGGACGCGACCGCGTTCGCCGCGATGCTCCGGTCCGGTACGCCGCGCGGCTGAGCGAGGGCGCAGATGCCGGGCGCCCACCGGCCCGGGCGCGGAGCGTTCGACGCCATGGCGCCCGCGGGCGACAATGCCGGCGTCCGCGACCATCGCTTCCGCCATGACAGCCCCCGCCCAGACGAGCCCTCCGACGACGCCGGACGCGACTTCGATCCGCCTGTCGGTCGCCCCGATGATGGACTGGACCGACACCGACTGCCGCGTGTTCCACCGCTTGCTGGCGCCGCACGCGCGGCTGTATTCGGAGATGGTGCATGCGAATGCGGTGATCCATGGCGACCGGGCGAAGCTGCTGGCAATGGATCCGTCGGAGCATCCGGTCGCCCTCCAGCTCGGCGGCAGCGAGCCGGCGTTGCTGGCGCAGGCCGCGCGCATCGGCGCCGGGTACGGCTTCGACGAGATCAACCTCAACTGCGGCTGTCCCTCCGACCGGGTGCAGGCGGGCCGCTTCGGCGCATGCCTGATGCGCGAGCCGGCGCTGGTGGCCGAGGGCGTGGCGGCGATGATCGCGGCGGTCGGCACGCTGGAGCGTCCGGTGCCGGTGACGGTGAAGTGCCGGCTGGGGGTCGACGACGACCACGACTGGGATCGCTTCCGCGGTTTCGTCGACACCGTGGCCGACGCCGGCTGTCGCATGTTCGTGGTGCACGCGCGCAACGCCTGGTTGAAGGGGCTGTCGCCGAAGGAAAACCGCGAGGTGCCGCCGCTGCGCTACGACTGGGCCTGGCGGCTCAAGCGCGAGCGACCGGACCTGCAGGTGATCATCAACGGTGGCATCGCCTCGCTCGAGGAGGCGGTCGCGCACCTGGACCATGCGGACGGGGCGATGCTCGGTCGTGCCGCCTATCACGATCCCTATCTGCTGCACCGGCTCGACGTCGCCCTGTTCGGCGGCGCATTGCGGCCGCGCCAGGCGCTGCTGCGGGAACTGCGGCCGCATGTCGAGGCGCAGCTCGCGCGCGGGGTGCCGCTGCGCCACATCACCCGCCACGTCCTCGGCCTGTACCACGCCCAGCCCGGCGGGCGCGCGTTCCGCCAGGTGCTGAGCGAGGGCGCGCACCGGCCCGGGGCGGACTGGTCGCTGATCGAACGCGCGCTCGCGGCCACCCGCCCGTCGGCCGGGCTGGCGGCGTGATCACCCGCGACCTCGACGCGTTCCTGGCGCTTGCACGCGATACCGCGCCGGACTTCGGCCCGGGCACCGCGCGCGCCGCCTTCCTGGTCGCGCCGGACGGGTTCGCCCACGCGGTCGAATCCGCCAGCGACAACCGCTACATGGCCGCCGCGGCGGCATTCGAGCCCGGGCTGGCGATGCAGCAGCATCGCGCGCTGCACGCGGCGCTCTCCCGGCAGCTGCCGACCGTCTGCTTCGCAGGCGACGCCGGAACGCCCGACGCCGTGTTCCCGAACAACGTGTTCGCCAGCGCGCGCGCGGATGCCCGCAGCGGCGGTGCATTCGCGCCCCGGCTGGTGATCGGCCGCATGCGCCATCCGGTGCGCCGGCGCGAGGCGGCGCGGCAGGACATCCGCGGCTGGTTCCGCGAGGTGGCGGGGTATGCCGAACTCGACCTGTCGACGCAGCCGCACGCCTGCGAGCTCACCGGCGCGCTGGTGATCGATCGCGCCCGGGGCCTGGGCTACTGCGGCCTGTCCGAACGCTGCGATGCGGCCGGCGCCGCGCTGATGCACGAAGCGTTCGGCTTGCGCGCGACCCTGGCGTTCGACCTCGCCCCCGGCGAATACCACGCCAACGTGGTGCTGGCGGTGCTGGCCGGCCGCGCCGTGCTGGCCTGCCCGGAGGGATTCGCGGTACCCGCGGTCGCGCAGGCCATCGCCCGCCTCTACCCGCACGCAGCCCTGCTTTCGGCAGCCGAGCGCGACGCCTTTGCCGGCAATGCCATCGCCCTGGCCCCCGGCACCGTCTCGATGAGCGCCACCGCCGCGTGCGCGCTGCGGCCCGGCACGCGGCGCATGCTCGAAGCGGCGGGCTTCGCCACCTGCCAGGTAGACCTGTCGGCCATCGAGGCGGCGGGCGGTTCGCTGCGATGCTGCGTGGCCGAAGTGTTCTGATCCTTGCCCGGGATGAACCGCCGGGCGTTGGTGAAAGAAAAGTTAAGGGACGATTCACCGCCCGCCGCCAAGAATGCCGATCCACCCCCGCGAATGGGGCCTGCGCATCCGCGTGTCCGGGAATCCCGTTGAAATGAGAGTCCTGTCGTCCCGACCGAGCGTCCTCGTCCTGTCCGCCGTGCTCGTGCTCGCCGGCTGCGGGTCGGCGTGGGCGCAGCAGCCACCGCGTGAGCGGGGCGGGGCCGGACAGGAGGACGCGCGCGACCAGCGCATGCGGGAACCGCGGATGGCACCCCCCAACCGCAACCGCGATGCGCTGTCGGATTCGGTGCGGCGTTTCGAACGCAGCAACCGCGGCAGTCGCGTGCTCAGTGCCGAGCGCATGCAGGCCGACGGCCGCGACGTGAACCGGATCAAGGCCATGGACGACCGCGGTCGCGTGCGCATCTACGTCGACGATCCGCAGCGCCGGAGGCCCGAGCCGCCGCGGCGTCCGCCTACACGCGGCGACCACGACTGATCCTGCACTCTGTTCAGGAAAGTGCGGCCACACTGGCCGCATCCACTGATATGAACGGAGTCGTTCCATGCGCATCCTGCTCGTCGAAGACGAAGCTCCCCTGCGTGAAACCCTGGCCGCGCGCCTGAAGCGCGAGGGCTTTGCCGTGGACGCCGCCCAGGACGGCGAAGAGGGCCTCTACATGGGCCGCGAAGTGCCGTTCGACGTCGGCATCATCGACCTGGGCCTGCCGAAGATGTCTGGCATGGAACTGGTCAAGGCGCTGCGCGACGAGGGCAAGCAGTTCCCGGTGCTGATCCTGACCGCTCGCTCGAGCTGGCAGGACAAGGTCGACGGCCTCAAGCAGGGCGCCGACGACTACCTGGTCAAGCCTTTCCACGTCGAGGAACTGCTGGCGCGGATCAACGCCCTGGTGCGCCGCGCCGCAGGCTGGAGCAAGCCGACGCTGGAATGCGGTGCGGTGGTGCTCGACCTGGCCGCGCAGACGGTGACGGTCAACGGCCAGAACGTCGATCTGACCAGCTACGAGTACAAGGTGCTCGAGTACCTGATGATGCATGCCGGCGAGCTGGTGTCCAAGGCCGACCTGACCGAGCATATCTACCAGCAGGATTTCGACCGCGACTCCAACGTGCTCGAGGTCTTCATCGGTCGCCTGCGCAAGAAGCTGGACCCGGAAGGCGCGCTCAAGCCGATCGAAACGGTGCGCGGCCGCGGTTACCGGTTCGCGATCCCGCGCAACGGCGAAGGCTGAAGCCACGCATCACGGCGATCGGCTGGCCGCGCCACGGCGCGGCGACGCCGCCACGCGATCGGCTATCTTGGCGGCCCGGGGTCGGGCGTCCGTGCCGCCCCGCGATCGCCCGAGCCGAATGAGCCGACCCTGATCCGATGAGTACCGGCAAGTCCGCACGCGTGCTGCCGTGGCGCCCGCGCTCGCTGCAGGCGCGGCAGCTGATGGCCGCCAGCCTCGGCCTGGTGGCGTTTCTCGCGCTGGCCGGTTACGCACTCGATCGCGCGTTCCTCGACGTCGCCAGCGAAGGCCAGCGCGATCGCCTGCGCAACTACGTGTTCGCCTATGCGGGCGATGTCGAGTTCCTTCGCAATGGCGACCTCTACTCGCCCGACAACGGGCCGGACGACCGATTCGACCGGCCCGGCAGCGGCCTGTACGCGGAGATCGTGCTGCCCAACGGCGGCTGGATCTCCCGCTCGGCCTCCGGCCCGCAACTGCCCGAGGCGACGATGCTCGCCGGCGGCGAGGAGACGTTCGAAGGCCCGCTGCCGATGACCCGCAGCGACGGCACCCCGGGGCAGGTGTACCGCTACGGCCTGGGCATGGTCTGGGCCTCGCAGGACTCCGCGCCCGACGCCGAGTTCCCCTACACGATCTACGTGATGGAGGACGCCGGCACCGTGCCGCGCCAGGTGCGCGTGTTCCGTGCGGCGCTGTGGGGCTATCTGGGCATCGCCGGCGTGATCCTGCTGCTGCTGCAGACGCTGGTCGTCCGCTGGAGCCTGTGGCCGCTGCGCAAGGTGGTCGAGGAACTCAAGCGGGTGCAGCGCGGGCAGGCGCACCGCATGGGCGAGCGCCACCCGCGCGAGCTCGAGCCGCTCACCGACAGCATCAACGCGCTGATCGAGAGCGAACGCGAGAACCTCGAGCAGCAGCGCAACACCATGTCCGACCTCGCCCACAGCCTGAAGACGCCGCTGGCGGTGATGCGCGCGCGGCTTGATTCCGACGCCGGCGACGACGAGTTGCGCGCAGACGTCGCCACCCAGCTGCAGCGAATGAACGACCTGGTGAGCTACCAGCTCGGTCGTGCCGCCTCGAGCGGGCACACGCTGTTCGCCGCGCCGATCGAGGTCGAACCCTATGCCGAGACGCTGGTGCAGGGGCTGGAGAAGATCTATGCCGGCAAGCGCGTGATCTGCGAATTCGACATCGACCCGGACGCGCGTTTCCACGGCGAACCCGGCGACCTGCAGGAACTGCTCGGCAACCTCACCGAGAATGCCTTCAAGTGGGCGCGCTCGCGCGTACTGCTGACGGTCAAGCCCGGCGACAGCGCGCCGAACCGGCGTCCCGGCCTGCTGCTGGCGGTCGACGACGACGGGCCGGGGATCCCGGAGGAGCGCATCCCGCTGGTGCTGCAGCGTGGGGTGCGCGGCGACGAGCGCGTGCAGGGACACGGCATCGGTCTGTCGATCGTACAGGACATCGTGCGCAGCTACCGCGGCGAACTGCAGGTGGGCCACTCGGCCGAACTCGGCGGTGCGCGTTTCGAGGTCCGGCTGCCGCCCGGACTGTAGGACGGGCCCCGTCCCGTCGTGCGGGGCGCGGGCATGCGCCCTATGCGATCGGGCCGAAGAAGCGTTCGAAATGCGCCGCCACGGCCGGGAACGCGTCGCGCAGCGTGGCCGGGTCGCTGAAGTGGTATTCGCTGCAGACGGCGAAGAACTCCTCCGGGGCTTCGGCCGCGTAGGGATCGATCGCCACTTCGCGTCCGGCGTCCACGTCGGCGACGAACGCGTCGAACGCCCGCTGGAAGTCCTGTGCCCATGCGCGCTGCCAGTCGCGCGGCAGCGGCGGGGTGCCGTCGAGCACGCCGTCGAGCGCATCGAGCTTGTGCGCCATCTCGTGCACCGCCACGCAGAAGCCGGCGTGCGGGTCGTCCAGATCGGATTCGACATCCGCCCAGGACAGGATCAGTGGCCCGCCGTCCCAGGCTTCGCCGATCAGTTCGTCGTCCCATTCGTGCAGTACGCCGGCGGCGTCGACATGGGTACGGTTCACCCGGAACGCATCCGGGTAGACGATCAGCTGCGACCAGCCGTGCAGGCCCTCTTCGCCGAACTCCAGCAGCGGCAGGCAGCACAGCGCGGCCAGGATCGCGCGTCGGGTCGCATCGAGTTGCAAGGGTTCGATCGGGGTGATCGTCTTGCGCTGCAGGAACAGCGTGGCCAGTGCGCGCAGGCGCTGCGAACGCGTGTCGTCGAGCGCATGGATCCAGCGTACGCGCGCCTGGACGTGGCGCCAGGTGTCGTCGTCGACCGGATCGGGCGCGCGGCCGAGCAGCCGCCGGATCAGCCCGGGCACAACCGCGTAGCCCTCAGCGGATCATGCCCGGCAGGAAGCTGTGCCAGCGCGGCGGGCGGGTGGTGGCTTCGGACTCTCCGGTGCGGCGGGCGGGCGCGGGGCGGGCGCGGGCTGGCGCGACGGCGCGCTTGTCGCCGGCGGGGACGGCCGAGGCATCGGCTTCCGCATCGGTCACCGGGCACCCGGCGCTGCCGCCGTTGGCATCCATCAGGGCGGGCTCGCGGCCAGCCGCGGGGAGCGCGGCGCAGGCCAGCAACAGACAAAGCAGCAGGCGGTTTCGCAGTCCAGGAGCCATGGCAACCATCCTTTGGCCAGTTGTTGCGGTGGCAACAGTTCACTATACCTTGATGCGGGCAGGGCGCGGAGGGTTGCAAGCGGGATGCGACGAGCGGGGCCGGCGGCGCGCCGGGCCGAGTCCGCCTCGGGCGCCGGGACGCGCGGCTGCCGGCGATCCCGGATAATCGCGGGCATGTCCCGCCACAACGTCCCATGACCACGGCCGCCGATCGCGCCCTGCTGGAGCGCCTGGTCGCCGGACCGGTGTCCGGCGACGTGCTGGCGCGCGAGTCCGGCCTGACCCGCGCGGCGGTGTGGAAGCGGATCGAAGGCCTGCGCGAGGCGGGCGTCGCGATCGACGCCCGGGCCGGGCGTGGCTATGCGTTGTCCGCTCCGGTCGACCTGCTCGACCCGGACCGGATCCTGCTCGCGCTGCCGCCGGCCGTACGCGCGGATGTCGCCGCGCTCGAGGTGGCATGGTCGCTGGATTCGACCAGTTCCGAACTGCTGCGGCGCAAGGACCACTCCGCGGGCGCGCACGTCCTGCTTGCCGAGCGCCAGACCGGCGGCCGCGGCCGTCGCGGGCGGCCGTGGGCTTCGCCGCTGGCGGCCAACCTGTATCTCTCGGTGGCGCGGCGCTTCGATGCCGGACTGGCGCGCCTGGGCGGGCTGAGCCTGGTGGCGGGGGTCGCGGTGGTCGAGGCGCTGCATGCGCTGGGGTTCGCGCAGGCCCGGCTGAAATGGCCGAACGACGTGGTCGTCGCCGATGACGGGCGACTGCGCAAGCTCGGCGGCATCCTGGTCGAGGGCGGCGGAGAGCATGCCGGGCCGGCGCGCGCGGTGGTCGGCATCGGCCTCAACGTGCGCATGCCGGCGCAGGCCGGTGCCGGCATCGACCAGCCCTGGCTCGACCTGCAGGCGCTGGCGCATCCTCCCCCGCGCAGCATGCTTGCCGCCGGCGTGCTGGCGCGACTGCTGCCGGCGCTGGTGCGCTTCGACCGCGAGGGGCTCGCGCCATTCCTGGCGCAGTACGCCGCGCACGACGTGCTGGCCGGGCAATCTGTGCAGGTACATTCGGGCGACGGCCTGCATGACGGCATCGCGCTGGGCCTCGCCGCGGACGGCGCGCTGCGCGTGCGGCTGGGGCAGGGCGAGCGCTGCTTCCATGCCGGCGAAGTCAGCCTGCGACGCACGGATCGCACGCCATGAGCGACTGGCTGTTCGACCTCGGCAACTCGCGGCTCAAGTGCGCGCCACTGCAGGCGGACGCGAGCCCGGGCGAGGTGCTGGCGTTCGCCCACGACGGCGTGGCCCTGGCCGAAGGCTGGATCGACTGCCTGCCGCCGCGCATCGACGCGGCGCACGTGGCGAGCGTCGCTTCGCCGGCGTTGCGCACCGCACTGCTGGAGGCGCTCGCCGCGCGCTGCGGCCGCATCGGCCTGGCGGCGACGCAGCGCGCCTGGGACGGCCTTCGGATCGCCTACGCCGCGCCGGAAAGGCTCGGCGTGGACCGGTTCCTGGCGATGCTCGCCGCGCACGCGCGCGGTGGCGCGTGGCTGGTGGCGGGCGTGGGCACCGCGCTGACCATCGATCTGGTCGACGCCGGCGGCCGCCACCATGGCGGACGGATCGCGCCGTCGCCGGCGCTCATGCGCGAGGCGCTGCAGGCGAAGGCGGCGCAACTGGTGGCCGACGGCGGCCACTATCGCGAGTTCGCGGCCGACACCGACGACGCGCTGGCCTCGGGTTGCCTCGGTGCGGCGCTGGCCCTGGTCGAACGCAGTCTGGCGGCGGCGGCAGATGCCTGCGGCGCGCCGGTGCCGCTGCTGCTGCACGGCGGCGGTGCCGAAGCGTTGCTGCCGCACCTGCGCGACGCCGAGCATGATCCCTCGCTGGTGCTGCGCGGCCTGGCGCACTGGGCCCGGAGCGGACCGAGCCCCTAGAATCGACCGATGTTCGCCCGCGCCCTGATCGTCCTGCTGCTGATCCTCAACCTCGGTGTCGCGCTGTGGTGGGCGACGCGTGGTGACGACGCGCCGTCCGCCGACGAGCTGCCGCTGCCGCGAGGGGTGGAACCGCTGAGACTGCTGGAAGAGTCGGCGGACCCCGCGGCCCCGGCCCGCGCGCCGGTGACGGTTCCGCCCGGCGCGCCGGAGGCACGGGATGCGCGGGACCAGGCCGCTGCGACGGCCGGTCCCGGGCCGACCACAGCGGCGACGGAAGCCGGCGAAACGACCCCGGCCCGGGAGGCCGCCGCGGCCCCGGCCGTGGCCACCGTCTGCCACAGCTTCGGTCCGTTCGCGGACGCTGCCGCGGCCGGGCGCGCGGCCGCGCAACTTCGGCCGGCGGTGCGGGGCGTGGCGACCCGACAGGTGCGGCCGGCGCCGCGTGGCTGGAACGTGCAACTGTCGGCGCTGCCGGACCGGGCGGCCGCCGATGCCGCCGCGACGCGGCTGTCCGCCGCCGGCTTCGACGACCACTATCTCCTGCCCGCCGCGGAAGACGGCACCGTCGACATCGCCCTCGGCCGGTTCGGAGGCGAGGCCGCCGCGCAGCGCCACGTCGCGGCGCTGCAGGCGGCAGGATTCGCCGCGGTCGCCGAGCCGATCGGAGGCGATGGCCAGACCCGGCACTGGGTCGACGTCGTCGCCGGCGAGCACGTCGACCCCGACGTGCTCAGGCGTGCGGCCGGCGCGGCGCAGGGCGAGCCCATCGAATGCGAGCCCGCAGCGGCGGTACCTTGAGGGGCGTGGGCTAGAATGCCTTCCGGTCGACGCCGGCGCCGCCGACGACAGCGCCGCTTTAGCTCAGCTGGTAGAGCAACCGCCTTGTAAGCGGTAGGTCATCCGTTCGAATCGGATAAGCGGCACCACGTCCGGCGACCGGGCCTGCAGGCCGATTCCGGGGCGGCATCCGGCCGGCCGGTTCCGGGAACGATTCATCCACCAGCCCCGCCACGTCAGTCCGCATCGTGCCTGCGGACAGCGGTGGCACCGATCCCGCCTGTTTCGCCCGTGCACGGCCCGCGCTTGCTGCGCTGCGACATCGGGCTGGCTCGCCGGGTCGCTAGACTGCCGGCCCGGACCCTTGCACGAGAAACCATCCGCCATGGACCAGCGCTATCCCCCGGTCTCGATGTTCGGCGTGCCCACCGATGTCGGCGCGGGCACGCGCGGCGCGTCGATGGGACCGGAGGCGCTGCGCGTCGCCGGCCTCGGCGAGGCGCTCAGGGCGCGTGGCGTCGACATCGCCGATGCCGGCGACGTCCCGGGGCCGAAGAATCCCTGGCTCGGGCCGGTCGATGGCTACCGCCACCTCGACCAGGTGGTGGCCTGGAACCAGGGGGTGTTCGAAACCACGCAGGCCATCCTCCGCGACGGCCGCATGCCGGTGATGCTCGGCGGCGACCATTGCCTGGCGATCGGCTCGATCGCCGCGGTCGCAGCGCACTGCCGCCGCGAGGGCAGGAGCCTGCGGGTGCTGTGGCTGGATGCGCACACCGACTTCAACACCAGCACGATCACGCCCTCGGGCAATGTCCACGGCATGCCGGTCGCCTGCCTGTGCGGCATCGGCCCCGACGCACTCACCCGGATCGGCGGACACGTGCCCGCGATCGTGCCCAGCCAGGTGCGGCAACTCGGCATCCGCTCGGTGGACCAGGACGAGAAGCGTCTGGTCAAGGAACACCGGCTCGACATCTACGACATGCGCTACATCGACGAGGTCGGGATGAAGCGGGCGATGGAACAGGCCCTGCAAGGCCTCGATCGCGACACCCACCTGCACGTGAGCTTCGATGTCGACATCCTCGACCCGACCATCGCGCCGGGCACGGGCACGCCCATCCCGGGCGGCGTCAACTACCGCGAGGCGCAGCTGATCATGGAAATGATCGCCGACAGCGGCCGGCTGCGATCGCTCGATATCGTCGAGGTGAACCCGGCGCTGGACAACCGCAATGCGACCGCCGAACTCGCCGTCGACCTGGTCGAAAGCCTGTTCGGCAAGTCCACGCTCATGCGCGACTGACGCGACCCCACCGCGCCGTCACGCCGCGGCGACAAGCCTGAACATCGCCCGCGCGCCCCGAGGCACTACCGGGTGTTGCGCCTTGCAGTCAACGCGGATTTCACGCCCGCCAGCGTCTTATGTCCGGGACGAACGCGGACGATCCGCGATCGCATCGAAAAGCCTCCAGGAGAAACCAGATGAAGCGTTTGATGGCCATGATGCTGCTTGCCATGTTCTCGGTCGGCATGCTGTCGGCGTGCAACACGACGAAGGGCTTCGGCCAGGACGTCGAGAAGGTCGGCGACAAGATCGAGGACGCGGCCGACGACACGGGCGGCACCGATCCGAAGTGATCGACCCCGCACGAACGCGTTTCGGGAAAGCCGGCATTGCCGGCTTTCTCTTTTTCCGGCGCGGTCCTGTCCCGGATTGCGTCGCTGCGCGATCGAAGAAGCATCGAAACTGAATTCGCGCGCGCCGCAAGTCATCGTTGTGAATACCGCCTTACGAATCCTTGATCCGGCCGTGATGCGTCCGCCGCAATGATGGAGCCATCGATGCGCAGCGGAACCATCGCACCGATGTCCCACCATCAACGAACCCAAGGAATGCAGCCATGAACAAAGACATCATTGCCGGCAAGTGGACCCAGCTCAAGGGTCAGGCCCAGGCCAAGTGGGGCGACCTGACCGACGACGTGTTCGACGTTGCCGAAGGCGACAGCAAGTACCTCGCGGGCAAGCTGCAGGAGCGCTATGGCTGGGAGCGCGAGCGCGCCGAGCAGGAAGTGCGCGACTTCGAGAAGACCCTGAACTGATGCAGCCGTAGCCGCGAGACGCGCGGCCGCGACGAAGGGTGGCAACGCCTCGCGCGAGCCCGCACCCGCAGCAACCAGAAGGGATGTCACGGGCAAGGGCCGGCACCGCCGGCCCTTTGCTTTGTGCCGACGTCCATCCGCAGGTGATCGTCAGCCCGATGCGGGGCGGTGGCCGGCGCGCGCGCCGGATCACTTCAACGCCAGTGCCCCGGCGGATCCGCCACGAACCTGCCCGGGAAGGCCCGCGGCCGCTCGCGATGCCACGCCGGAGGAGCAGGCGATGGCACGATCCCGCGCGCGGCGAGCGCCTGCGGCGCGTCGTAGCGCAGCTGCGTGAGCTGTGCCGGACGCGCGCTGGCGCGTGCGAACGAGGTCTGCCCGACCGGGGACCATTCGCGCCGACCGTGTCCGGTGCCGATCTGTTGCCGGGCCAGCCCGTCATCCGCGTGGTATGCATCCGCCGACTGTTCAGCCTTGGTGGCAGGCGCAGCGCGGCGCGACTTCCCGGCGTCCGCACCGTGGGCGATCGGCGGCGACGGCGGCGGATACGGGTGCTGATGTCGATCGGCGCGTTCTCGGAATACGGCCACCCCGATCGTGCCGACGTCGTCCGGGCGGCCGGTGCGCGCGGCATAACTGTCGGGCAAGGCGGTGAACACGAAACCGGCCACGTCCTGGTACGACTTGCGCCAGCCGGTGATCTCGGTGCTCTGCCAGGGCGCCAGTACGTAGCCGGTCTGCGAGGGGTGCGCGGTCTGGCCGGTGACGGCGTTGACGCCGTCGACCGAGAGCACCACCAGCACCCGTTCGCCCGTGTTGTTGGTCAGACGTACCCCGTAGCGGTGCCCGGGCGTTCCCGCGATCCAGGATTCATGCCGATGCCGATACTCGGGCAGCCACCGGCCGCTGTCGCGATCCACCACGTCGATGCGGACCAGCGAACGGGCGGCGGCGGGCGTCGCAGCCAGCAGGACGACGAAGGCGGCCAGCGCGGCCGGGGCGTGTTTGCGGATCATGGTCGGGATCTCCGGGCGGGTCGTGCGATTGAACGCACGCGCGCGCCGGGCGGGGTTGCCGCCACCGGAGGCGGCTGGCGCAACGGTTAAACTGGCGTTCCGCTTCCGTGTCCCGGCGCCCTGCAATGCCCCAGCGTCCCGTCCGCGTCCTTACCGGCATCACCACCTCCGGCACCCCGCACCTGGGCAATTACGTCGGGGCGATCCGGCCCGCCATCGCCACCAGCCGCGCCGCGGACACGGAGAGCTTCTACTTCCTGGCCGACCTGCACAGCCTGATCAAGGCCCAGGACCCCGCGCGCACCCAACGCTCCACGCTCGAGATCGCCGCGGCCTGGCTGGCCTGCGGACTGGATCCGGGCAAGGTCTGGTTCTACCGCCAGAGCGACATCCCCGAGATCACCGAACTGACCTGGTACCTGACCTGCGTCGCCGGCAAGGGCATCCTCAACCGCGCGCACGCCTACAAGGCGGCGGTCGACCGCAACCGCGCCGACGGCGAGGACGACGACAGCGGCGTGACCGCCGGACTGTTCATGTATCCGGTGCTGATGGCCGCCGACATCCTGGTCTTCAACGCCGACCGGGTGCCGGTGGGTCGCGACCAGGTGCAGCACATCGAGATGGCGCGCGACTTCGGCCAGCGCTTCAACCATGTCTACGGTCGCGAGTGGTTCGTGCTGCCCGAGGCGGTGGTGGACGAGCAGGTCGCCACCCTGCCGGGCCTGGACGGCCGCAAGATGAGCAAGAGCTACGGCAACACCATCGCGCTGTTCGCGCCGCCGGCGGAACTGAAGAAGCTGGTGTTCTCGATCGTCACCGATTCGCGGGCGCCGGGCGAAGCCAAGGACACCGAAGGCTCGGCGCTGTTCCAGCTCTACCAGGCCTTCGCCAGCCGCGAGCAGACCGCCGCGTTCGCGCAGGCCTTTGCCGACGGCATCGGCTGGGGCGATGCGAAGCAGCGGCTCTATGACCTGGTCGAGGCCGAAATCGCGCCGCTGCGCGAGCGCTATCTGGACCTGGTCGCGCGCCCGGGCGACATCGAGGACACGCTGCGCGACGGTGCGCGCCGCCTGCGCGAGCGTCATGCGACGCCGCTGCTGGCGCAGCTGCGCGAAGCGGTGGGCCTGCGCGACCTGTCGACGGTGCGGCTCGCCGCGATGGAGGCCGACGCCGTCGCGGAGAAGCCGTCGCTGGCGGCTTTCAAGCAGTACCGCGAGGCCGACGGCCGGTTCTACTTCAAGCTGGTCGAGGGCGAGCGCGTGCTGTTGCAGAGTCGCGGCTTCGACGCGCCGCGCGACGCGGGGCAGGCGATCGCAGCGTTGCGGCGCGGGAGCGTGCCGCTGGCGCAGGCACCGGCCTCGGCGGGCGAGGGCGTGACCGATGCGGAGGTGCAGGCCGCGCTCGATGCGCTGGCCGCCGCCGATGCGGAAAAGGCGGCGCGGGCGCAGGCATGAACCCGCTGGTCGAGCTCAACCTTACCCTGATCCTGTTCCTGCCCTGGTTCGCGATCCTGGCCACGCTGTACTGGCTGTTCCCGCGCCAGCCGCGCGGCATGAAACGCGCGCTGTACGACCTGGCGACGCTGGCGCTGGCGGTGGCCGCCTTCCTGTGGAGCGTGTACTGGTCGGTGGCCAATGCCGACACCCAGTACGGCAAGCTGTGGCCGCAGGTGCTGGCGACCGCGCTGGGCTACGGCGTGTTCCTCGCGGCGCTGGGGATCGCGTTCGTGGCGCGCCACCTGCTGTTCCGGCGCCGGCGCGGCTGAAGGCATGGTGATACAACCGGAGAAGGCGCGATGAATTTAGAGCGCATCACCCTCATCGACACCGGCTACATCCGCCCCGGATTGTGCGCGGCCTATCTGGTGCACGGCAGCGGTGGCCGCGCGGCGCTGGTGGATTGCGGCACCGCGACCTGCGCGCAGCGCGTGCTCGCGGCGATCGACGCCGCCGGCGTGGCCCGCGACGCGGTCGACTGGCTGCTGGTCACCCACGTCCACCTCGACCACGCCGGCGCTGCCGGCCCGCTGATGCGCGCGCTGCCGAACGCGCGGCTGGTGGTGCATCCGCGCGGCGCCCAGCACATGGTCGACCCGGAGAAACTCATCGCCGGCGCGAAGCGGGTCTACGGCGAAGCGATGTTCGCGCGCGACCATGCCGGCATGCTGCCGGTGGACGAGGCGCGCGTGGTGGTCGCCGACGACGGCCACGTGGTCGACCTCGCCGGTCGCCCGCTCGCCTGCGCCGACACGCCCGGGCACGCCCTGCACCACTACAGCGTGTGGGACGCGGCGACGCGCAGCTGGATCGCCGGCGATGCGTTCGGGCTGTCGTACCGCGAGTTCGACAACGGCAACGGCGCGTTCGCGGTACCGACGACCTCGCCGGTGCAGTTCGATCCCGGGCAGATGCAGGCCTCGATCCGCCGGCTGGTCGCGCGCGCGCCGGATGCGATCCGCATCGCCCACTACGGGATCGTCACCGAATGCGTGCGGCTGGCCGACGACCTGATCACGCTGGTGGATGCGATGGCGGCGATCGCGCGCGATGCCGACGCCAGCCCCGACCGCCACGCGCGGATCGTCCACGGCGTGACCGCGCTCTACGTCGAGCGCGCCGCAGCGCACGGCGTCGCCGATCCCGTTCGCAGCGTCGCCGCCGTGCTCGGCGGCGACATCGAGATCAACGCGCAGGGTCTGGGCGTCTGGCTGGACCGGGAAGCGAAGGCGCGCGCGGCCGGTTGAAGGGCGCGCCACCGCCCGCCGGCGGGATCGCCGTTATTCCCAGCGATTGAGATGCGGGCCGAACGGCTTGCGCTGCTGGCGCACCACGCAGAAGCGGTGGCCGCTGGGGGCCTCCATGACCCACCACGTGTGCACCTTCTCGATCTTCTTCGCGCCGAGTGCCACCAGGCGCTCGGCCTCGGCCTCGACGTCGTCGGCCTCGATGTCGAGGTGGATGCGCGAGGCGTGCGAGACCTTCTGCAGCAGCAGGATCGGCTCGTCGGCCTCCGTGTGCAGGCGCGCGTACTTGCCGTCGTCGTCCTCGTCGGGGGAGTCGACGCGCTTGCCGAGGGCCCGGCTCCAGAACTCGACGTGGGGTGCGAGGTCGTCGGCCTCGCAGTCGAGGACGAAAGTGCTCAGGCGGCTGTGGTGGGGCATGGCGGTCCTCCGTTGGTCGTGGCTTCCGGGTCATTCCCAGGCGCTGGGCGCTGCGCGCCGCTCCGGATCGCGCATCGGCACCACGCAGAAGCGGTGCCCGGTGGGCGCTTCCATCAGCCACCAGCGGTCGCGGACGAGTTCGATCCGGCGCGCGCCGAGCGCCTCGAGCCGGGATGCTTCGGCGTGGATGTCGTCGGCCTCGATGTCCAGGTGCACGCGCGAGGCGTGCTCGACCTTCTGCACTTCCACGTGCAGCCCGCCCGGCGCGCCGCCCAGGACCGCGTAGCGGCCGCGTCCGCCCTCGTCCGGGTCGGTGACCGGCAGGTCGAGTGCGCGGCTCCAGAAGCCGGCCGCGTCGGCCAGCGTGCCTTCGCCGCAATCGATCATGAAGCCGGCGAGTCTGCTGTGGTGGGGCATGGTGAGGCTTCCATGGGCGAGGGGATGGCGGGCACGGCGCATTGCAGCGGGGTGCTCTCGGGAGCGAAGGGGCAACGCAACGCGATCCCGACCATGGCGTCAGTCCGGCGCCGCGAGGTCGTCGAGCATCGCCTTGAGGAAGCGCGCGGCCTCGCCGCCGGTGCAGGCGCGATGGTCGAAGGTCAGCGACAGCGGGATCACCCGGTGCGACTCGAAACCGCCCACCACCGGCACGATCTGGTGGCGACCGCGTCCGGCTGCGACGATCGCCACGCACGGCGGTACCACCACCGGCGTCGCGTAGCGACCGGCGAACATGCCGAAGTTCGACAGCGAGATGGTGTAGCCCGACAGCTCGGCGGCCGGGATGCTGCGGTCCTCCACCCGGGCGCGCAGGCGGTCGATGCCCTCGCGCACGCCGCGCGCGTCGAGCAGGTCGGCGTTGCGCAGCGCCGGCACGAACAGGCCGTCGGCGGTGTCGACGGCGATGCCGATGTCGACATGCGGGTGCAGGGTGCGCACGAGTTTGTCGCCGTCGAACCAGGCGTTGAGCGCCGGTACCGCGCGCGCGGCGGCGCAGATCGCGCGGATCAGGCGCACGGTCAGGTCGTTGCCGGGTTGCCAGGCGTGGATGTCGGCATCGTCGACCAGGCTGGTCGGCACGACCTTGCTGTGGGCGTCTGCCATCACCCGCGCCATGTTGCGGCGCACACCCTTGAGCTGTTCGGGTTGCCCGCTGGCGCTGACCGTCGGCGGCTGCGTGCGCATGGGCTTGCCACCCGCGGAGAGTGCGGTGCGTTCGCCGGCGGTGCGCACGCCGCCGCGTCCGGCATTCTCGCCGGAGTGCCCCGCGCGCCCGGACCCCGCTCCGCCCGACGGGGCGGGGGATGGAGCGGTTCCGCCGGCGGCCGCCTGCTTCACGTCGGCCATGGTCACCACGCCGTCGGCGCCGCTGCCGCGCACGCGCCCGAGGTCGACCTTGAGCTTGCGCGCGAGTGCGCGCACCGCGGGCATCGCCCGGATGCCGCCGACCGACACCGCCGCTTCGGCATGCACGTCGTCGGACGCCTGCATCGCGCCGACCACGGTGCCGCTGTCGGCGCGTTCGCCGTCGCCAGGCTCCGACTTGTCCTCCGGCGGCGACTTGCCGCTCTGCTCGATCGCGCCGCCCTCGGTGGACGCGACCACGCGGTCGTCCGGCGCCGGATCCTGGCTGCCGACGCCCTTGCCGGACGCTGCCGGCGCGCCGTGGTGGTGGCCGGTGTCCTGGCCCTCCGCGCGCTGCGGCTGCGATGGATCGATCTCGAACTCGGCCAGCATCGCGCCGGTGACGATCACGTCGCCGGCATCGCCCGCGAGCCTGAGCACCTTGCCCGAGACCGGCGAGGGCACGTCGACCACCGCCTTGGCGGTCTCCATCGAGACGAGGTTGTCGTCCAGGCGGATGCTGTCGCCCTCCTTGACGTACCACTCGACGATGGTGGCGTCGGGCAGGCCTTCGCCGAGGTCCGGAAGCAGGAAGGTCTTCTTGTCGGCCATGTCGGTTCGGTGTTCCTGTCGTGTGTCAGTCGATGCGTTCGATCTTGCGCGCCGGGACCCAGCCCCGGGCGCCGCGCGTGTTTTCCACCCACCACCAGTCGGCCAGTTCGTGATGCAGGACGAGCGGCTCGCCCGGATCGACATCGAGCTCGGTGGTGTCGTAAGCGGCCAGCGCGGTCGCGGGACCGTGCTCGGCGTCGAACAGCGTGGCCGGGATCCAGCCGCCGATGCCGGTGGCGGTCGCCCAGACGAACTGCGGCCATTCGTCGTCCCGCTCGCCGAGCACCACGCGGTCGCCGATCCCGATCCGCAATGCCGGCCGGTCCGGCGCGCGATGGACGGACGTGGCGCGGGCGCGCGCCATGTTCAACTTGCCGCCAGGGTGCGCCTGGCCGCGGCGACGATCCGGTCGGTGCCCGGCATGTACTTCATCTCCAGCCGGAACAGCGGCATGTGCGTGTCGTAACCGGTGACGCGTTCGACCGGCGCGACCAGGTCGTACATCGAATGCTCGGCCAGGCGCGCCGCGATCTCGGCGCCGAAGCCCGCGGTACGCGGCGCCTCGTGCACGATCACGCAGCGGCCGGTCTTGGCCACCGATTCAGCGATGGTGGCGAAATCCAGCGGCTTGAGCGTGGCGACGTCGATCACCTCGGCGCTGATGCCGTCGGCGGCCAGCTGTTCCGCCGCCTCGAGCGTTTCCTTGACCTGCGCGCCCCAGGTGACCAGGGTGACGTCGCTGCCGTCGCGCAGCACGTAGCACACGTCCAGTGGCAGCGCCTCGCCGTCGTCGGGCACGACTTCCTTGTACTGCCGGTAGATGCGCTTGGGCTCGAAGTAGATCACCGGGTCCGGCTCGCGGATCGCGGCCAGCAGCAGGCCGTAGGCGCGCGCGGGCGAGGACGGCAGCACCACCCGCAGGCCGGGCACGTTGGTGAACATCGCCTCGTTGGCCTCGCTGTGGTGCTCGGGCGCGCGGATGCCACCGCCCCAGGGCACGCGCAGCACCATCGGGCAGGTCAGGCGGCCGCGCGTGCGATAGCGGAAACGCACCGCGTGGCAGATGATGTGGTCGAGCATCGGGTAGACGAAGCCGTCGAACTGGGCCTCGGCCACGGGTTTCATGCCCATCGCCGCCATGCCGACGGTGAGTCCGGCGATGGTGGTTTCGTCCAGCGGCGTGTCGAGCACGCGGTCGGCGCCGAAGCGCTGCTGCAGGCCGGCGGTGGCGCGGAACACGCCGCCGTTGACGCCGACGTCCTCGCCCAGCACCACCACCGAGTCGTCGTTGCGCATCTCCCAGGCCAGCGCCTGGGTGATGGCCTCGATCAGGGTGATCGCCTTCGCCTGCCCGGCCTGGACGCCGTCCTTCGTTTCCTGGCTGACCGCGGCTTTCATGCGCGGCCCTCCAGCGCCAGCAGTTGCGCGCGCTGCTCGAGGATGTCCGGCGGCGGATCGGCGTAGAGGTAGTCGAACATCGCCTCGGCCGGCTGGGTTTTCGTGTCGAGGTAGGCGTCGATCTCGACGTCGACCAGGCGCGTGCATTCGGCCAGCCAGTCCTTTTCCTGCGCCTCGTCCCACAGGCCCTGCGTGGCGAGCCAGGTGCGCAGCCGCGTGACCGGGTCGCGCGTCCAGGCATCCTTGACCTCGGCCTCGTCGCGGTAGCGGCGCGCGTCGTCGGCGGTGGTGTGGTCGTGCAGGCGATAGGTCATGAACTCGATCACCGTGCCGCCTTCGCCGCCGCGCGCGCGCTCCATGGCCCGGCGCATGCCCTCGAGCACCGCGAACAGGTCGTTGCCGTCCACCTGCAGGCAGTGCAGGCCGCCGGCCAGGCCCTTCTGCGCCAGCGTCTGCGCGCCGGTCTGCGCGCTGCGCGGCACCGAGATCGCCCAGCCGTTGTTGATGATGCACTGGACGAACGGCAGGGTGTACGCGCCGGCCGCGTTGATCGCGGCGTAGGTGTCGGTCTTGGAGCTGCCGCCGTCGCCGCAGCAGGTGACGGCGACGCGCTTCTCGCCGCGCAGCTTGAACGCCAGCGCCGCGCCTGCGGCATGCAGGCACTGGGTGGCGATCGGCACCGCCCAGGGGAAGTCGTGGCGCGCGTCCCGGTAGTCGTTGCCGCGTTCGTCGCCGCCCCAGTACAGCAGGATCTCGCGCAGGCGCACGCCGCGCATGATCTGCGCGCCGTACTCGCGGTAGCTCGGAGCCAGCACGTCCTCGGGCCGCATCATCGCGCCGATGCCGATCTGGGTGGCTTCGTGGCCCAGGCAGGGCGCGTAGGTGCCGAGCTTGCCGGTGCGCTGCAACGCAACCGCCTTGCCGTCGAAGGCGCGCAGGAACAGCATCTGCTTGAACAGCGCCAGGATCTCGTCCTTCGGCGGCATCGACGCCGGCAGGTCGGCGACCATCCGCCCGTCGTGGTCGAGGTATTGCAGGTACTCGATCTCGAAACTCGCGGCAACGCGCATGCACTTCCATCCGGTCGTTGTCGAACCCCGGATGATAAGGTTTCTTGCGTAAGGATCCGTTGCGCATTGCGGCATGCGCGGGCCGCGCGCGTGTGCTTGCGTTCGTATGTCTCGTCCGTGGGGCGGTGCCGCCGAGTGCGCCCGCGCGTGGAGGCCCGCCGGGCACGGGCCGGCCGGCGCCCGCCCCCTTGCCCGCAGCGGGCAAGGGGGCGGCTCAGTCAGTTGCCGAGGGTCGCGCGCACCGAGACGTTGCGGAACGCGCGCACCCCGACCAGCTTGACGAACCAGGTCCCCGGCGCCGGTGCCGTGAGCGCGATGGTCTCGTTGTTGCCCGGCCGCTGCGAGCGTCCGTCGAAGTCGTTGGCGGTCGGGATGCGGTCGTGCGCGACGTACAGGGTGACGTCGCCGCTGCCGCCGAAGCTGAGCAGGCGCAGCTGTCCGGCGCCCTCCGGCACGTCGATGCGGTAGACCAGTTCCTCGCCGGCCGTGCCGGCCTGGCCGCGGACCGACACACCGTCCTCCAGCACCGGGATGCCGGCGTACGGATCCTCGACCAGTATGGCGGCGCCGGAACTGTTGTTGTCGAGGTCCGTGTCCTCGGTCTGCGCGGTGACGGCGGCGGCAAGCGTGACCTGCGTGCCTTCCAGCGCCCCGGGTGCGGTGGCCGAGAGCGCGAACACCGCCTCCTCATCCGCGGCCAGTGCCTGCGCATTGCACGCGACCGTGGTCGAGCCGCCGTCCACCACCGGGGCCTCGCAGTCCCAGCCCGCGGGCGCCGCGACCGCGAGGTCCGCCAGCGCCGCGTCGAGCACGAAGCCCGCGCCCGGATGTTCGGCATCGTCGGGACCGTCGTTGGCGACCACCGCCGAGAACTGCAGCGCCTCCCCGGGGGCGACCGTGGCCGCCAGCGCCTCGGCTTCCACCGACAGGTCGGCGAAGCGCAGCGCCGCCAGCCGCACCAGCAGCACGCTGGGATCGTGGTCGGACAGCCGCGAGGGCGTATCGTCCTCGTTGCGCGCGGTTTCCGGGAAGTCGGCGCTGATCCGCGCGTGGCTGATCTCCAGCCCGGCGACCAGCGGCGAATCGACCAGCGCCTCGTTGACCAGGACATGGTCGAGCGACTGCGCCTGGTAGTCGAACACGAACGAGTAGCGCTGCTCCGGGTCGGCCAGCAGGGTGAGGTTGGACAGGTCCGGCTCGACCAGGTCCACGCCGTCGCCGTCGACCGCGGTCTGCGCGTCGGGCGAGGGCAGGCCGGTGACCGTGCCCATGGCGTCGACCAGGCCGTCGTTGAACTCGAAGGCGTTGAAGTCGCCCATGACGATCACGTTGCGTGCCGGATCGTCGGCCTGCATGCCGTCGACCAGGCTGGCGAGGAACTCCGCCTGCGCCTGGCGCTTGGCGCGCACGCGCTGCCCGAGCGTCAGCCAGCCGCTGCTGCCGTTCTCGTCGCTGTCGACACCGTTGAGCGAACGCTGGTGCACCACGATCGCGGTGAACGGCCAGCTGCGGCCGTCGGCGAAATGGACGACGGCGTCGAGCGACAGCGGTGGGCGGTCGTTGAGCAGGCTGGTGCTGCCGTCAGGGTTCTGTAGCACCTCTGCTGCGCCGTGCTGGACCACGCCCAGCACGTCCACACGCGGCGTTCCGGCGCTGACTTCCCCGGCCTTGACCAGGAAGCCGACGTCGATCCCGCCGACGTCGTTGCCCTCGAGCAGGTGGGCGGTGTAGCCCGGATCCGGCCCGCCGGCCGCGAGCGCATCGGCGTTGATGCGCGCGGCCAGCGCCTGCAGCACGGCCTGGTTCTCGACCTCGACCACGCCGACCACGTCGGGCGCGTGCAGGTAGCCGCGGATCGCGAGCGAGGCCTTCGCCAGGCGCCGCTCGAAGGCCGCGGCGGTCAGCACCGGCTCGCCGATCGCAGGATCGTTGTCGTCGTCGAAGAAGCGCTCGAGGTTCCAGGTCGCGAAGGTGGCGTCGTCGGCCGTCGGCAGGCGCGAGGGCACGGGCAGGCCGGTCGCACTGCAGTCGACCGTCAGCGCGCCCTCGGGATGGATGGTGTAGCGGCGGAAGGTGTAGTCGAGCGGACCGACCAGGCTGCCGTCGGTGATCAGGCAGCCGGCGGCGACGTTCGCGGCCGGCGCGCCGATGGTGGTGCTGTTGACCGCGATCAGCTCGGGGTTGAAGTCCCAGCGCGGGATGTCGGTGGCGCTGCTGCCCAGCGGGTCCGGGTCCGGCACCGGGATGCCCGGCTCGCGGAACGGTCGCGCATTGCCGGTCACCACCACGGCGAAGCGGCCGTTGCTGGTGGCCGTGGCCTGGGACTCGTTGACGTTGCCGCCTGTGGGCGCGACCACGGTCGCGCTCGGCACCACGACGCGCATGGCCTCGTAGGGCTCGAGCTGTTCGAGCCCGTCGTCCGCGTTCGGCAGGTCGACGGTGAGCGCAACGGGCGCCGGCAGTGCGTGCCCGCCCGACAGCGCGGTCACGCTGGCATTCACCAGTTCGGTCAGCGGCAGCTGGTATGGATCGGCGGCGGGGACGTATTCGTCCACCGTGCCCTGCACCAGCACCCGGTTGCCCACGGCCGCGGCGTCGGGCGGCGTGCTGCTGGTGAACACGAAAATGCCTTCGGACGTGGCCGGATTGCCGTCGTCCTCGCCGTCGGGCGTCTGCAGGAAGAAGCCGTTGTTCTTGCGCGCGGTGACGATGCCGGTGGTGGCGACCGCCATCCCGTCGTAGGACGACAGCTGTCCGGCACCCTGGATCGCGGAGATCGAGACGGTTTCCACGTCGTCGTTGAGGATCGTGCCGACCGCCTGCGCATCGGCGAGCTCGGCACCGGCGATGTTCGACAGGTCGACGAAGAAGGTCTCGTCGGCTTCCGTGACGCTGTCGCCGACCACGTCGACGCCGATCGTGACCGAGGACGAGCCTTCCGCGATCGTCGCGGTTCCGCTCGCGGCGAGGTAGTCGTTGTCGGCGGTGGTGGCGGTGCCGTCGGCGGTGGCGTAGTCGACGCTCACGCCGCCCGCGCCCGCCGGCTGGTTGAGGCTGATGGTGAAGAAGAACGGCGTGGTGCCGGTGTCGCCCTCGGCGGCGCCGGTGTCGCCGATGCTGGCGTAGACGATGCCGCCGCCCCCGCACGGCGCGGGCAGCGAGGACGTGTTGCGCGGCGCGGGCGCGGCGCTGGTGAAATCGGCAGCGTTGTCGTCGCTGTCGCCGCAGCCGTTGTCGGCGCGGAACGCGGCGCTGGCGTTGTTGAGCGCCGGTGCGGCGCCGCTGCCCTCGAAGAAGTTGGCGCCGCCGAAGCCCACCAGGTCGACGATCAGCGCGAGCTGCGCGGGGGTGCACGGCGTGCTGCCGCCGTTGCAGCCCAGGCTGGTGGTCGATTCGACCAGCGCCACCTTGCCAGCGCTGCCGGACATGTTGATGGTGCCGCTGGCGTCGGTCGGCGGCAGCGGGACGCCGTTGGCGCCGCCGGCCAGCCCGACCAGGAAGTACTGGCCCGGTTCGAGCGTCGCCGCGGGCAGCACCAGCAGCTGGCTGCTGCCGGCGCCGAAATTGCCGGTGCCGGTCGCGCTCGCGTACTGCAGCGACAGGCCCGACAGCGAGGCCGGCTGGCTGCCGCGGTTGAACAGTTCGACGAAATCGTTGGTATACGGCGCGCCGCTGTTGCCGCCGCCGCCGTAGACCTGGCTGACGACGACCTGCGCCTGCGCATGGGCGGCGAACAGCGCGCCGCAGAGAACGAGGGCCGGCAACAGCCGGCGGACGAGCCGAATGCCCACGAAAGACTCCTAGGTTCGATCCGCTGCCGGATCGGTGGCCGGCCCCCCTGCCAGGGCCGATTGTGCACCGTCCGGGTGTCGGTTGCATGACGCGGCACGGCGGCCATGCGTTACCCTCGCGCGATGGCCATCGACAAGAACGAACGTCCGCTCGAGGAGGGCATCCACACCGACCTCGACGGCAGGATCACCTACGGCGGGTACCTCGGGCTGGAGCAGTTGCTGTCCGCGCAGCGGCCGCTGTCCGATCCGCCGCACCACGACGAGATGCTGTTCATCGTCCAGCACCAGGTCTCCGAGCTTTGGCTCAAGCTGATCATCCATGAGCTGGGCGCGGCGATCGGTTTCCTGCGCCGCGACCAGGTCTGGCAGTGCCAGAAGGTGCTGGCGCGGTGCAAGCAGGTGCTGCGCCAGCTGACCGAGCAGTGGTCGGTGCTGGAGACGCTCACGCCTTCCGAATACATGGAGTTCCGCGACGTGCTGGGGCCCTCGTCGGGCTTCCAGTCGCTGCAGTACCGCACCGTCGAGTTCCTGATCGGCAACAAGAACGCGGCGATGCTCAAGGTGTTCGCGCACGACCCGGCCGGGCAGGCGACGCTGCGCGAGGCGCTGGAAGCGCCGGCCCTGTACGACGAGTTCCTGATGTACCTCGCGCGCTGGGGCCACGCGATTCCCGCCCAGCACCTGCAGCGCGACTGGACCCGCCCGCACGTGCGCGACGAGGCCCTGCTGCCGGTGTTCGAGGCGATCTACGAAGACACCGGCCGCTACTGGCGCGAGTACGCGCTGTGCGAGGACCTGGTGGACCTGGAGACCCAGTTCCAGCTGTGGCGCTTCCGCCACATGCGCACGGTGATGCGGATCATCGGCTTCCGGCGCGGCACCGGCGGTTCCTCGGGCGTGGGCTTCCTGAAACAGGCGCTGGAACTGACCTTCTTCCCGGAGCTGTTCGACGTGCGCACCCAGATCGGGCCGGGGCGGTAGCGGCGGGTGATGCACGACTGCGTCGGTGCGATGCTGGTGCGGGACGGGCGCGTGCTGCTGGGCCTGCGCTCGGCGGATGCGGCGTGGCTCGCCGGGGCCTGGGACATCTTCGGCGGGCACATCGAAGCGGGCGAATCGCCCGAGGACGCGCTGCGGCGCGAACTGCGCGAGGAGCTGGGCGTCCGCGCAGGCGCGCTGCATCCGCTCGGAGAACTGACCGGTGACGCGCCGGAGGCCTGGCGGCTGCGCGTGTTCGCGCTGCACGACTGGGCCGGACAGCCGCTGGCGCAGCCGGCGGGCGGGCACGACGCCGTGCGCTGGTGCACCCTCGAGGAGGCGCGGACGAGGCTGCTGGGCGCGCATCCCGGGTTCGCCACGCTGCTCGAACAGGCCTTGCGTCCGCGCCACGCTGCTAGCATCGACCCGAATCCGCATATCCACACGGGGACCCCCAGATGAACCCAGCCAGCCAGGATGCCGTGCAGCCCAAGGTCACGGCGATCACCCGGATGCTCGATGCGATCGAACGCGTCGGCAACCGCCTGCCCGATCCCGCGGTCCTGTTCCTGCTGCTGATGCTGGCGGTGTGGGTGGTGTCGGCGCTGCTGTCGAACGTGGCGTTCAGCGAGATCGATCCGCGCTCGATCGACGCCGAGAACCCCGGCGGCAGCCCGCTGCAGGTGGTCAACCTGCTCTCGGGCGCGAGCCTGGCGGCGTTCATGGCGCAGATGGTGCCGACCTTCGTCAACTTCCCGCCGCTGGGCGTGGTGCTGGTGGCGATGCTCGGCCTCGGCGTCGCCGAACATACCGGCTTCATCAGCGCCGGCCTGCGCGCGATCCTCTCGGTCACGCCGAAGATGCTGCTCACGCCGATGCTGGTCGCGGTGGGGATCCTGAGCCATGTCGCGGTCGACGCCGGCTACGTGCTGGTGATCCCGCTCGGCGCGGTGATCTTCTACGCCGCCGGCCGCCATCCGCTGGCGGGCATCGCGGCGGCGTTCGCGGGGGTGTCGGGCGGCTTCAGCGCCACGATGTTCGTGCCGTCGAGCCTGGACCCGTTGCTGGCGGGGCTCACCCAGGCCTCGGCGCATCTGGTCGATCCGACCGTGCAGATCAACCCGCTCAACAACTACGTCTTCACCACCGCCTCGTCGTTCCTGGTGATCGCGGTCGGCTGGTTCCTGACCGATCGCGTGATCGAGCCGCGCCTGCGAGGTACCGCGGTCGACGGCGATCCGGCGGACATGCCGGTGCTCGATCCGCTGAAGCCGCAGGAGCGCCGCGGCCTGACCCTTGCCATGGTGGCGATGGTGGCGACGCTCGCGCTGTTCATGCTCACGCTGCTGATCCCGGGCACGCCGTGGGCGGCGCCCGCCGACCAGGTACCCGCGGCCACGCATCCTCTGCTGGCGCCGGTGGCGCCGCTGATGCGCTCGATCGTGGCGCTGATCTTCATCTTCTTCCTGGTGCCCGGCGTGGTCTACGGCTACGTTTCGGGCAGCGTGAAGACCCATCGCGACGTCATCGCCGGCATGAGCAAGGCGATGAGCGGGATGGGCTACTACATCGTCATGGCGTTCTTCTGCGCGCAGTTCATCTACGCCTTCGGCCAGAGCAACCTGGGCGCGCTGCTGGCGATCAAGGGCGCCAACGCGCTGCAGGCGATGGGCCTGCACACCAGCATCACGCTGATCGGACTGGTGCTGCTGTCGGGCTTCGTCAACCTGCTGATCGGCTCGGCCTCGGCGAAGTGGGCGCTGATCGGCGCGATCATGGTGCCGATGATGATGCAGCTGGGCATTTCGCCCGACCTCACCCAGGCTGCCTACCGCGTGGGCGATTCGAGCACCAACATCATCACCCCGCTGCTGCCGTACTTCCCGCTGATCGTGGTGTTCTGCCGCAAGTACGTGAAGGACAGCGGCGTCGGCACCCTGCTGGCGCTGATGCTGCCGTTCTCGGTCACGCTGCTGGTGTGCTGGACCGCGTTCCTGCTGGGGTTCTGGGCCCTCGACATCCCGCTGGGCACCGGCGCGCACCACGCCTACCCGGCCGGTTGAGGGCCGGGGGGCGGGCGGGTGCGCCGTCCCCCACTTTCCTTATTGCCCGTCCGCGGCTAAGTTGCCGCTGAAACCGGCGGCCCCGCGTGGCCGCGCGCCGACGTTCCTGCCGGACTCCACCCCGGCCTGACGTCCCACGACCGCAGCAGGGGAGTTGTATCGAATGAGTTCCAGCAACCGCGTCGAACCCGCAGGTCCCGGGATGGAGCGCCCGGTGGACGGCGCCGCCATCCCCGAGTTCGCCCAGGTCCTGGGCCATCCGCGTCCGCTGTGGATGCTGTTCATGACCGAGTTCTGGGAGCGCTTCGCGTTCTACGGCATGCGCTGGGCGCTGGTGCTGTACATCGTGGCCCAGTTCCACAACGGCGACGCCTCCGGCGAGGCGCCGGCGAGCGAGCTGTACGGCGCCTACCTCGCGCTGGTGTATGCGGCCGCGATCTTCGGCGGCTATGTCGCCGACAAGCTGATCGGGTACCAGCGCTCGATCCTGCTGGGCGCGGTGTTCATGGCGGCCGGCCTGTTCCTGATCATGCTGCCGAGCGAGCAGTGGCTCAAGCTGGGGCTGGCGACGGTGATCGTCGGCAACGGCCTGTTCAAGCCGATCATCTCGACCATGGTCGGCAAGCTCTACGCCACCGCCGACGAGCGGCGCGATTCGGGCTTCACCATCTTCTACATGGGCATCAACATGGGCGCCTTCATCGCGCCGATCCTGACCGGCGTGCTGGCCGAGAAGGTGTTCGGCAGCGACGGCATGCCCGCCTACAAGACGGTGTTCATGGCCTCCGGCATCGGCATGGTGCTGAGCCTGGTGTGGTTCTGGTTCGGGCGCAGCCAGCTCAAGGGCATCGGTGCGCCGGCGGCCGATGCGATGGGCATGGGGCGCGTGTGGATGGTGACGGTTGGCGCGATCGTGGCGATCCCTGTCTACTACTTCCTGCTGACGATCGACGCCGGCCTGCTGAACTGGATCCTGATCGCGCTGTTCGTGGCGCCCGCGGCGATGCTGCTGGTCGAAGGCATCCGCGAGGGCAGGGTGCAGCGCGACATGGTGATCGCGATGCTGATCATCTTCGGCTTCAACGTGCTGTTCTGGATGTTCTTCGAGCAGGCCGGCAGCTCGTTCAACTTCCTCGCCCAGAACATCGTCGAGCGCGACCTCGGCGGCTGGATCTTCCCGGTGGGCTGGTTCCAGTCCGTCAACTCGGTCGCGATCATCACCCTGGCGCCGCTGCTGGCCTGGTTGTGGGTGGCGATGGGGCGGGCCAATCCCTCGATCCCGCGCAAGTTCGGCCTGGGCCTGATCTTCAACGGCCTGGCGTTCCTGCTGCTGATGCTGGCGCTGTCGGGGATGGTCGATCCGCAGACCCTGAAGATCCCGTTCTGGACGCTGTTCATGGTCTACGTGATCCAGTCGATCGGCGAGCTGTGCCTGTCCCCGATCGGGCTGTCGATGACCACAAAGCTGGCGCCGGCGAAGCTGACCGGCCTGGCCATGGGCGGCTGGTTCCTGTCGATCGCCATCGGCAACAACCTCTCGGGCATCTTCGCCAGCAGCGTCAGCGGCGAAGGCGGGATGACGGTGGAGTCCGCGCATGCCGGCTACACGTTCGGCTTCTGGGCGCTGCTCGGCGCCGGCGTGCTGCTGTTCCTGATCGCGCCGCTGATCCAGAAGCTGATGCACGGAGTGAAGTGACGCAATGGCCTGCGCACGCAGTGCGCAGCTGCCATTGCGTCATCCCGAGCCGCAGGCGAGGGATCTCCACCAGACGCACGCGCAGCTGTCCCTCCGCCGATCCGCACGGCGTGGCGTTTCCTGTCGCGCAAGGCGTGCGCAGCTGCCGTTGCGTCATCCCGAGCCGCAGGCGAGGGATCTCCATCAGACGCACGCGCAGCTGTCCCTCCGCCGATCCGCACGGCGTGGCGATTCCTGTCGCGCAAGGCGTGCGCAGCTGCCATTGCGTCATCCCGAGCCGCAGGCGGCGAGGGATCTCCATCAGACGCACGCGCAGCTGTCCCTCCGCCGATCCGCACGGCGTGGCGTTTCCTGTCGCGCAAGGCGTGCGCAGCCGCCGTTGCGTCGTCCCGAGCCGCAGGCGAGGGAACCCGCCCTGATCCGCGCACACAACTCCCGATCGAGCCCAGTCCCATGACCGATACCACCGCGCACGCATTGCCGCGCCCGTCGCCCGCGCAGCGCTGGCTGGCGCTGATCCTGGTCAGCGTCGCCATGTTCGGCAACTACTACGTCTACGACGCCTTCGGGCCGGTGGTCGACCTGCTGCGCGAGCAGGAAGGCTTCAGCTACGACCAGATCAGCATGATCTTCAGCGCCTACAGCGTCGCCGCGGTGCTGGTGCTGCTGGTCGGCGGCTATGTGATCGACCGCTGGGGCACCAAGCGCGCGATCACGCTGTTCGCCGTGATCTGCCTCGCGGCCGCGGCGCTGATGGCGTCGACCGCGCGCTTCGAGACCATGCTGGCGGGGCGTTTCCTGCTCGGGCTCGGTGCCGAGCCGCTGATCGTCGCGGCCACGGCCGTGCTGGCGAAGTGGTTCAAGGGCAAGGAACTGTCGTTCGCGTTCGGCATCAACCTCTCGATCGCGCGGCTGGGTTCGGCCTCGGCCGACTGGTCGACCTCGTTCGCCAGCCCGCTGTACGCCAACTGGCAGGACCCGCTGTGGCTCGCCACCGGCGTGGCCGCGGTCGGCGTCACCGCGGCGATGCTGTACTGGACGACCGAGTCGAGGCTCGAGGGGCGCGTGAACCTCGGCCAGGCCGATGCGACCGACAGGCTGGAACTCAAGGGCATGTACGCCTTCAGCGCCTCGTACTGGTACATCGTCGGGCTGTGCGTGGTGTTCTACGCCACCGTGTTTCCGTTCCGTGCATTCGCGATCGACTACTTCCAGCAGGCGCACGGGCTGGACCGCGAGACCGCCGGCATGCTGAGCAGCCTGTTGCCGGTGGCGGCGATCGTGGTGACGCCGCTGTTCGGCCTGTGGGTGGACCGGGTGGGGCGGCGATCGCTGTTCATGGCCGTGGGTTCGCTGGCGATGCTGCCGCTGTTCGTGCTGGTGACCTACGCGCCGCCGGGGCCGGACATCGGCATCTGGATCCCGTTCGCGGGCAGTGCGCAGGTGCCGCTGACGCTGCTGCTGGTGATGCTGATGCTCGGTGGCGTGTTCTCGCTGATCCCGGCGGTGATGTGGCCCTCGGTGGCCTACATCGTGCGCGAGAACCGGCTGGGCGCGGCCTATTCGATGATGACCCTGTGCCAGCAGATCGGCGTGGCGCTGGTGCCGCTGGCGGTGGGGCGGTTCAACACCGCGTTCGCGGCCGGGCCCGGGAATCCGGCGGGCTACGCGCCGGGCATGTGGTTCTATACCGCACTGGCGGGGCTGGGGCTGGCGTTCTCGTGGCTGCTGTGGCGGGCCGAGTCCGGGCCGGGCGCGCACGGGCTCGAGTACAGCTCCGGCCGCAAGCCGGAGTGATGTCCCCGCCCGGCGGGGTGGTTCGCCGTCGACAGGAGCGGGGCGACGACGGCGATGCCGGCGCGTGGATCCGGCGTTTGCCGAAGCGCGCAACGCCGGCATGCGCGCTGCGTGCGGGCACGGCCCGCTCAGATGTGCCGCAGCATCCCGTCCATGCCTTCGCCGGCGAGCTTGTCGATCAGTCGCGACAGCAGTGCGCGTTCCTCTTCCGACAGCGGCTCGAGCAGGCGCCGTTCGCAGGCCAGGGTCATCGGCGCGACTTCGTCGTAGACCGAATAGCCGGCTTCGGACAGGGTGAGCACCGAGCGGCGGCGATCGTCGCCGTGGATGTCGCGCTTGAGCAGTTCGCGTTCCAGCAGGCGCGCCACCGCGCGGCTGACCGCCACCTTGTCCATCGCGGTACGCTCGGTCACCTCGCGCGCCGACAGGCCCGGGTAGCGGCCCAGCACCGCCATTACCCGCCATTCGGTGATCGCCAGGCCGAAGCGGCGGTGGTATTCGCTGGAAATGGCGTTGCTGACGCGGTTGGACAGGACGCTCAGCCGGTAGGGCACGAAGCGTTCGAGGTCGAGGATCGCATGTTCCTGTGAGACAGCTGGGTCGGACATGATGCGCTGCACCTTGCTGTTGGTTTCTCGTGAAACTATAGAATAGGCAACTCGACGCAGGCCGCGTCGCCTTCCCCGCGAGGAGTATCACATGACAGCGCAGTCACAGGCCGCGAACGGCCAGCCCGGCATGCAGGTGGCCACGTTCGAGAATCCGATGGGTATCGACGGCTTCGAATTCGTCGAATACGCCGCGCCCCCGGGCGAGGCCGGCCATCTCCACGACTACTTCAAGCGCCTGGGCTTCGTGCAGGTCGCGCGCCACCGCACGCGTCCGATCAGCACCTACCGCCAGGGCGACTGCACCTTCCTGATCAACGAGGATCCCGACTCCTTCGCGGCGCGCTTCGCCGCCGAGCACGGCTCCAGCGCCTGCGGCTTCGCGATCCGTTTCAGCAAGCTGGCCGAATGGGTACGCGTGCAGGCGCTGAAGAACGGCGCCGAATCCTTCGACGCGAAGGATGAACTGACCAAGGCGGTGGCCGCCCCGGTGATCAAGGGCATCGGCGGTTGCATGCTGTACCTGGTCGACCGCTACGACGACAAGGGCACGATCCACGATCCCGACTACGAGATCCTGCCCGGCGCCGAGCTGATGCCGAAGGGCTTCGGCCTGACCTTCATCGACCACCTCACCCACAACCTCTACCAGGGGAACATGGCGAAGTGGTCGGACTACTACGAGCGGCTGTTCAACTTCCGCGAGATCCGCTACTTCGACATCAAGGGTGCCAAGACCGGCCTGCTGTCCAAGGCGATGACCGCGCCGGACGGCATGGTGCGCATCCCGCTCAACGAGTCGAGCGATCCGAAGTCGCAGATCAACGAGTACCTCGACACCTACCACGGCGAGGGCATCCAGCACATCGCCTGCTTCACCGACGACATCTACGACACCGTGGAGAAGATGCGCGCTCAGGGCGTGGAGTTCCTCGATACCCCGGACACGTACTTCGAGGTGATCGACCAGCGCATTCCCAACCACGGCGAGGACCTCGAGCGCCTGGCCAGGAACAAGATCCTGATCGACGCCGACGTCGAGACCAGGCAGCGCAAGCTGTTGCAGATCTTCACCACCAATGCGCTGGGGCCGATCTTCTTCGAGATCATCCAGCGCAAGGGCAACGAGGGCTTCGGCGAAGGCAATTTCCAGGCGCTGTTCGAGAGCATCGAGCGCGACCAGATGAAGCGCGGGGTGCTGTAGGGCGGGTGCCGCGAGGCAGGCGGTACGCGTCCGGGCGGCCGGATGCGCGGTGGGTGAAGACGCGGGCCCCGGCCCGCCCGACGGAGGCGTCATGACGAGCAACGGCTACATGTCCGGCTTCGGCAACGAGTTCGCGACCGAGGCGATCCCCGGCGCCCTGCCGGTCGGGCGCAATTCGCCGCAGAAGGTGGCGCACGGGCTCTACGCGGAGCAGTTGACCGGCACCGCGTTCACCGCGCCGCGCGGCGCGAACCGCCGCAGCTGGCTGTACCGGATCCGCCCGGCGGCGATGCACGGCCGCTTCGAGCCGTTCGCGCAGCCGCGCCTGCACGACCGCTTCGGCGAGGCGCCGGTCTCGCCCGACCAGATGCGCTGGAACCCGCTGCCGCTGCCCGAGGCGCCGACCGATTTCGTCGAGGGCCTGTACACCGTCGCCGGCAACGGCGGCAGCGACGCGCATGCCGGCGTCGGCATCCACCTGTACGCGGCCAACACCTCGATGCGCGGGCGCTACTTCTACAGCGCCGACGGCGAGCTGCTGATCGTGCCGCAGTTGGGACGCCTGCGCGTGGCCACCGAACTGGGCCTGCTCGATGTCGAGCCCCAGGAGATCGTGGTGGTGCCGCGTGGCGTGCGCTTCCGCGTGGAACTGCCCGACGGGGCCTCGCGCGGCTACGTCTGCGAGAACTTCGGCGCGCTGCTGCGCCTGCCCGACCTCGGGCCGATCGGGTCCAACGGGCTGGCGAATCCGCGCGACTTCCTGACGCCGGTCGCCGCCTGGGAGGACCTCGAGGGCGGCTTCGAGCTGATCGCGAAGTTCGGCGGCCATCTGTGGCACGCGCCGATCGATCATTCGCCGCTGGACGTGGTCGCCTGGCACGGCAACTACGCGCCCTACAAGTACGACCTGCGGCGCTTCAACACCATCGGTTCGATCAGCTTCGACCACCCCGACCCGAGCATCTTCCTGGTGCTGACGTCGCCCACCGACACCCCGGGCGTGGGCAACCTCGACTTCGCGATCTTCCCGCCGCGCTGGCTGGTGCAGCAGGACACGTTCCGCCCGCCGTGGTTCCACCGCAACGTCGCCAGCGAGTTCATGGGCCTGGTGCACGGCGCCTACGACGCCAAGGCCGAGGGATTCGCACCCGGCGGCTGTTCGCTGCACAACTGCATGAGCGGGCACGGACCGGATGCGGCGACGTTCGACAAGGCCTCCGGTGCCGACCTGTCGCAGCCCGACGTGATCGCAGACACGATGGCCTTCATGTTCGAGACCCGTGGCGTGCTCAGGCCGAGCCGGCAGGCGGTCGACGCCGCGCACCGCCAGCGCGACTACCAGGCCTGCTGGGCGGGCCTGCGCAAGCACTTCGCGCCGCCGCGCTGAGCGTCTACCGGGCCGGCATGGGGACCGGATCGGGCGGGGTCGCCGCGGGCTTCGCGTGCGGCGCCGATGTCGGGCGATGCCGACCGGCATCGTCGTCGGCGGCCCTGCCGGGACCGCGGTGCACGCCTGCGTCGTCACGATGCTCACGCGGCGCGTGGCAGGCTGCCCTCGCCAGCCACCTTCCGGAGCCGAAGCATGCGCCTGCAGACCCTGCTCATCGCCACCCTCCTCGCCGCCCTGTGCGCCTGCTCCGCGCAACGCGAAGAGCCCGATCCGGCGGTGCCTGCCGTCGATGCCGATGTGCCGGCCGCGCAGGCTGTCGACCAGCCGGAGCAGGACGTGCCCCCCGCAACCGCGAGTGCCGAGGCGCTGGGCTCCCTGCGCGTCGGTGCGCCTGCCGAGGGCACCATCACCTTCGCCGGCTTCGGTCCCGCGGCGTTCGGCGCGAGTCCCGAGGCGGTGCGCCAGGCCTGGGGCGGCGACCTCGGCGACGAACAGCCCGCCGAAGCCGGCGGTTGCCATTACCTGATCCCGCAGCCGCTCGGCAGCGAGGGTTACCGCACTGCCTTCATGATCGAGGGCGACCGCTTCGTGCGGATCGACGTGCGCGACGCGTCGGTGACCGCGCCCGGTGGCGCGAAGGTCGGGATGACCGGCGACGAAGTCCGCGCCCTGTACCAAGGCCGCGTCGAGGAGCAGCCGCACAAGTACGATCCCGAGGGCAGGGTGCTGCGGGTGACCGACGCCGATGGCGGCGAGGCCGCGCTGGTGCTGGAACTCGATGCGGACGGCCTGGTCGACACATGGCGCATCGGGGTGCCGCCGCAGGTGGATTACGTCGAGGGCTGTTCCTGACGCCGGCGCCCGTCCGGGCGCCGATCGGCCATCCGGGTGCCCTGGTCATTGGCGCTCGCCGGAGCCGACCCATAGAATCGCGGACCGACCGGTGGAAGGGATGTCGCGATGACCGCTGCACTGTTCTACTTCGCCGCAGGCATCGTGCTGCTGGCGCTCGGCGGCGACTCGCTGGTCAAGTCCGCGGCCGGGCTCGCCCGCAGGTTCGGCATCTCGCCGTTCACCACCGGCCTGGTGCTGGTTGCGTTCGCGACCTCGCTGCCCGAACTCGCGGTCAACCTGCGTGCGGTCTGGATCGGCGACCCCGCGCTCGCGCTCGGCAACGCGGTCGGCAGCAACATCGCCAACTTCGGCCTCACCCTCGGCGCGGCGGCGTTGTGCGCGCCGCTGCTGATCCGCTGGAAGGCGCTGCCGTCTTTGATCGTGTGCCTGGTGGTGGCGACGCTGGCGACCATCCTGCTGGCTCAGGACGGCCGCCTCACCCGCCTCGACGGATTCGTACTGCTGGCATCGTTCGTGGTCGTGCTCGGCTTCGCCTGGGCTTTCGGGCGGCGACAGCCGGAGCTGCGCAGCGAGTTCGCGGGCTTCGCCGAGACGCGCACCGATCCGCTGCTCAACCTCGTGCGCCTGGCGATCGCCGCCGCGCTGCTGTTCTTCGGCGCCAAGTGGACGGTGCAGGGCGGCACGGCACTCGGCCAGGCGCTGGGCATGGAATCGCTGCTGAGCGGATTGCTGCTGGTCGCGATCGGCACCGCGCTGCCGGAGATGTCGGCAGCGATCGCCGCCACGCGGCGCGGGCAGGGCGACATCGTCGCCGGCCACGTCATCGGCTCGAGCCTGGTCAACCTGCTGCTGGTGGTGGGCGGCATGGCGGTGCTGCGCGACGTCCCGGTGCCGGCCTCGTTCGTGCGCCTGGAACTGCCGGCCGCGCTGGTGTTCGCCGCGCTGCTGCTGCCGATGCTGCGTGGCGAGATGCGCATCAGCCGGGCCGAGGGCGCGGTGCTGCTGCTGGCATTCCTGGGCTTCGTCGCGATCGAAGTGCTGATGATGATGTGAGTTGCCGGCGGGCGCTTGCGCCGCGCGCGGCTGGAAACGGCGTGCAGGCGCCCTTGCCCGGCGACTGGCTGACGATCGGCTGCGCCGCACGCCTCGCGTGGGGATGCCTCGCCCGGCGTCAGCCTTCGCCGCGTCCTCCCCCGCGTTCCCGCGCCCGTTGCTCGGCGCGCTCGTCGGCATCGTCGCGGATGTGGCCCTCGGGTTCCACCGGCGCCGAAGGATCCTCCGGTCGCGCGTCCATCAGCGACAGTGCCGCGCGCGACATCAGGTGCGCGGCCACCGGTGCGGTCAGGAACAGGAACACCGCGATCAGCAGCTCGCGCGGATGCAGGCCGGCGCCGTGCACCGAGTGGTAGGCGATCGAGGCGAGCAGGATGCAGCCCACGCCCAGGGTGCTGGCCTTGGTCGGGCCGTGGATGCGGTGGAAGAAGCGGGTCAGCTTGACCAGGGCGAAGCTGCCCAGGAACACGAAGAAGCAGCCCACCGCAAGCAGGATCACTGTCAGCAGGTCGACCAGCCAGGTGATCATTCGACGATGTCCCGGCGCACCACGTACTTGCTCAGCACCACGGTGCCGAAGAAGCCGAGCATGGCGATGATCAGGGCGACCTCGAAGTAGATTTCGGTGTCCAGGTACATGCCGAACAGCACCAGCAGCGCGATCGTGCTCACGTACAGCGTATCGAGCGCGAGGATCCGGTCGGGTGCGGTCGGGCCTCGCACCAGCCGCCACAACGACAGCAGCATGGCGATGCCGACTACGATCAGGCCCAGGCCGATGGCCAGGTCGATGTCGATGCCGATCATGGGAACACCTTGAGCATCGGCGCCTCGTAGCGGCGCTTGATGTCGTCGATCATCGCCTGCGGATCGTCGACGTCGAGGCAATGCACCAGCAGGTGGCGGCGATCCTCCGACAGTTCCGAGCTCAGCGTGCCCGGCGTGAGGGTGATGATGCTCGCCAGGGCCGAGATGCCGTGGATGTTGGTCAGGTCCAGAGGCACCCAGACGAAGCGCGAGCGCAGCCTGGCCTCGGGCCCGAGCACCTGGCGCGCGACGGTGATGTTGGCGATCACGATGTCGCCCATCAGGCGGAACACCAGCGGGATCAGGATCCAGACGTTGCCCAGGCGCGCGAACTCGCGCTCGAGCCGCGCCGCGAGGTGAGGCATCAGCCACGCCAGCAGGGCGGCCATCAGCAGGGTGCCGGGCGCGTAGTCCTCGGCCATCAGCAGCCAGAAGGCGAAGACGGTCAGGCTCTGCGGGATCGAGGGGAACAGGCGTCGTCTCATGGCGGGCCTCGCATCACGGTTGCCGCACGGCGGGGGTCGCCGCGCGCGCTTCGCGGATGTAATCGCCCGGCGACAGCAACTGGCGGGCGGCGGCATCGGTGTAGCGCAGGATCGGCGCGGCGAACACGCTCATCGCCACGCCGTAGCAGAGCAGCAGGGCCGTGGCGGCGATCTCGCGCTTGCCCACCGGGGTCCTGGCCGACCGTGGCGCCGCGGCCGGCGGCACCGCTTCGTCCTCGGCGACGGCGGCGGTGCGCCAGAACAGCCGGGTGCCGGTGCGGCTGAGTCCGATCAGCGCCAGCAGGCTGCTCACCAGCACCGCCGCGTAGACCAGGGCGGTGGCCGCGTCCGGCACCGCGGCCAGCAGCAGGAACTTGCCGATGAAGCCCGACAGCGGCGGCAGCCCCGCCAGCGACACCGCCGCGACCATGTACAGCAGCCCGGTCAGGCGCGGCATCGGCGGCGCCGGCTGCAGCAGCCGGTCGCCGACCTCGCCGCGCTCGCGCTGCACGATGTGCGCGATCATGAACATCGCCGCGCCGGCGAAGCAGCTGTGCGGCAGGTAGTACATCCCGGCCGCGATCGTGTCGGGACGTGCCAGCGCGAACGCCACGAACAGCGTGCCGGCCGAGAGCAGCACCAGGTACGAAGCCGAGATGCGCAGCCGCAGCGCGCCGACCACGCCGAGGCCACCGAGCAGCAGCGTCACCACGCCGAACATCAGCAGGGTGTCGCGGCCGAAGCCGGCCAGCGCGTTGGCCCCGTCGCCGAGCATCAGCGTGCTCACCCGCAGCAGCGAATACAGGCCGACCTTGGTCATGATGGTGAACAGCGCCGCCACCGCCGCGGGCGCGCGCGCATAGGTCTCCGGCAGCCACAGGTACATCGGCAGCAGCGCGGCCTTGGCGCAGAACACCACCAGCATCAGGCCGAACGCCGCGCGCACCAGCGCCGCGTCCTCCTCCGCCACCTCGCGGATCCGGACCGCGAGCTCGGCCATGTTCAGGCTGCCGAGCAGGCCGTAGACCAGCGCCAGCGCGACCAGGAACAGGGTCGAGGCGACGATGTTGAACACCACGTAGTGCATGCCCGCCTTCATCCGTTCGCCGCGCCCGCCCGAGAGCAGCAGGCCGTACGAGGAAATGAGCAGCACCTCGAAGAACACGAACAGGTTGAACACGTCGCCGGTGAGGAACGCGCCGTTGAGGCCGGCGAGCTGGATCTGGAACAGCGCGTGGAAATGCAGCGCGCGCTTGTCCCAGCCGGCGCAGGCGTAGAGCAGGCAGGGAATCGCGAGCAGGCTGGTGGTGAGCACCATCAGCGCGCCGAGCCGGTCGAGCATCAGCACGATGCCCAGCCGCGCCGGCCAGTCGCCGAGCAGGTACACCTCGACGCCGCCCGCGGACGCGCGTGCGAACAGCGCGATCGATGCCGCCAGCAGCAGCGCCAGGCCGATCCAGGCGCCGCTGCGCAGTACCAGGCTGCTGTGCCGGCGTTCGAGCAGCAGCAGGATCGCCCCGCACAGCAGCGGCACCAGCACCGGCGCGAGCACCAGGTGCTGGATCATGCCGGCGGCTTCCGGTCGTCGTCGGCCGCGGCGCCGGGCTCGTGCCCGTCGACGTGGTCGCTGTGCAGGTCGGCGTGGTTGCGCATCGCCACCACCACCACCACCGCGGTCATCGCGAACGCGATCACGATCGCGGTCA
Organism: Luteimonas viscosa; assembly: GCF_008244685.1. Taxonomy (NCBI): domain Bacteria; kingdom Pseudomonadati; phylum Pseudomonadota; class Gammaproteobacteria; order Lysobacterales; family Lysobacteraceae; genus Luteimonas; species Luteimonas viscosa. The sequence goes on from NZ_VTFT01000001.1 coordinate 2,915,239, forward strand.
GCACCAGCGCCTGCGGCAGCGGGTCGGCGTAGTACGTGGCGGTGGTCTCGACCCCGTAACGCAGCACCGGTGGCTTGCCGATCGCCAGCCGGCCGGACGAGAAGATCAGCAGGTTGGTGGCGTAGGAGAGCAGGGTCAGGCCGAGGATCACGTCGAACGTGCGCGCGCGCAGAAGCAGGTAGACGCCTGCCGCCACGAGGACCCCGATCCCGCTGGCGAAAGCGAATTCCATCAGCCCGCGCCCTCCGCCTGCAGTTGGCGCCTGCGCACCGTGCCCATCGTGGACAGCATCAGCAGCGCGCCGGCGAACACCACCACGTACACGCCGGTGTCGAACACCAGTGCGCTGGCCAGCGGCAGGTGGCCGATCAGGGGCAGGTCGAGGTCGACATGGCCGCTGGTCAGGAACGGCAGCCCGAACACCAGCGAGCCCAGGCCGCCGATGGTGGCGATGATCAGCCCCATGCCGATGCCGCGCAGGTAGTCGAAGCCGAAGGTGGCTTCCACCGCGCGCGCGCCCTGCACCACGTACTTGATCAGCACCGGCACCGCGATCGCCAGTCCGGCGATGAAGCCGCCGCCGGGCGCGTTGTGGCCGCGCAGGAACAGGTAGATCGACACCGTGAGCGCCAGCGGGAACAGCAGCTGGGTGAGGTCGGCGGGAATCGGCAGCTGCACCGGCGGGCCGGGCATCACCTCGTCCGGCCGCAGGCGCGCCCAGCGCAGCAGCGCGTGCACCACCAGCGCCGCCACCGCGAACACCGTGATCTCGCCGAAGGTGTCGAAGCCGCGGAAGTCGACCAGGATCACGTTGACCACGTTCGCGCCGTAGGCCTCGGGCAGCGAGCGCGCCAGCATCTCGCCGGAGATGGTCTGCTGCGGCGAGAGCATCATCGCGTAGGCCAGTCCGCCGACGCCGAGCCCGGCCACGATCGACAGCGCCGCGTCGCGCCAGCGCCGCAGCGGCGTGCGTGCCTGCTTCGACTGCTTGGGCAGGTAGTTGAGCGCCATCATCATCAGCGCGATCGTGACCATCTCGACCATCAGCTGGGTCAGCGCGAGGTCGGGCGCCGACAGCAGCGCGAAGGCCAGGCTCACCAGCAGGCCGACCGCGCCGATCACGATCAGCGCGGTCAGGCGCCGCCCGTGCACCGCCACCGTGCCGAGCGTGGACGCGACCAGCACCGCCCACAGGATCCAGCCCAGCCACGGCATCGATTGCGACGCCCCGAGTCCGGGCAGCAGCGCCGCCGGCGCGCCGACGAACGGCGCCGCGCCCACCAGCAGGGTGACCACGATCATCCAGAACAGGCTGCGGCGGATGCCGCCGGCGGCGACCCGCGCGGTGAACTTGCCCGCGGCGGTGAACAGCGCTTCGATGTTGACCTGGAACAGGTGCCGGCCCCAGGTGCGCAGGATCGCGTCGTGCAGCGCGTACAGCCGGCGCAGCGCGAAATAGAACACGACGCCGCCGAACACGCCGCCGATGCTCATCGCCAGCGGCAGGTTCCAGCCGTGCCAGACCGCCAGCGAGAACGCGGGGGCGGCATCGCCCAGGGTGCCCATCACCGCGGTCCTGAGCACCGGCTCCACGGTCAGCGCCGGCAGCATGCCGACCGCCAGGCACAGCACCACCAGCACCGCCACCGGGATCCGCATCCACACCTGCGGCTCGTGCGGTTCCACCGGCAGCGCGCGCGGGCCGCGGCCGAGGAAGGCGTCGTGCACGAAGCGCAGGCTGTAGGCCAGTCCGAACACGCCGTACAGCAGCGCGGCGATGCTGATCGCGATGCGGAAGCCGCGGTCGTTGCCGGCGTCGAGCGCCTCGGCGAAGAACATCTCCTTCGACAGGAAGCCGTTGAGCAGCGGGATCCCCGCCATCGCCAGCGAAGCCACGATCGCCAGCGCGGCGGTGTAGGGCATGTAGCGACGCAGGTTGCCGAGCCGCCGCAGGTCGCGGGTGCCGCACTCGTGGTCGATGATGCCCGCGGCCATGAACAGCGAGGCCTTGAAGGTGGCGTGGTTGATGATGTGGAAAACGCCCGCCACCACCGCCATCGGCGTCGACAGCCCGAACAGCAATGTGATCAGGCCCAGGTGCGAGATCGTCGAGTACGCCAGCAGGCCCTTGAGGTCGTGCTGGAAGATCGCGTACCAGGCGCCGACCAGCAGGGTGATCGCGCCGACGGTGCTGACCACGTAGAAGAACAGATCGGTGCCGGCGAGCGCGGGATGCAGCCGCGCCAGCAGGAACACGCCGGCCTTCACCATCGTCGCCGAATGCAGGTAGGCCGACACCGGGGTCGGCGCGGCCATCGCCTGCGGCAGCCAGAAGTGCAGCGGGAACTGGGCGCTCTTGGTGAACACGCCGGCCAGGACCAGGGCGAGGATCGCCGGGTACTCGCGACTGGCGCGGATCGCATCGCCCGCCGCGAGCACGGCGTCGAGTTCGTAGCTGCCGACCACGCGTCCGATCAGCAGCACGCCGCCGAGCAGGGCCAGCCCGCCCAGGCCGGTGATCGTCAGGGCCATGCGTGCGCCCTGGCGCGCGTCCTGGCGGTCGCTCCAGAACCCGATCAGCAGGAACGAGCTGATGCTGGTCAGCTCCCAGAACACCACCAGCAACAGCAGGTTGCCGGCCAGCACCATGCCCAGCATCGCGCCCATGAACAGCAGCAGGTAGCCGAAGAAACGCGGCGAGCTGTCGGCTTCCGACAGGTAGTAGCGCGCGTACATCACGATCAGAACGCCGATGCCGAGCACCAGGCCGGCGAACATCCAGGCCAGGCCGTCCAGGCGCAGCGACAGCGCCAGACCCGCCTGCGGGATCCACGGCAGGCTCCAGGCCGGGATCGCGCCCTCCATCACCGCCGGCGTGAACCACGCCAGCACGCCCAGGCCGAGCAGCGGCGCGGCCGCCGCCAGCCAGGCGATGGTCCGTCGCGAGGCATTGCGGGCCAGTGCGATGGCCAGCACCGCCACGAAGGGCAGGGCCAGGAGCAGGATCAGCATCGGAAATCCGGTGTGGGCAGGCCGGCACGCCGCGCATGCGCCGGGCCGGCACCCGAGTTTACCCGACGACCGCGTGCGCGAAACCGCGCGATATGCTGTCGCGATGACCGCAGACCGGGCGCGAGCGCCGCATTCGCCGATGGCCGCGCCACGCGTGGGACGCACCGCGCTGGTGTTCGGCGGCAGCGGCCAGATCGGACGCCCGCTGCTGGCGCGACTGGCCGATGCCGGCTGGGAGGCAAGGGCGGTCTCGCGCCATGCGCAGCCCGCAGCCGAAGGCGTGCGCTGGCTGCGCGGCGACCTCGCCGGCTGCCACGACCTGCCGGCGCAGGTCGATGCGATCCTCAGCTGCGGGCCACTGGACGCGTTCGCCGCGTGGTTCGCACGCGGCGAAGTGGCGTGCGGACGCGTGGTCGCCTTCGGTTCGACCAGCGTCGAGGTCAAGCAGGCCTCCGCCGACGCCGCCGAGCGCGACGTCGCGCGGCGCCTGCGGGAGGCCGAAGCGCGATTGTTCGAAGCCGCCGCCGCGCGCGGGATCGGCGCCACCGTGCTGCGGCCGACCCTGGTCTACGGCGTCGGCCGCGATGCCACGCTCACCCGGATCGCGGCGCTCGCGCAGCGGCTGCACGGCTTCGCGCTGCCGGCCGATGCCACCGGCCTGCGCCAGCCGGTGCATGTCGACGATCTTGCCGCTGCGGCGATGGCCTGCCTCGATGCCGGCGATGCGCACGCGAAGGCCTATGCCCTGCCGGGCGGCGAGTCGCTGGCGTACCGCGAGATGGTGCGACGGGTGCTGGCGACGCTGCCGTCGCAGCCGCGGCTGGTGGTGCTGCCGCCGCCGCTGTTCCGCGCGTTGCTGGCGCCGGCCCGGCTCGCCGGTCTCGCCGCCGGCTTCAACGATGCCGCGCTCGCGCGCATGCGCGAGGACCTGGTCTTCGACGCCGCGCCCGCGCATCGCGACTTCGGCTACGCCCCACGCCCGTTCGTCCCCGACGCGGCGATGTTCACACCTCCGGCGTGACCTCCGCCACCGGCGGGCGCTTCTTCTGCAGCGTGCGGATCGCGATCACCAGCACGCCGCCCAGCACCATCGCCCCGCCGATCCACAGCGCCGGGCCCGGGCGGTCGCCCCAGAACACGATGCCCAGCAGCACCGCGAACACCGGCGTCATCAGCAGGTAGGGCGTCACCTGCGCCACCGGATGTCGCTGCACCAGCTTGAAGAACAGCCCGTGCCCGAGCAGCGAGGCGAACACCGCCGCGTACACCGCGCCGCCCCAGCCGATCCAGCTGGCCTCGCGCAGCGCAGCGAATCCATCCGGTTCCACCATCGCGCTGATCGCCAGCAGCGGCAGCACGCTCAGCGCCGCGGTCCAGCCCTGCTGGTCGACGAGCCCGACGCCGGTCATGCGCCGCATCAGCACCGTGCCGATCGCCACCATCAGCGATGAGCCCAGCATCACGAACAGCGCCAGCGGCCGGTCCAGCACCATCGGGTCGAAGCCCAGCACCAGCACGCCGGCGAAGCTCAGGCCGATGCCGAGCGCGGTGCGCCAGGCGAAGCGTTCGCCCAGCCTCCACCACGCCAGCAGCACCGCCATCGGCACGTAGGTCTGGGTGACGATCGCCGGCGACGACAGGTTGCCGGCGAGCTTGAGCGCCAGGAAGCTGGTGCCGAAATGCAGCACGCCGGTGAACATGGCGATCCCGGCCAGCCGCCACCACTGCGAGCGCGGCGGCAGCCGCATGAAGGCGACGAGCAGCGCCAGCACGATCGCCATGCGCAGCGCACTGAACAGGAACGGCGGGATCTCCTGCAGCGCGTGCGCGGAGGTCAGGAAGTTGAATGCCCAGCACAGGCAGATCACCAGCGCCAGCGCGAGGTCGCGCCCGCGCAGCCCGGCGCCGGCGGTCATGGCCTCACCAGTGCCAGCCGAGTTTCCGGTACAGCTTCGACAGCACCCAGGCCGGGCCGATGAGCAGGTAGCGCAGGTCGGTGAAGAAGCTCGGCTTCTTGCCTTCGAACAGCTTGCTGTGGCCCACGAACTGCGCGATCCACGCCACCACGAACACGCCGACCGCCAGCCACAGCAAATAGCGCGTGCCCTGCAGGCGTTCGATCCAGAACGTCAGCCACAGCATCGCCACGAACACCGCGAGCATGCCGAACCCGATCCGCCGAGAGGCGCGGAAATAGAACATCCACGCCGCGAAACAGGCCAGCCCCGCCCACAGCCCGGCGCGGAAGCCGGTCTCGGGCGGCACCGGGATGCACCACAGCAGCGCGATCACGCTCCACAGGATCAGCGGCACCGCGAACACGTGGATCCGCTGGTTGGCGTCGTTGCGGTGGTCGGCCGAGTAGCTGGCGAACCAGCGGTCGATGGGGCGTTCGCCGGTCGAATCGACGGAGGCACTCATGGCATTCTTCCCGGGGCATGCAGGGTGTCCGCAGGATACCGGCAATCCCTCGTGGGCGTAGGTGGGGGCGCCGTACACCTGCTCCGCCACGCCGGACCGTCGAGAGATCCGGGGGCGTCAATCGATCGAGATGCCCGCCAGCCTCTGCAGCGCCTCGGCATACCGCGCCCGCGTGCGCGCGATCACTTCCGCCGGCAGGCGCGGGCCGGGCGGGGTCTTGTCCCAGTCCAGCGTTTCCAGGTAGTCGCGCACGATCTGCTTGTCGTAGCTCGGCGGACTGGTGCCCACCTCGTACTCGTCGGCCGGCCAGTAGCGCGAGGAATCGGGCGTGAGCATCTCGTCCATCACCACCAGGCGGCCGTCCTCGTCGGTGCCGAACTCGAACTTGGTGTCGGCCAGCAGGATGCCGCGTTCGGCGGCGTACGCGGCGGCGTGCTTGTACAGGCGCAGGGTGGCGTCGCGCACCTGCTCGGCGAGGTCGGCGCCGGCGAGCTTGACCGCGGTGTCGAAATCGATGTTCTCGTCGTGGTTGCCGACCGCGGCCTTGGTCGAGGGGGTGAAGATCGGCTCCGGCAGTTGCTCGGCCTGACGCAGGCCGCCGGGCAGGGCGATGCCGCTGACCCGGCCGGTGCGCTGGTAGTCCTTCCAGCCGCTGCCGATGATGTAGCCGCGCGCGATCGCCTCGATCGGCACCGGCCGCAGCTTCTTCGCCACCACCGCGCGCCGGGCGTACAGCGCCGGGTCGACGCCGGCGGGCAGCACGCTGGCCACATCGATGCCGGTCAGGTGGTTGGGCATCAGCGCCGCGGTCCGGTCGAACCAGAAATTGCTGATCTGGCAGAGCATCTCGCCCTTGCCGGGGATCGGGTCGGGCAGCACCACGTCGAACGCGCTCAGGCGGTCGGTGGCGACCATCAGCAGCTTGTCGTTGCCGAGGTCGAACACGTCGCGGACCTTGCCGCGATGGCGCAGGGGCAGGCCGGGCAGTTCGGAGGACAGCAGCGTGGTCGCCAAGGAGGTGGGCCTTCGGGCGGGCCGGCAAGTGTAGTGCCATTTCGCCGCGGCGATGAACGGGCCGGCCCGCCGGACGGCTACACTGTCGGGATGAACCGCTGGTACGGAAAACTGCTGGGTTTCATCGCCGGCTGGCTGCTGCTGCGCCACCCCGCGGGCGGGCTGATCGGGCTGCTGATCGGCCATGCCTTCGATGCCGGCTGGATCGCGCCCGGCAAGGCGAAGCCCTACCGGGTGCTGGGGGTGACCAGCGATGCCAGCGATGCCGAGATCGACCAGGCCTACCGCCGGCTGATGTCGCAGTACCACCCCGACAAGGTCGCCGGCGCCGCGCCCGAACTGCGCGCCAGGGCCGAGGAGAAGGCGCGCGCGATCAACGCCGCCTACGACCGCATCCGGGAGTTGCGGCAGCGCTGAACGGGCCGCATCGACCGGCCGTACGGTGGAGGTCGCCGCGGGTGCAGGACCGCGCGACCGGAGATGTGAACGAACGGACGCCCCCGGCGCCCGCGACGAACCAGGAGAGAGCTTGCATGCAGCCCGCCGTCATCGCCCCTTCGATCCTCTCCGCGGACTTCGCGAAACTCGGCGAGGAGGTCGACCGCGTGCTGGCCGCCGGCGCCGACTGGGTGCACTTCGACGTGATGGACAACCACTACGTGCCCAACCTGACCATCGGCCCGATGGTCTGCGAGGCGTTGCGCAGGCACGGCGTGACCGCGCCGATCGACGTGCACCTGATGGTCGAGCCGGTCGACCGCCTGGTGCCGGATTTCGCCAGGGCCGGCGCCAGCCTGGTCAGCTTCCATCCCGAGGCCTCGCGCCACGTGCACCGCACGATCCAGCTGATCAGGGGCGAAGGCTGCCAGGCGGGCCTGGTGCTGAACCCGGCGACGCCGCTGGACGTGCTCGACCACGTGCTCGAGGATCTCGACCTGGTGCTGCTGATGTCGGTCAACCCCGGCTTCGGCGGCCAGGCCTTCATCCCCTCGACGCTGGACAAGCTGCGCCGGGTGCGCGAGCGCATCGACGCGAGCGGAAAGCCGATCCGGCTCGAGATCGACGGCGGGGTGAAGCCGGACAACATCGGCGCGATCGCCGCCGCTGGCGCCGACACCTTCGTCGCCGGCAGCGCGATCTTCGGCCAGCCTGACTACGCCGCGGTGATCGCGCGCATGCGCGACGCGATCGCGGGCGCCGCGCGATGAACACCTGCGACCTGTGCGACCGGTTCGTCGGACGCGTCCGCGTGCTCGAGCTGCCGCTGCGCGACTACGGCGGGCGGATCGCGTTCTCCGGCCAGGTGAGCACGGTCAAGGCGCTGGAGGACAACTCGCTGGTGCGCGTAGCGGTCGCCGAGCCGGGCGAGGGGCGGGTGCTGGTGATCGACGGCGGCGGCTCGCTGCGCCGCGCGATGCTCGGCGACATGCTTGCCGAACAGGCGGCGGCCAATGGCTGGAGCGGGGTCCTGGTGCATGGCGCGATCCGCGACAGCGTCGCGATCGCCGCGCTCGACCTGGGCGTCAAGGCACTGGCCACGTGCCCGATGAAGACCGACAAGCGCGGCCAGGGCCTGCGTGATGTCCCGGTGGAGTTCGGCGGGCTGCTGATCGAGGCCGGGCAATGGCTGGCCGCCGACGAGGATGGCGTGATCCTGGCGGATGCGCCGCTGGCCTGAAGCCGGAGCGCTGCCGGTGTCCGCTTGCCTGGCGACGGACCCGCCTTGTCGCGGCGGATCCGTCGCCGGAAGACATGGGGGCAATCCCGCCCCCGCCCGTCGTCCCTGCTATGGCCTTCCATGCTGCGCGGCACCGGTGACGCGCGCATGACAGCGACGGGCGCATTCAGCGCCCGTTGCCGTCGTCCGCCTTCCGTGGAATGCGCGTGAAGCGCGGGCTCCCGGCGCGTGTTACACCGTTGCCCTCCCCAGCCTGCTCCGCGCACCCATGACCGCACCGCACTGGCGCCTGATCATCAACGGCAAGTCCGCGGGCGACGACGACCTGCGCGAGGCCGTGCATGCGATGCGCGAGCGCGGACTCGACCTGGACGTGCGCGTGACCTGGGAGGACGGCGACGCCCAGCGCTACGTGGCCGAGGCGATCGACGACGGCGCCAGCGCGATCGTCGCGGCCGGTGGCGACGGCACCCTGAGCGAAGTCGCCGCCACGCTGGCCGGACGCGACGAACCCGCCGCGGCGCTGCCCACGCTGGGGCTGGTGCCGATGGGCACCGCCAACGATTTCGCCACCGCCGCGGGCCTGCCCGTCGAGCCGTTGCCGGCCCTGGAACTGATCGCGGCGCAGCCTGCGCACGCCATCGACCTGCTGCGCCTGGAAGCCAATGGCAAGCTTCGATGGGCCGCCAACCTCGCCAGCGGCGGCTTCGGCACCCAGGTCACGGTGGAAACGCCGGAGGGCATGAAGAAGCTGCTCGGCGGACTGGCCTACGTGCTGACCGGCCTGTCCAGGCTGGGCCGCATCGAGCCGGTCGAGGCCCGCCTGCGCGGACCGGATTTCGCCTGGCGCGGCGGCTTCATCGCGCTCGGCATCGGCAACGGGCGCCAGGCCGGCGGTGGCCAGGCGCTGTGCCCGGATGCGCTGGTCGACGACGGCCTGCTCGACGTTACCGTCATCCCGGAGCTGGAGGGCGAAGTCGCCGCCACGCTCGGCACGGTCGTCAGCGAGGGCAAGGTGGCGGCGCTCGACCGCGTCGCCACGCGGGTACGGTTGTCGTGGATCGAGATCGAGGCCGCGGCGCCGCTGGTGCTCAACCTCGACGGCGAGCCGGTGGAGTCCACCCGGTTCCGCATCGATTGCGTGCCGGGGCGGGTACGCATGCACCTGCCGGCCGGGTGTCCGTTGCGCTCGCAACCACCGGTCGCGGACTGAGCGCGAAATCGCTACATTAGCGCCCATGGGCGCGTCCGCATTCCCGCATTTCCGTACCGCCGGCGAAGGCTGGCGATGGTGGCCCGCAGCCGCCGTCGCAACCGCCCGCCCGCCGTCCGAGGAAATGCCGCGTGTCACCGCAAGTCGAGTCCCCGCAAGCCGCGTTTGAGCGGCAGGCCGCCGAAGGCCATACCCGCATCCCGGTCGTGCGCGAGGTCCTGTCCGACCTCGACACGCCGCTGTCGGTCTACCTCAAGCTCGCCGACGGCCCGCATACCTACCTGTTCGAATCGGTCGAGGGCGGCGAGCGCTTCGGCCGGTACTCGATCATCGGCCTGCCGGCCACGCGGGTGTACGCCTTCCACGGGCAGACGCTGACGGTCAGCGAGCATGGCGAAGTGGTCGAGCAACGCGAGGTGGACGATCCGTTCGCGGAGGTCGAGCGCCTGCGGGTGGAGCATTCGGTGCCGCGCGTGCCCGGCCTGCCCGGCTTCACGGGCGGTCTGGTGGGCTGGTTCGGCTTCGAGTGCATCGAGTACATCGAGCCGCGGCTGCGCGCCAACGCCAACCGCGACGAGCTGGGCACGCCCGACATCCTGCTGATGCTCAGCGAGGACGTGGCCGTGTTCGACAACCTCAAGGGCCGGCTGTACCTGGTGGTGCATGCCGATCCGCGCGAGCCGCAGGCGTTCGCGCGCGCCAGCCGCCGGCTCGACGCGCTCGCGCACCGGCTGCGCCACGGCGGTGCGGGCTATCCCGAAACCCTGCGCCCCGAAGCGCTGGACGAGGCGCACTTCGAGTCGGGCTTTACCCGCGAGGGTTTCCTCGCGGCCGTCGCCCGGGCCAAGGACTACATCGCCGCGGGTGATGCGTTCCAGGTGGTGCTGTCGCAGCGCATGAGCGTGCCCTTCAACGCACGGCCCGTGGACGTGTACCGCGCCTTGCGCGCGATGAACCCGTCGCCGTACATGTACTTCCTCGATGTCGGCGGCACCCAGGTGGTGGGCTCTTCGCCGGAGATCCTGGTGCGGCTGCAGCATGGCGGCGACGGCGGGGCCGAGGTCACCGTGCGCCCGATCGCGGGCACCCGGCCGCGCGGCGCCACGCACGAAGAGGATCTGGCGCTCGAAGCCGAGCTGCTGGCCGACCCGAAGGAACGCGCCGAGCACCTGATGCTGATCGACCTCGGCCGCAACGATGTCGGCCACGTCTCCGTAGCCGGCAGCGTAAAGGTCGGCGACAGCTTCGTGATCGAACGCTACAGCCACGTCATGCACATCGTCAGCGAGGTCACGGGGCGGCTGAAGCCCGGCCTGTCCTACGCCGACGTGCTGCGCGCGACGTTCCCCGCCGGCACCGTCAGCGGCGCGCCCAAGATCCGCGCGCTGGAGATCATCCGCGAGCTCGAGCCGGTCAAGCGCAACGTCTACGCCGGCGCGATCGGCTACATCGGCTGGCACGGCGACGCCGACACCGCGATCGCGATCCGCACCGCGGTGATCCAGGACGGCAGGCTGCACGTCCAGGCCGGCGCCGGGATCGTCCACGACTCCGACCCGCAGACCGAGTGGGACGAAACCATGAACAAGGGCCGCGCGCTGTTCCGCGCCGTGGCCGAAGCGGCGAAGGGGTTGTGACGTGCTGCTGATGATCGACAACTACGACAGCTTCACCTGGAACCTCGTGCAGTACCTGCAGGCTCTGGGCGCCGAGGTGCGGGTGGTGCGCAACGACGAGCTGGGCGTCGATGACATCGCGGCGCTGGCGCCGGAGCGCATCGTGATCTCGCCGGGGCCGTGCACGCCCAACGAGGCCGGGGTGTCGCTGGCACTGGTGGAGCGTCTCGGCGCGACCACGCCGATCCTGGGCGTGTGCCTGGGCCACCAGGCGATCGGCCAGGCCTATGGCGGCCGGGTGGTGCGCGCGGGCCGGATCATGCACGGCAAGACCTCGCCGATCCGGCACCGGGGGGAGGGCGTGTTCGCGGCCCTGCCCGATGGCTACGAGGCCACGCGCTACCACTCGCTGGTGGTCGAGCGCGACTCGCTGCCCGACTGCCTGGAAGTCACGGCGTGGACCGAGCACGAGGATGGCGCGTTCGAGGCGATCATGGGGCTGCGCCATCGCGAGCATCCGGTCGAGGGGGTGCAGTTCCATCCCGAGTCGATCCTGACCGAGCATGGGCATGCGCTGCTGAAGAACTTCCTGGAGCGATGACGATGGCGCCGGCGACGTGCAGGCGACGCCCGCAACCGGGGTGTCGAAAGGCCTGTCATCCCGAACGCAGTGAGGGATCTCGTGGCCGAAGCCGTGCATGAAGCAGATCCCTCGCTTCGCTCGGGATGACAGCGTGTAGATTTTCACGAATCATGAATCACGAATCACGAATCACGAATCACGGCCCCACCATGACCATCACCCCCAACGAAGCCCTGCAGCGCACCATCGAGCATCGCGAGATCTTCCACGACGAGATGATCTCGCTTATGCGCCAGATCATGCGGGGCGAGGTGTCGCCGGTGATGACCGCGGCGATCCTCACCGGGCTGCGGGTGAAGAAGGAGACGGTCGACGAGATCGCCGCGGCGGCGAAGGTGATGCGCGAACTCTCGCGCACCGTCGACGTGCCCGACCGCAGCCACCTGGTCGACATCGTCGGCACCGGCGGCGACGGCTCCCATACCTTCAACATCTCCACCGCCAGCATGTTCGTCGCCGCGGCCGCGGGCGCGCGCGTGGCCAAGCACGGCAACCGCAGCGTGTCCTCGAAGTCGGGCAGCGCCGATGCGCTGGAGGCGCTGGGCGCGGCGATCGAACTGCAGCCGCCGCAGGTCGCCGACTGCATCGGCCAGACCGGCGTCGGCTTCATGTTCGCGCCGATCCACCACCCGGCGATGAAGGCGGTGGCGCCGGTGCGACGCGAGATGGGCGTACGCACGATCTTCAACATCCTCGGGCCGCTGACCAACCCTGCGTCGGCGCCCTCGGTGCTGATGGGCGTGTTCCACCCGGACCTGGTCGGCATCCAGGTGCGCGTGCTGCAGGAACTGGGCACCGAGCGCGCGCTGGTGGTGTGGGGGCGCGACGGCATGGACGAGATCTCGCTCGGCGCCGCGACCCTGGTCGGCGAACTGCGCGACGGCAGGGTGCGCGAATACGAGATCCATCCCGAGGATTACGGCATCGCGATGGCCGCCAGCCGCAACCTGCGGGTCGACGATCCGGCCGGCTCGAAGGCCATGCTGCTGGGCGCGCTGCGCGGCGAGGCGGGCTTGCCGCTGGAGATCGTCGCGCTCAATGCCGGCGCGGCGCTGTACGTGGCCGGCGTAGCGGACTCGATCGAGGAGGGCATCGGCCGGGCGCGCGAAGCGGTGGCCTCCGGGGCGGCGATGGCGAAGCTGGAAGCCTTCGTCGCGGCCACCCGCCGGCTCGCCTCGGGCGGGGGCTGACCGGGCCCGGCGCGTTTGCGACAATCGCCGGCCCCCGGGACGCACCCCGAAGGTCCGCCATGCATCCGACCGCATTCGCCACGCTGCCGAAACCGCCCTACTACGCGGTGATCTTCAGCTCGCAACGTACCGATGGCGACAACGGCTACGGCGAGACCGCAGACCGCATGGTCGAACTGGCGCAGCAGCAGCCCGGCTTCCTCGGCGTCGAATCGACCCGCGGGGAAGACGGCTTCGGGATCACCGTCGCCTACTGGGAGAGCGAGGACGCGATCCGCGCCTGGCGCCTGCACGCCGAGCACGCGGCGGCACGCGAACGCGGTCGCGCCGAGTGGTACCGGCACTTCGAACTGCGCATCGCCAGGGTGGAGCGCGCCTACGGCTGGGACCGGGAACAGGCGCACGGCGGCGAAGCTGGATGAGCAGCGCCGTCCGGCGACGCGCGGGCCGCTCGCATGGCGTGGCGTGTCCTGCGATCATGCCCGGTGAGATCGCGTACCGGCCCCGGAACAGGGCGACCGGCATCGAGAAGGAAACAACTCCGTGAACCCTCTGCTGCGGCCCTCGCTGCCGCGCCAGGACGACATCCTGCAACGGATCCTGCAACGCAAGGTGGAGGAAGTCGCCGCGCGCGCCGGCGCACGCCCGCTGGCGGACATGCGCGCGCTCGCCGCCGACATGCCGGCACCGCGCGGCTTCGCCGTGGCGGTCGAGGCGAAGATCGCGGCCGGCGCCCCGGCCGTGATCGCCGAGGTCAAGAAGGCCAGTCCCTCGAAGGGCGTGATCCGGCCCGACTTCGATCCGGCCGCGATCGCGCGCAGCTACGAGGCCGGCGGCGCGGCCTGCCTGTCGGTCCTGACCGATGTCGATTTCTTCCAGGGCGCCGACGCCTACCTGCAGCAGGCGCGCGCCGCCTGCGCGCTGCCGGTGCTGCGCAAGGATTTCACCATCGACCCCTACCAGGTGTACGAGGCGCGCGCGCTGGGGGCCGACTGCATCCTGCTGATCGTCGCCGCGCTCTCGGACGGGCAGCTGGCCGACCTGTCCGGCACCGCGATGGCGCTGGGGCTGGACGTGCTGGTCGAGGTGCACGACATCGACGAACTGGAGCGCGCGATCCAGGTGCCGGCGCCGCTGCTGGGCGTCAACAACCGCAGCTTGCGCACGTTCGAGGTCTCGCTCGATACCACCCTGTCGCTGCGCGACGCGGTGCCGCGCGACCGGCGGCTGGTGACCGAGAGCGGGATCCATTGCGCTGCGGACGTCGCCCGCATGCGTGCGGCCGGGGTCGAGGCGTTCCTCGTCGGCGAGGCGTTCATGCGTGACGAGGACCCGGGCGCCGCCCTGCGGCGACTGTTCTTCCCGGCATGAGCGCAGTCACGGTTCCGGGCGACGACGCGCCGCTGGTGGTCTTCGACTTCGACCACACGCTGTACGACGGCGATTCGGGCAGCCACCTGTTCGCCTGGCTGATCCGGCGCAGCGCCTGGCGCACGGCGCTGGCGCTGCTGGCCGCACCGGTGCTGGGGCCGATGGTGGCGTTCCTGCCCACGCGGCGACGGGGCATCTCGGGATTCGTGTGGATCGGCACCGTGGGCATGCCGCGCCGGCGCACGCTGGACGACGCCATCGACCGCTATGTCGCCAGCCACGATGCTTGGCTCCGTGGCCGCCTGCTGCCGGTGGCGCTGGAGGTGCTGCACCGGCACCGCGAGGCCGGCGACCGGGTGGTGATCGCCACTGGTGCGCCGCCGGAGCTGGCGCGCGCGATCCTGGCCTTCGTCGCGCACGAGGCCGTACCCGTGATCGGCACCGCGGTGGGGCCGCGGCTGGGCGCGATCGTCGCCATCCGCCACTGCCATGCCGAGGAGAAGATGCGGATGCTGCGCGAGCGCGGGTACGGCGAGATCGACGTCGCCTATTCCGACTCCAGCGCAGACCTGCCGCTGCTGAAGGCGGCGCGGGCGCCGGTGGTGGTGAATCCCAAGCCTGGCGCCGTCGACATGTTCCGCCGCGTCCTGCCCACGGGCACGCCGATCCTCAACTGGGGCTGCGAGGACCGGGCTGGCGATCGGCCTCCATCGGCAGCGAGCGCGGCGTAGGATCGGCTGCAGGCGCGACGGGGAGCGTGGGCTGCGGAGCGCGGACCCCCCTGGTCAGGGCGATGGCGGCGGATCGCGGCCGAGGCCACCTGCAGACCACCGCCGGGCCCGGAGCCCGGCCTACGCGTCGCCCAGGCGCTTGATGAAACGGACGGTGCCGTCGCTGAAGCCGCAGGCCTTGTAGAAGGCGTGGGCGTCGGTGCGTTGCGAGCCGCTGGACAGTTCCAGCCGCGCGGCGCCACCGGCGCGGGCGCGGCGTTCGGCCTCGCGCAGCAGTTGCCGGCCCAGCCCCTGGCCGCGTGCCGAAGGCGTCACCACCAGCGCGGTGATGCGGCAGGTCAGGGTGTCGAGCGGCAGGTAGTACATGAAGTCGAGGGCGATCAGCCCGGACACCGTGCCGCCGACCCGCGCCACCACCAGCGCCTGGCGGTCGTTGTCGAGGATCGCCCGGATCCGGCGCGCGGCGTCCTCCGGGTCGCAGGGATAACCGAGTTCGGACAGCAGCGCGGCGACGTCGTCGGCGTCGATCAGGCCGGCGCTGCGCAGGTCGGCGTCCGGCAGGTTGCCGCCGGCGCCGAAGTGGCCGACGCTCATCGCGTCCCGTAGAGCACGATGGTCTTGCCGCGGGCGTGCAGCTTGCCGTCGACCTGCAGCTTCTTCAGCACCCGGCCCGCCATCTCGCGCGAGCAGCCGACCAGGCGCGCCAGTTCCTGCCGCGACACGCGCAGCTGGGTACCCTGCGGATGGGTCATCGCCTCGGGCTCGCGGGTCAGGTCGTGCAGGGTCCGGATGATGCGATCGGTCACGTCGAGGAAGGCCAGGCGCCCCGCCTTGCGGCTGGTGTCGAGCAGCCGACGCGAGAGCTGCACGCCGATCGCGTACATGATCGAGGTCGCGTCGTTGGCCAGGGTGCCGTCGAACAGCTGGTACAGCCGCTCGTAGCTGATCTCGGCCAGTTCGCACTGGGTCCGGGTGCGCAGGATCACCTCGCGCACGTCGGTTTCGATGAACAGCCCCATCTCGCCGACGAACTCGCCGTTGCCGAAGTAGCCCAGCACGAGCTCCCGGCCGTCGTCCTCCTCGGTGATGATGCTGACCGAGCCGCTGATGACGAAATAGAGCGTGCCGGCCGGATCGCCGGGCCGGAACACCTCCGTTCGCGGCGGATAGCGCCGGCGGTGGCAATGGGCGAGGAAACGCTCGATGGTCGCGGGGGACGGCGCCATCGGGTGGGCAGGGCGGCGGTAGCTGCTGATCAGGGCCACAGGGCTTGGGTTCATGCAGGGGGGAACGGGGGAAGCCGTGAGATTAGGACGTCCGTGCCCGCGTAGCAAACGCGTTGCCCCCGTGGTCACGGGCTTTGCCGCATAATTCCGCCCTTCGCCTGCCCGACCGGGGACCGTCCGACGTGGTCAAGCCACTGCCTCGCCTGAAGCTCCAGGGCTTCAACAACCTCACCAAGTCGCTGTCGTTCAACATCTACGACGTGTGCTACGCCGCGTCGGAAGACGAGCGCCGACGCTACATCGAGTACATCGACGAGCAGTACGACGCCGACCGCCTGACCCAGATCCTGAGCGACGTGGCCGAGATCATCGGCGCCAACATCCTCAACATCGCCCGCCAGGACTACGACCCGCAGGGCGCCTCGGTGACCATCCTCATCTCCGAGGAGCCGGTGATCGACAAGAAGGACGCCGGCAAGGAGATCATCTCCGACGCGGTCGTGGCCCACCTGGACAAGTCGCACATCACGGTGCACACCTACCCGGAGACCCACCCGGACAACGGCATCGCCACCTTCCGCGCCGACATCGACGTGTCGACCTGCGGCGTGATCTCGCCGCTGAAGGCGCTGAACTACCTGATCGAGAGCCTCGAGTCCGACATCGTGGTGATGGACTACCGGGTGCGCGGCTTCACCCGCGACATCAAGGGCCGCAAGCACTACATCGACCACAAGATCAACTCGATCCAGGACTACCTGGCCAAGAACATCCGCGCCCGCTACGAGATGCTGGACGTCAACGTGTACCAGGAGGCCCTGTTCCACACGAAGATGCACCTGAAGGACTTCGACCTCGACAACTACCTGTTCGAGGAAAAGGCCCGGAACCTCTCGTTCAAGGAGCGCATGAAGATCGAGGCCCGGCTCAAGCGCGAGATCGAGGAGCTGTACCACGGGCGCAACCTGATCGATTGATGGAAAGCGGGGATTCGGGATTCGGAATTGGGGATTCGGAACAGCGGTTCCCGCATGAGAACGGCCTTGCGCAGTGCGGGGCCGTTTCCGTCTGAGATCAGGCGCCCACGCCGCGCTTTATCCAATCCCCAATCCCGAATCCCAATCCCGGCTGTAGAGCGGGCAATCCGCTCTACAGCCGATACGCCACCGCCTTCATGAACCTCGATGCCGCCGCCATCAGCGTCGGGATCGGCTGCGGCAGGATGCGGGCGCCGGCGAGTTCGGCGCTGTCGGCGTGGCGGGCCTCGTCCTGTTTCATCTGGCGCAGGATCTCCCGGCTGCGCTGGTCGGCCTCCGGGAGGGTCTGCAGGTGTTCGTCGAGGTGGGCCTCGACCTGGCGCTCGGTCTCGACCACGAAACCCAGGTTCCAGCCGTCGCCGCGCAGGCCGGCGGCCACCCCGAGCGCATAGCTGCCGCCGTACCACAGCGGATTGAAGAGGCTGGGGCGGCTGTCGAGTTCGCCCAGGCGGTCGGCACACCAGGCCAGGTGGTCGGTTTCCTCCTGCGCGGCCTCGAGCAGGTGCTCCCGGGTCGCGGGCTCGCGCGCGACCGCGGCCTGGCCGAAGTACAGCCCCTGGGCGCAGACCTCGCCGACATGGTTGATCCGCATCAGCCCGGCGGCGTGGCGGCGCCCGGCCGGGTCCAGTTCCACGTCCGGCGTGTCCCCGGCCGGGTTGGCGCGCTGCGCCATGGGCCGGCCGAACACCGTTTCCAGCGCGCGCTGGGCCTCCACCAGGACCTGGTCCAGGGGCGCCAGGCGGCGCGGGACGACGCGTGGCGGGGCGGGCAGGGTGGCGGGCAACTGCGGGGTGGGGGGCGCAGGCATCGGGACTCCGGGTGGCCGTGGCCGGTAGGGCCGCGGGTCTGGCGGGAACCGCCATCGTCGCCTGCGGGCGCCGGGGATGCCAGCGCTTCGGGACGCGGCTTGCGCCGGGCGACGCCGAAGGCTAGAATTCCGCTTCTTTTTCCCGCAATCACAACGCGTGGTGACGTTCCGCCGCCCCCCGGGGTCCCGGAACCAGCCCGACCAGGCACCCCGCCCGGAGTCATTTTTCGATGAAGACCTTCACCGCCAAGTCCGAGACCGTCCAGCGCGACTGGTATCTCGTCGACGCCACCGGCAAGACGCTGGGCCGCCTGAGTTCCGAACTCGCGCGCCGCCTGCGCGGCAAGCACAAGCCGGTCTACACCCCGCACGTCGACACCGGCGATTACCTGGTCGTGATCAACGCCGAGAAGATCACGGTGACCGGCAACAAGCTGGCCGACAAGAAGTACCACCGCTTCACCGGCCATATCGGCAACCTCAAGACCGAGTCGCTGGCGCAGGCGCTGGCGCGCCACCCCGAGCGGGTGATCGAGATCGCGGTCAAGGGCATGCTGCCGAAGAACACGCTCGGCCGCGCCATGTACCGCAAGCTCAAGGTGTACAAGGGTGCCGAGCATCCGCACGCCGCCCAGCAGCCCCAGCCCCTGGATATCTAAACGATGGCTATCACCCAGAATTACGGCACCGGCCGTCGCAAGTCCTCCACCGCCCGCGTGTTCCTGCGCAAGGGCAGCGGCAGCATCACCGTCAACGGCCGTCCGCTGGACGAGTTCTTCGGCCGCGAGACCGCGCGCATGATCGTGCGCCAGCCGCTGGAACTGACGAAGAACACGGAAAGCTTCGACATCGTCGTGACCGCGTCCGGCGGCGGCACCACCGGCCAGGCCGGCGCGATCCGCCTGGGCATCGCCCGTGCGCTGGTCGAGTACGACGAGACCCTGAAGACCGACCTGCGCAAGGCCGGCTTCGTGACCCGCGACGCGCGCGAGGTCGAGCGCAAGAAGGTCGGCCTGCACAAGGCCCGCCGCGCCACGCAGTTCTCGAAGCGTTAATCCGGTTTCCACGCCGTCGTCCGTCGACGGCGTTACAATCGGTTGCATAGCCCCGTCGCCAAGCGGTAAGGCACCTGACTCTGACTCAGGCATTCGGAGGTTCGAATCCTTCCGGGGCTGCCAATCCGCGATACGAGAGGACCCGCTTCGGCGGGTCTTCTCGTTTTCCGGGCTGGCACGGCGGCCTGGGCCTCCAGGTGGATGCCGGTCCGTTCGCGCGGGATCGCGAGGGTGCGGCCCCCGGCGACGGGGGTGCGGCGGATCCCGCGGTTCCAGCGGGCAGCGGGCACGGCGGGGCAAAGGGCACCCGGTGGGGGGGGGGGCGGTGGCCCGCTTCCCGAGGGTCCGCCCTGCATCGCGCGGCCCGATTCCGCGATAATCCGCCGATGACGGCTCCGTTTCCCCCGCCCCTGTCCGACGCCCGCCGGGTGCTGGACGACATCCGCGTTCACGGCTTCGCGGTGCTCCCGGCAGACGCGCTCGCCGCCCTGGCGCAGGCGCGCGGCGAGGACTTCGCGCGCCTGGAAGCGGGCTGGAACGACCTGCCGCCCGACGCCTATCTCCGCGACGGCGGCCGCTACCGCAGCCGCCGGCATTCGTGCTTCGTGGTCCAGGGCGACGACGTGCGCCAGGCTCCGCACCGCGCCCACTGGCAGTCGCTCGATTACAACGCGCTGCATGGCGGCATGCTGCGCATGTTCGAGCCGATCGCACCGGAAACGGTCGGCGCGCCGGCGTGGACGGCGCTGCTCCGCGGCCTGGCCCGCTGGTGTTCCGCGCTCAAGGGCGACCAGCCGTGGTACGTGGAGGCGCACCAGTTCCGCATCGACACCACCGACGGCATCGGCCGGCCGACGCCGGAAGGCGCGCACCGCGACGGCGTCGATTTCGTCGCCGTGATCCTGGTGGCGCGCCACGCCATCAAGGGCGGGGAGACCCGCGTGTTCCAGGCCGACGGCCCCGACGGGCAGCGCTTCACCCTGCTGCAGCCGTGGTCGCTGCTGTTCCTGGACGATGCACGCATGATCCACGAGTCGACCCCGATCCAGCCGGCCAGCGAAGATGCGCCCGGCCATCGCGACACCCTGGTGCTCACCTTCCGTGCCGGCGGCTTCCAGGGCGACGACTGAGGCGTCCAGGCGAGGCGCGGCGAAGGGGGAGCGATCCCCGCCCCCGGCACGGGCGGCTATGATCCGGCCCCAAGGGGTCGCGCACCCAACCGGAGGTCGGAGCGAGGCGATGGGTGAGGATCTGACCCGTTTGCTGCATGGGTGGCGGGGAGGCGACGCGGCCGCGCGCGACCGTTTGCTGGAAGAGGTCTACGACACCTTGCGCGGGATGGCGGCCGCGCGCCTGGGCCGCAGCCGCGACCAGCGTACGCTCCAGCCGACGGCCGTGGTCAACGAGGCGCTGATGCGCATGCTCGGCGGCGATCTCGACTGGGAGGACCGCGCGCACTTCTTCGCGCTGGCGTCGCTGAAGATGCGTTCGGTGCTGGTCGACCATGCGCGCGCCCGTGCCGCGGACAAACGTGGCGGCGACGTCGCCATGCTCACGCTCTCGCACGCGGAGCGCGAATCGGGCGAGGACGTGGAATACGACGTGATGGCGCTTCACCAGGCGCTCGAGCAGTTGGCGATGCGCGATGTGCGCGCCGCGCGCGGCCTGGAGATGGCCTACTTCGGCGGCATGGAACAGCGCGATATCGCCTGCGTGCTGGGGATATCGGTGCCGACGGTCGAGCGCGACCTGCGCTTTGCGCGGGCGTGGTTGAACCAGCGGCTGTCCTAGGCATGGAAACCACGGCCATGGACGCCGCGCACTGGCAGGACCTGAGGCGGCTGTTCGACGCGGTGTGCGACCTGCCGTCGTCGCAGTGGGAGGCGGGCCTGCGCGCGCTCAGCGAGGATCCTGCACTGGTGGCCGAGGCCCTGGCCCTGCTCCATGCACAGACCGCCAGCTTCGACCGCGCGCTGCAGCCGCTGCGGGACCTCATGGCGTCGTTGCCCGACGCCGAACTGCAGGTCGGCGGGCGCCTGGGCGCCTGGCAACTGGTCGAACGCCTGGGAAGCGGCGGCATGGGCACCGTGTTCGTGGCCGAACGCGCCGATGGCCTGTTCCGCCAGCGCGTGGCGATCAAGCTGCTGCGCGGCACCGCAGGCGGAGGGGCGACCGCCGAACGCCTGGCGGTCGAGCGCCAGATCCTTGCGGACCTGCAGCATCCGGACATCGCCCGGCTCTACGACGGCGGCACCACCCCTGCGGGCGCGCCGTACCTGGTGATGGAGTACGTCCAGGGCCAGCCGCTGGACGAGTACTGCGAGCAAGCGGCACCACCCCTGCAACAACGCCTCGGGATGTTCCTGCGCATCTGCCGCGCGGTGCAGGCCGCGCACCAGCGCCTGGTGGTGCATTGCGACCTCAAGCCCGGGAACGTGCTGGTGCGTCCGGGCGGCGATCCGGTGCTGCTGGATTTCGGCATCGCCCGGCTGCTGGATGCGGAGGCGCCGGGAGAGGCCAGCGCGTTCTGCACCCCTGCCTACGCCAGTCCGGAGTTGTTCGCCGGCAAGTCCGTCAGCGTCGTCAGCGACGTCTTCAGCCTCGGGATCCTGCTGACCGAATTGCTGGCGTGCCGAAGGGTCGGCCGCGGCGCGGGCGACATCGGCGTGCCGGTCCCGATGCCTTCCGCCCACGCCCACCCGGCTTGCCCCTGGCGTCGACGCCTGGCGGGCGACCTGGACGCGATCGCCGCCCGTGCATGCGCGCTCGATCCATCTCGGCGATACCCGTCGGTGGAGGCGTTCGCCGCCGACGTCGAGCGGCATATGCAACGGCGCCCGGTGCGCGCCCGCGTGCCGACCCTGCGCTACCGTGCCGGCAGGTGGCTGCATCGGCACTGGCGGGAGGGGGCGGTGGCCGCGGCGATGGTGCTGGGCGCAGGCGTGTTCGTCTGGCAACTGGGGATGGCCCAGGCGCGCGCGCAGCGCGAGGCCGAAGTCGCCAGCCAGGTCGCGGACTTCCTGATCGAAGCGTTCACCGTCGACAGCGGTGCGGCGCAGGGCAAGGACGGACGGGGCGAGATAAGCGCGCGCGAGGTCCTCGATCGCGGCGCGGCCAGGGTCGACTCGAGCCTGGCGCACGCTCCGCACATGCAGGCGCGCCTGCGCATGGTGCTGGGCCGGGCTTACCGGGGGCTCGGCGTGCCGGGGCGGGCGGAAGGACTGTTTCGGCAGGCGGCCGACGACTACCTCGCTCCCGCCGTCGCCCGGCCGCTCGATGCAGCCAGCGCCCTCGATGAACTGTCCGTCCTCATGTCCAACCAGATGCGGGGCGACCAGGCCGTCGAGGTCGCGCGGCAGGCGGTGGCGTTGCGCGAGTCGGGCGGTGCCGACCAGGCGGCGCTGGCCCACGCCTACAACGTGCTCGGCCTGGCGCTGTTGAGGAGCGCCGATCTCGACGGTTCGCGCGAAGCGCTGGAAAGCAGTCTTGCGATCGGTCGCAGGGTCTTCGGTGAGGGAACGGTCGCGAACTCCAGCGCGCTCCACAATCTGGGCTTGCTGCATCGCGAGATGGGGGACAACGCTGCATCCGAAACCCACTATCGACAGGCGCTCGCGATCAGGCGCCGGCACCATCGGCACAGCGACATGGTGCAGTCCAGCCTCCAGGGGCTCGCCGTCACCCTTGCCGCGCAGGGCCGTCATGGCGAGTCGGTGGCGCTGCTGCGCGAGAATCTGGCGCTGGCGCGCGCCCTGTACGGCATCGACAGCGACAAGGTGGCGAAGGCGCGGCTGCGCCTGGCGATCGCGCTGCAGGACCGGGGGAACTACCTCGAAGCGCACGAGCACCTGCTGCAGGCGCTGGCGACCAGCGAGCGGGTCGGTGGCGCGGATGGCCTCGATCATGCCCATATCCTCAATGCGTACGCGGGCCTGCTCGCCGCGCGCGGAGACGAGCCCGGGGCCGAGCGGGGGTACCGACGGGTGCTGGCGATCCGGCGCAGGCACCTGCCGGCAGATGACCGAGCGCTGATGCGTACCTCCGAACAGCTGGCCCTGGTACTGGCGCGCCAGCAACGCATCGCGGAAGCGGACAGCGCCTTCCAGGGTGCGTTGCCGCGGTGGCGACAGATCTACCGGACGGCGGGGGCGATGCCGCTTGAACTCGCCGGCGCGCAATTGCGGCACGCCGAGTGGCTGCTTCGGCGGGGTGCCCTGGAGGCCGCCGAAGCGTCGCTGCAGGCATCGCTGGACGGCCAGCCGCCGATGCAGCTCCGCGCGCAGGCGCTGAAGGCCGAACTTGCGCTGGCACGCGACGAGTGGGATCGGTCGCGGGGGCGATGGGAATCGGTGATCGAACGCGGCAGTGCCGTGTACGGTGCTGACAGCGTCCTGGTCGCGGAATGGAGAGTGCCCTATGCCCGGGCATTGGCTGCCAGCGAAAGGTGGCGCGAGGCCGAGGAGCAGTTGCGCCTGGCCGAGCCGCCCTTGCGCAGGGAGATGGTTGCCGACGCGCCGATCTTGCGGGAGGTGGACTCGGTCCGGGCGACGCTGGCCACCGCTGGCCGGCAAGTCGGCGGATAAAGGGAGCGGAGACGTCCGCCTCCGCTCCCGCGTCGCCGACAGCGTCGGTGCCGATCACGGCATCACAGGTCCAGGCCGAAGCCGATGCCGGCGGACTTCTCGCTGCCGCTGAAGGCACCGCCGAGCGAGAACGAACCGCGACCGACGCGCCTGCCATACCCGATCGACAATGCCTGCTCGCCACCCTGGAAGCCGGCGCCGACCGCGATCCGGCCGCGGGGACTCTGCGAGCCGGCGGCGTTGATCGCCATGTTCAGCATCGCCGAACCCATCGCCCCCTGACGGTCGATGCGCTTGTCCTGGCGGTCGAAGCGGCGGTCGACGCCGTCGAAACGGTCTTCCAGCGCGTCGAGGCGGCCGTTGATCGAAGTGGGATCGAAACCGAGCAGGTCGGCGATCCGGGTATCGGTGTAGGTGTTGGCGGTCGACAGGGTCTGCGCATCGCCGGCATCGGCATGGGCCGTGGCCGAATCGAGCGTGGCCGCGTCGCCCTCGTCCATCTGCTGGAGGTTGACCGCGTCGGTCGCGTCGACGCCAGCGGCGACATTGGAGATCGTGGTGCCGGCCGCGCCTTCCAGCGCGATCGAGCCCCTGCCATCGTCGTCGTAGGCCACGCTCAGCGGGTTGCCCGGGCCCTGCGGCCCGGCCGGTCCTTGCGGGCCTGCCGGTCCCGCCGGACCTTGCGGGCCCGGGATGCCGCCCTGGCCCGAGAGCTCCGTCAACCGCGTGTCCACCGCGGCGAAGGCGCTGCCGACATCGTTGTAGTCGTTGCCCTGGATCGAATACGTCGGGGCCAGGAACGTGCCGCCGGCGAAACTCGCGCCGCCACCCAGCGCAGCGGCGAAGGGATGCAGCTGGCCCACGTTGACCGCATCGGTATCCGCGGTGCCGCCGGCCAGGTTGACCAGCCGGCGCTCGTTGCCGACCCTGCCGATCGATACGGTATTGGCCTGGTCGGCGATCGATTCGGCCCCCAGCGCCACGGCCTCGGTTGCATCGGCATGGGTTTCGCTGCCGGCGCCCAATGCCAGGCTGGCGGTTCCCTGCGCACTGGCATTGCCCACGGCGATGGCGTATGCCCCGTCGGCGTGGCTGTACGCGCCGATCGCCATGGCGTCGGCGCCGCTGGCGTTGCTGTCCACGCCGAATGCCGTGGTGTTGGCGCCGGTCGCCTGGCTGTTCCGGCCCACCGCGGTGCTGTTTTCGGCGCTGGCCTGGCTCAGCATGCCGAGCGCGGTGCTGCGCAGGCCGGTGGCCTGGCTGCCCGCGCCCAGGGCCGTGGCATGTTCGGCGCTGGCATCGCTGGCCTGGCCCACCGAGGTGCTGCCCAGACCACTGGCCTCGCTACCCGCGCCCAGGGCCGTGCTCGCGGTACCGCTGGCGGTGCTGCTGCCGCCAATGGCGGTCGACAGGCCCGCGCTGGCAATGCTCATCACGCCCAGGGCGGTGCCACCCAAGCCAGCGGCCTGGCTCTGGTAGCCGATCGCGGTGGCGTAGTTGCCGCCCGCGACGCTCTCGCCGCCGAAGGCCGAGCTGTAGTCGCCGTTGGCGGTCGCCCAGAAGCCGTTGGCGGTGGCGGCCGTGCCACCGGCCGCGCTCAGGTAGCCTGCGGCCGTGGCGCCGCCGCCGGTGGCGCTGCTGCGGGCGCCGGTGGCGGTGGAGAAATTGGCGGAAGCCAGGCTCTGCACGCCGGTGGCGGTGCTGTCGATGCCGTTCGCGTTCGCGCGCGCACCGATGGCGGTGGCGCGATCGGCGGACGCATTGCCCTGCACGCCCATGGCGGAGCTCTCGATACCGGTCGCATGCGCGCCGGCCCCGATGGCGGTCGCGCGCCCGGCCGACGCCAGGGTCGATTCGCCGGCGTCGATCGAGCCGTCGTTGTCGGCGTCGTGCCAGCCACCCACGGCCGTGCTGCTGTCCCCGCCGGCTTCGCTGTAGGCACCGAGCGCAGTCGCGCGCGCGCCCGCTGCATTGGCGTTGCCGCCCAATGCGGCGCTGTGGTAGCCGGTCGCCTGGCTGGCCATGCCGATCGCGATCGCGCGCTCCTGGGTTGCGGCGGACGCGACCCCGATGGAGATGCTGCGCGTGCCGCTGGCCTCGCTGCCGCCACCGAGCGCCACGCTGAAGTCGCCGGTCGCCTCGCTCTCGCGGCCGAGCGCCACCGCCTGGCTGCCGCTTGCATCGCTGCCCGTGCCGCAGGCGAGCGCCTCGAAGCCGGGGGCGGTGGCGGCTCCACCGCTTTCACCGGCTGTTTCGAAATCGCAGACATCGCCCGCGACCGCGGGTCCGCCAGCAGCGAAGCACAGCGAAATGGCGAGGGACAGGATGTGGCGCTTGCGCAGGGTGGCGATCATGCGGACGGGTTTCATTGCGGACTCTCCTTGAAGGACGGGATGGGTGGCGCGGGCCTGGCCGGGCGGCCGGATTCGCGCGCGGACAGGACGCTGGCGCGACGGTCGCGCCGCACTTGGAAGAACAACCGGCGGAAAGGGCCGGGACCCATCAGGCGATGTCGCACCCCGAACCCCGGCCCCCGGTCAGGGGCGAACCGGCCCCCCGGGACGCCGATGCCGATTGGGGTCGTGCTGGCGGCGCGTGCGAGCTGCCGAGCGCGCGCCGCCCGCGGCGTGCGCGCTCTTTCGCAGGCCGGTGGCCAAGGCCGCGTGCCGGCTGGCATGCCCGGTCGAACCGGCCCGGCCCCGCAGGTCCGTGCGGCGGAAGCGACGCGAGGACGGTCGATGTGGCGAGGCGGCCTCGCTGACGGAAGGCCACACCACGATCGATTGCGTCTCCGGATCGTGCGCACGGACCAGGCCAGCCCGTCGGTGCGAGGGTGCTGGCGAGGGCTCGGCTACAATGGGAACCATCGCGTCACGACGCCTGAACCCGGAGTCCCATGAAACTCGGTTCCCTCAAGGAAGGCGGCCGCGACGGCACCCTGGTGGTGGTCTCGCGCGACCTGTCGCGCGCCGTCCGTGCCACCGGCATCGCAGCGACCCTGCAGCGTGCGCTGGAGGACTGGAGCAACACGGCGCCGCGCCTGAACGCGCTGGCCCAGTCGCTGGAATCCGGCGACGCCGACGGCGTGTTCGACGTCGACCCCAACGCGCTGGCCGCGCCGCTGCCGCGCGCCTACGAATTCCTCGACGGCAGCGCCTACCTGCCGCACGTCGAGCGCGTGCGCCGGGCCCGTGGCGCCGAAGTGCCGGAGAGCTTCTACACCGATCCGCTGATGTACCAGGCCACCAGCGCCGGCTTCCATGGCCCGCGCGATCCGGTGCGGGTGGTGAGCGAGGAGTACGGCATCGACCTGGAGGCCGAGATCGTGGTGGTCACCGACGACGTGCCGATGGCGGTGACCCCGGAGCAGGCGGCCGGCCATATCCAACTGGTCGGCCTGGTCAACGACGTCTCGCTGCGCAACCTGATCCCGGGCGAACTGGCCAAGGGATTCGGCTTCCTGCAGTCCAAGCCGCGCTCGGCGCTGAGCCCGGTGTTCGTGACCCCGGACGAACTCGGCGACGCGTGGCGGGACAACAAGCTGCACCTGCCGCTGCTCACCCACATCAACGGCGAATGGTTCGGCGCGCCGGAGGCGGGGGTGGACATGCAGTTCGATTTCGCCCAGCTGGTCGCGCATGCGGCCAGGACCCGGCCGCTGTCGGCGGGCACCCTGGTCGGTTCCGGCACCATCGCCAACCAGGACACGTCCACCGGCGCGTCCTGCTTCGCCGAACGGCGCACGGTGGAGGCGCTGGAAACCGGCGCGCCGGTGACGCCCTTCATGGCGTTCGGCGACCTGGTCCGGATCGAGATGCTGGACCGCGATGGCCGCAGCATCTTCGGCGCGATCGAACAGCGGATCGAGCGCCAGGCCGCGCCCTGACGGACGGGGGGCTGGTGCGACGAGTGGCGACCGGGCCTCGCGCGGGGCGGTCAGGATGAGCAGTTGGGCGGCGCGACGGCCGCTGCAGGCGCCGGGATGCGTAAGGATGGTTAAGTGCGGCACGAAGGTGGGGACGCGCAGGGGGTTGCGCGACGGGGCCTCGACCATGCCGCACGCGTGAGCCGCGGCGCAGTGCGCGTGCCGGTCCCTCCAAACCGACGGGGAGCCGCCGTTGCCGGGGCGCCGTCCATCGCGCGTGCGGCAGGCGACATGCATTGCAACCGACAACTGGCCCAGGGGGTGCCGGAGTGAACGAAGAACTGCGGCTGTATTCCTACTGGCGATCGAGTGCCGCCTACCGGGTGCGCATCGGGCTCAACCTCAAGGGGCTGGCCTACGAGACCGTGCCGGTGCACCTGCTGCGCGACGGCGGCGAGCAGTTCGCGCCCGAATACGCCGCCACCAATCCGCAGAAGCTGGTCCCGGTGCTGCAGCACGGGCAGCGGCTGTTCCGGCAATCGCTGGCGATCCTCGAGTACGTCGACGAAGTCTGGCCGTCGCCGCCGCTGCTGCCCGCGACCTCGCGCGAACGCCAGCGCGTGCGCGCGCTGGCGCAGCTGGTCGCCGCCGACATCCACCCACTCAACAACCTGCGGGTGATGCGCTTCCTGGAGCAGGACTGGAACGTGCCGCAGCCCGAGCGCGACGTCTGGATCCGGCACTGGATCACCGAGGGTTTCAACGCCTTCGAGTCGCTGCTGCGCGACCATCCGGCGACGGACACGTTCTGCGACGGCCACATGCCGACGATCGCCGACTGCTGCCTGGTGCCGCAGGTCTACAACGCGCGACGCTTCGGGCTCGACATGGCGCGCTGGCCGACGATCGCCGCGATCGAGCAGGCCTGCCTGGAGCTGCCCGAGTTCCGCGACGCGGCGCCCGACCGCCAGCCGGACGCGCCGCAGCAGTCCTGACGCGGTATCCGCCCGCCGCTGCTGCGGATCAGCGCTGGGAGCCGAACACGTCCGCGTAGGGATCGTGCTCGCCGGTCGCGCCCTCGGAGAGGCGGAACTTGAGGTCGAGGCCCTCGCGCGAGTCGGCCGCGCGCAGCGCGGTCTCGCGTTCGATCCGGCCTTCCTTGAACAGGCGGTACAGGCACTGGTCGAAGCTCTCGATGCCTTCCTCCAGCGATTCCTCCATCGCCTGCTTGATCTCGTGCACCTGGCCGCGGCGCAGCAGGTCGCGGATCATCGGCGTGTTGATCAGCACCTCGGTGGCGGGCATGCGGCGGCCGTCGACCCCGACGACCAGGCGCTGCGAGACCACCGCGCGCAGGTTCAGCGCGAGGTTCATCAGCACGTTCTTGTGCGCGGCCTCGGGGAAGAAGTTGAGGATGCGTTCGATGGTCTGGTCGGCATTGTTGGAGTGCAGCGTCGCCAGGCACAGGTGGCCGGTCTCGGCGAAGGCGATCGCGGCCTCCATCGTGGTCGCGTCCAGGATCTCGCCGATCAGGATCACGTCGGGTGCTTCGCGCATCGCGTTCTTCAGCGCGTTGTGGAAGGCGTGGGTGTCGAGCCCGACCTCGCGCTGGTTGACGATCGACTTCTTGTGGCGGTGCAGGTATTCGATCGGATCCTCGATGGTGAGGATGTGGCCCGAGGTGGTGCTGTTGCGGTAATCGATCATCGACGCCAGCGAGGTCGACTTGCCCGACCCCGTCGAGCCCACCAGCAGCACCAGCCCGCGCGGTGCCATGATGATGTCCTTGAGGACCTGCGGCAGCTGCAGCTCCTCGATGCTGGGGATGGTGCTGCGGATGGCGCGGATCACCATCCCGACCTCGCCGCGCTGCTTGAACACGTTGACGCGGAAGCGCCCCGAGTCCTGCAGCGAGATCGCCATGTTCAGTTCCAGGTCGCGCTCGAACTGCGGCACCTGGCCCTCGTCCATCAGCGAATAGGCGATCTTCTTGACCATGCCCGTGGGCAGGCCGGTGTTGCCGAGCGGGTACAGCTTGCCCTCGACCTTGATGTAGACCGGCGCGCCGGTGGTCAGGAACATGTCCGACGCGTTCTTTTCCGTCATCAGCTTCAGGAAATAGCCGATGTCCATGTATGAACCCCCAATGGCCCGCCGGGGCGTTTGCGAATCCGGCGAAGGCTGATGACAATGGCCGGACACCCACCCCGCGGGACGGCCCCCCAATGCCGGCAAGCTTCGCACAATTCAGGTTGGCACTGCAGGCACTGGTGTGCGGATGCGTGCTCGCGCTCACGGCTTGCGCGAGCATGCCGCCGCCGACGGCGGAATTGAACGCCGCCCAGCAGGCGGTTTCGCGGGCGGCCGATGCCGATGCCGACCAGTACGCGGCCGATGAACTCCAGCGCGCGCGCAGCCTGCTCACCCAGGCGCAGGCGGCGATGGCTGCGGGCCGCGAGAGCGAGGCGCGCGACCTCGCGACGCGAGCCGACGCGCTCGCCGGACTCGCTGCGGCGCGCAGCCGTGAAGCCGCGACGGATGCCGAGCTGGGGCAACGTCGCGCGGAGATCGCCGACCTGCGCCAGCGCCTGCGGATGGAGGAGACACCATGAGGGCCGGACTCCGGCTCGCCGCCTGCCTGTCGCTGCTGCTGCTGGCCGGGCCGGCGGCGTGGGCCGCCGAGGATCCCGAGGCGGTGCAGCTGACGCAACGGCTGGTCGCGCTCGACGCGGACGCTTCGTTCGCCGGCTTCGCCTCGCTCGAGCGCCTGCAGGCGCGGCAGGCGGTCGACGCGCTGGCGAATGCGCGCGCCCGCACGCGCCCGTCGGCGTTGCAGGTCGCGCAATGGCGGGTGGAAGCCGCCGAGGTCGCGGCCCGGACCGGGGCCGCGCGGCGCGAGATCGACCGGCTCGAGCGGGAGCGCGCCGACCTGCTGCTGGAAGCCAGCCGGCGCGAGGCCGCGCGGGCCCGCCAGGAGGCCGAGCGCCTGCGCATCCAGACCCAGATCCAGGCCGAGGAGACCGCGCGCCTGCGCGAGGCGGCCGAGGCCGAGTCGATGGCCCGGCAGGAAGCCGAAACCGTGCTCCAGGGCGTCTCCTCGCGCGAGGCCGCCCGCCTGCGTGCCTCGCGGGAACGCGCCGCCGAACTCAAGCGCCAGGAAGAGGAACTGCTGCGCAGCCTGGAAGCGGACGGCGCGCCTCCGCAGCCCTGAGGGCAGGTAAGAATTTAACGTAAATTCAACTGGTTGCAGGCCGTGGCCCGTCGCTGCGTCCAGGTTTTCCGCGGCCGCGTCTGAACGCCTGCACAAGGCGAACCGATTCGTGATGCGCAACCCGCCGGGATCTTGCCGGCGGCCCTTGTCGGCCTGCAAGGGGAGGAGTAGGGTCGGATACCCAGACGGCAGTTTCCTGATCCGGCCGTCTGGCGACCGAGCCAGACCGAAGATGACCGAGCCGATCCCGTACCAGCCCCCCTTCCCCGGCAGCGCAGTCCGCCGGGCAGGGCGCGCAGGTGGGGGTTGCCGCTCGCGCCCGGTCTGCCACCCGAGACGACGCCCCGTGCCCTGACCGGCCGGGGCGTTTGCATGTTCGCAGGAGGATTTCCATGTTCGAAGGGCAACCGCAGGCGGAACTCGACAAGCTGATCAACGACAACCGGGAGTTCAAGCAGCTCTACCAGCGCCACAAGGAACTCGACAAGAAGGTGCTCGATGCCGAACTCGGCGTGCTCCCGATCGACGACACCACCCTGTCGCAGATGAAGCGCGAAAAGCTCGCTGCGAAGGACCGCCTGACCCGGCTCTACGACACCCTTCAACACTGAGGTTTTACGAAGTCACGGGCGGCGGCGGCCATCCTCGTCGGTCGCCGTCGCCCGTGTGCTGTTCCCGACGCGTCAGCGGCGGCCTCACGGGCCGGTGCGATAATCGCCGCTCCTCCGGCTGCCGCATCGAACGCGCATGACCATCCACGCTTCCGTCCTCGAGCTCATCGCGCAGACCCCGATCGTGCGCGCCCAGCGCCTCGATGCCGGCCCATGCGAGCTGTACTTCAAGCTCGAGAGCCAGAACCCCGGCGGTTCGATCAAGGACCGCATCGGCCTGTCGATGATCGAGGCCGCCGAGGCCCGGGGCGATCTCAGGCCCGGCGCGACCCTGGTCGAGGGCACCGCGGGCAACACCGGCATCGGCCTGGCGCTGGTGGCGCAGCAGAAGGGCTACCGGCTGGTCCTCGTGGTCCCGGACAAGATGAGCCGGGAGAAGATCTTCAACCTCAAGGCGATGGGTGCCGAGGTGGTCCTGACCCGGTCGGACGTGGCCAAGGGCCATCCCGAGTACTACCAGGACCTGGCCGCGCGCATCGCCGCGGAAACGCCCGGCGCCTATTTCGTCAACCAGTTCGGCAATCCCGACAACCCGGCCGCGCACGAACACGGCACGGGGCCGGAGATCCTGCGGCAGATGGCCGAGGTGGGCGGGCTGGACGCGGTCGTGTTCGGCTGCGGCAGCTCGGGCACGATGACCGGGCTCTCGCGCTGCTTCGCCGAACACGCGCCGGACGTGGAACTCGTCCTGGCCGACCCGGTGGGTTCGATCCTGGCCGAATACATCAACGAGGGCACGCTCAGCGACAAGTCGGCCAGCTGGATGGTGGAAGGCATCGGCGAGGACTTCCTGCCCTCGATCTCCGACTTCAGCCGGGTGAAGAAGGCGTACGCCATCACCGACAAGGAGAGCTTCCTGGCCGCGCGCGAGCTGCTGCGCACCGAAGGCATCTTCGGCGGCTCCTCCACCGGCACCCTGCTGGCCGCGGCGCTGCGCTACTGCCGCGAGCAGACCGAGCCGAAGAAGGTGCTGGTGTTCGTCTGCGACACCGGCAACAAGTACCTGAGCAAGCTCTACAACGACTACTGGATGCTCGACAACGGCTTCCTCGAGCGCGAGCAGCACGGCGACCTGCGCGACCTGATCCTGCGTCCGTACTCGCAGCGCGACACCGTGGTCCTGGCGCCCGGCGACCTGCTGGTGACCGCCTACCAGCGGATGAAGCTGTACGAGATCTCGCAGCTGCCGGTGATGGACGGCGACCAGATCGTCGGCATCCTCGACGAGAGCGACGTGCTGCTGCACGTCTACGGCGACGAGGCCAAATTCCGCGATCCGGTCTCGACCGCGATGGTCCGCAAGCTCGACATCCTCGACGTGAAGTCGCCGGTCGAATCGCTGCTGCCGGTGTTCGACCGAGGCCACGTGGCGATCGTGGTCGACGGCCCCCGGTTCCTGGGGCTGATCACCCGGATCGACCTGCTGAACTGGCTGCGAAGGCGGGTTCACTGAACGGGCGGCCGGCACGGCCGCGATGCTAGAATCCCGGCCCCGGATTCCAATGGATTCAGTGACATGACGGACCCCCGCGAGGCGGTCGACACGGCGGCGTGGGGGCTCGGAACCAAGGCGATCCATGCCGGCCAGGCGCACGACCCCTCGACCGGGGCGGTGATGCCGCCGATCTATGCCACCAGCACCTATGCGCAGTCGAGCCCGGGCGTGCACCAGGGCTTCGAGTATTCGCGCACCCACAACCCGACCCGCTTCGCCTGGGAGCGCGGCGTGGCCGGCCTCGAGGGCGGCAGCCGGGGCTTCGCGTTCGCCTCCGGCATGGCGGCCACGGCGACGCTGCTCGAACTGCTGGACAGCGGCGACCACGTCGTGGCGATGGACGACCTCTACGGCGGCAGCTTCCGGCTGTTCGAGCGGGTGCGCCGCCGCAGCGCGGGGCTGGATTTCAGCTACGTCGACATGACCGACCTGGCCGCGTTCGAGTCCGCGCTCACGCCGAAGACGAAGCTGGTGTGGATCGAGACCCCCACCAACCCGCTGCTCAAGATCGTCGACATCGCCGCGGTGGCCGAAATCGCCCATCGCCATGGCGCGAAGGTGGTGGTCGACAACACCTTCGCCTCGCCGATGCTGCAGCGACCGCTCGAACACGGCGCCGACATCGTGATGCATTCGGCCACCAAGTACCTCAACGGCCATTCGGACATGGTCGGCGGCATCGCCGTGGTCGGCGACGACGAGGCACTCGCGGAGCAGGTGGCATTCCTGCAGAACTCCTGCGGCGCCGTGCAGGGCCCGTTCGACAGCTTCCTCGCCCTGCGCGGGCTAAAGACCCTGCACCTGCGCATGCGCGCGCACTGCGAGAACGCGCAGGCGATCGCCGAATACCTGCAGGCGCACGAGGCGGTGGATCAAGTGATCTATCCCGGCCTTCCGTCGCATCCCCAGCACGCGCTGGCGAAGCGGCAGATGGACGGCTTCGGCGGGATCGTCTCGGTGCGCCTGAAAGGCGGCTTCGAGGCCGCGAAACGCTTCTGCGAACGCACGCAACTGTTCACCCTGGCCGAATCGCTCGGCGGCGTGGAAAGCCTGGTCAACCACCCGGCGGTCATGACCCACGCGTCGATTCCGCCCGAGAACCGCGCGCGGCTGGGCATCGATGACGGGCTGGTGCGGTTGAGCGTGGGGGTGGAGGAAGTGGATGATCTGATCGCGAGTCTCGCAGGGGCCCTCGCGTGATCCAGCGCTCCCTGTTGAAGGATTATGCAGGCAGTCTGCTTGATCCAGGTTTCTGGATCTATGCGACCTGGCTCGAGTTGGTCAGCAAATACCGGAGATCTCGGCTGGGCATTGTCTGGGCG
This sequence comes from Luteimonas viscosa, assembly GCF_008244685.1. NCBI lineage: Bacteria > Pseudomonadati > Pseudomonadota > Gammaproteobacteria > Lysobacterales > Lysobacteraceae > Luteimonas > Luteimonas viscosa. Next base: position 2,949,401 of record NZ_VTFT01000001.1, read on the forward strand.
TTCGTACCACCTCTGCTCTACAGCTTCGGCGTGGGCTGGTTCTTCTCACTCCTGCAGAACGTGTCGCCGCTTGAATTCATACCCCACCTTGGCGTGGGTTACGTGGTGTTCCGCCTGATCACTTCCAGTCTCAGCGACGCTACGGTGACGATGTCCGGCCACTCTAGCTATATCCTTGATGGCCGGACGCGCCTGACCGACTACGTGCTGCGTGTAGTGGCGAAGTCGATCTTCTATTTCGTCACCTCGCTTCCGATCATCGTGCTGGCGTTGGCGCTGAGTCCGAGATTCGAATGGGTGGGCCTGCTCACCGTGGTGCCTGCGCTTCTTGTCGTGCTTCTGAACGTTGGCTGGATGTGCGTCGTCGTATCGGTGATAGGTGCGCGGTTCCAGGACGTACAGGAGCTGACAGGAAGCTTCCTGATGTTCAGTTTCCTGTTTACGCCGATTATCTGGACTTCCGCCAACGTGCCAGCCGATTCTCTTCGGGGGGTGATCGCCAGGGCCAACCCTCTCTTCCATTTTGTCGAACTCGTCAGGGCGCCATTGCTGGGGGAGCCGATGGAGCTCCTGACGTTCCAATACCTGGCTTGCTTCATGGTGATCGGCTGGAGTGTGGCTTACTTCGTCTACAAACGTTATGCGCGGTATGTGCCGATATGGCTATGAACAAGGCGGAGCGGGTTTTCCTGAAGGCGAACCGGGCCGGCTTAGATCTGCCGCTGTTCACGCAGGAGCAGCGAAGCGTCACCCAAAGCGTCGGGGTGTTGCTTCGCGCCGCCTTCGATCCGCCCAAGCGGCGGATGCGGACGATTCTTGACGACATCAGCTTCGATCTGGGCGAAGGAGATAGGCTTGCCATCATTGGTCGCAACGGATCGGGGAAATCCACGCTGCTGAAGGTACTGGTGGGCGCCTACCAGCCGACAAGAGGCGAGGTCGTCTCGAGCGGCAGCCGGCAGGCGCTTCTCAACCTCTCGCTGGGCTTCAATCCGGAGGGGACGGTCGTCGAAAACATCCTGTTGCGTGGGATCGCGATGGGATCGAGTCCAGCGCAAGCGGCAAGCACGATCGACGAAGTGCTGGAATTCTCCGACCTGCGCGAGAAAGCCGGGCACCGGCTGCGGACGCTGTCATCGGGACAAAGGATGCGCCTTGGCTTTGCAATGGCCACTTCGGCACAGCATCAGATCCTGATCATGGATGAGTGGATCGGCGCGGGCGACGCTTCTTTCGTGGAGAAGGCCAAGTCAAGGTTGCATTCACGGGTCGACAGCGCACAGGTCGTGGTGTTGGCCAGCCACAACTTCCAGTTGCTGCGGAGAATCTGCAACCTGGGGATGGTGATCGAAGAGGGGAGGGTGGCCTATTTCGGGCCAGTCCGCGAAGCGATCGATGAATACAAGAAGATCTATCAGGCAACGCCCGAATACATCGCGCGCCGCAAGGCGGAACTGGGAAAGACTGCTTCGTGATCGCCGGCACCGCGTCGCTGGGTTCTGACGCCGGGCCGGAGTCGGCTGTGACGCTGTCTGATGTCCGGCGTGCCGCTGAAAGTGCGCGTCGCTTCACCCTTCTGTTGATCGCATACGAGTTCCCGCCTAGTCCCTCGCCACAATCCCTGCGTTGGGCCTATCTGGCCCGGGAGCTCGCCCTGCGTGGCCATTGCGTCCATATCCTGGCGCCCGAGCACCCGGGCGCCGGCCATGGGCTGCCCGAGCTTCCCGATGGTGTAGTGGTGCATCGAACGTACGCCGGGCCTGCCATGGGGTTGTTGAATTTCCTGGCAAAGCGCGAACGGCGCAAGGCGGCAGGAGCGGCGGCTGAGCCGCCTGCAGCGGTCACAGGTCCCCCTGCTTCGGCGTCGGCCGTGCCAGTCACGGCAGTTGCCGCGCCTCCGCTAAACTGGAAAGGACGGCTTCACAATGCCGCGAACCATTGTCGGACAATCGCTTTCCATGGTTTCCAGCGCCTGACCGCCCGATGGTTCTTCCCGGACGGCAGGGCCGAATGGTATCCATGGGCGAAGCGCCGCCTGCGGTTCCTCCTCGACCAGCTTGACGTGGATCTCGTGCTCAGTTCCCACGAGCCCGCAACCACCCTGAGCTTGGGCCTTGATACGCGCCGGCACGGCCTTCCCTGGATAGCCGATCTCGGTGACCCGGTCCTGGCGCCCTATACACCGCCCCGGTGGCGCAAGCGTGCCGCGCGCCTAGAGCGGCGGGTCTGCATGGCGGCGGATCGCGTGCTGGTGACCAACCCGGCCGTCGCTGCGCTGCTGACCGAGCGCCATGGCGTGGCGGCGACGAGGCTGTCGGTACTGACGCAAGGCTTCGACGGCCGGATGGACACCTTTGAGGACAGGGGAAGTGTCACACCCCCCCTCGAGCTGCTCTATACCGGCAGCTTCTACAGTTTCAGGCGGGCGGAGCCGCTGCTTGATGCGGTGGTGGCGACGCCTGGCGTGCGATTGAACATTGCCTCCATCTCCGTGCCCGAACACGTCCAGGCCGTGAGCCGGCGCTCGCCGTCGATCCGGCTGTTGGGGTTTCTCCCGCATGTCGAGGCGATGGCCTGGCAGCGGCGCTGCGATGTCTTGGTCAACCTCGCCAACGATGACCCCTGTCAAGTGCCGGGAAAATTCTATGAGTACCTCGGCGCGAGACGTCCGATCCTGCATATCGGGAACGGTGACGATGCCGCTGCCAAGCTGCTTCTGGGAATTCCCCGTGGCTGGGTCTGCCCAGCGGATGCCGTCACGTTGCAAACCAGGCTGGAAATACTGAGGGACGATGCGCGGGCGGGTAGAATTGCAACTTCACTCGACCTGTCCGCGGCGGCAGTGCGGGAGTACGACTGGGCTGCGATCGGCGCCCGGCTGGACAAGATAATCAATACCCTGATGCTGGAGCGAGAAGCATGACGATGGACAATATGAGCCGGATCGACGAGAACGGCCAGGAACAGACACTCGCGATCATCGGGCTCGGCTACATCGGCCTGCCGACGGCTTCGATGTTCGCCGCGTCGGGCGTGCGCGTCCATGGCGTCGATATCAACCCGAACACCGTCGAGACGATCAACCAGGGCAAGGCGCACATCGAGGAGGGGGATCTCGATGACCTGGTGGCACGGGTGGTGGGATCGGGCAGGTTGAGCGCGCACCTGGAACCGATGCAGGCGGACGCGTACATCATCGCCGTTCCGACACCGGTCTCCCACGATGCGATCCGGCGTCCCGACCTGTCGTACGTGATGGCAGCGGGCCGCTCGATCGCCCGGCACCTGCGCAAGGGCAACCTCGTCATCCTCGAGTCGACTTCCCCAGTGGGAACCACCGAACAGCTGCGCGACGCACTGGCCGAGTTGCGCCCCGACCTTGTGTTCCCAGGCCAGGGTGAGGACGCCGACGTGCACATTGCTTACTGCCCGGAGCGCATTATCCCGGGACGTATGCTCAGGGAGCTGGTGGAGAACGACCGCATCATTGGCGGAATGACAAAGCAGTGCGGTGAGATCGCCGCGGCGCTATACGGCAAGTTCGTAAAGGGCGAATGCCTGTTGACCGACAACCGCACCGCAGAAATGGTCAAGCTCACGGAGAATGCGTATCGGGACGTCAACATCGCATTTGCGAATGAGCTGTCGATGGTTTGCGACGAGTTGGGCATCGATGCATGGGACGTCATCGAATTCTCCAACCGCCATCCGCGCGTGTCGATCCTCAACCCCGGCCCGGGCGTCGGTGGACACTGCATAGCGGTGGACCCGTGGTTCATCGTCGCCAGCAGCCCCGAGCGCGCGCAGCTGATCCACCAGGCGCGCAAGGTGAACGATTACAAGCCTGAGCACGTAATCGCCCAGGTCGAACAGGCGCTGGCGGAGAATCCCGACGCGAAGGTCGCCTGCCTGGGGCTGTCCTACAAGCCAGACGTGGATGATTTCCGCGAAAGCCCCGCCCTCGACATTGCCATCCGGCTCGCGCGCCGACTGCCGGGCAGGGTGCTGTGCAGCGATCCATACGCGCACGCTCTGGGCAATGCGGGCCATGGCGACATCGACCTTGGCATGGTCCCGGCAGAAGAGGCGGTCGAGCAGGCGGACATCGTCGTGTTCCTCGTGGGCCACGCCAAGTTCAGGGGGCTATCGATCACCGAGGGCAAGCGGGTGATCGACACCGTCGGTTTCCTCCGTCGCCAGGCCTGAGCTTCCGCGCATGGGACGGGAGCCGATGGCGGACCAGCGGAAGCGGATCGGTGGTCTGGGCGATGCTTCAGCGCACGAGGCCGAACTGGCGCTGTTCCGCAACCGCTTGGCCCACGTGGCCTATCGCCTGGGACTGCACGAATCGAGCGTCGTCCGGGAGCTGGGCAGCGCACAAGTGGACGCGCTGCGGTCGCTGCGCGGTTTGCTCGCTCTGCCGCGGCGGCTGTGGCGTCTGGCGGCACGTGCCCGCCGTGGCACGGAGCGCCAGAACCTGGACAGCCAGGCGTTGGACCTGGTGGTGGACCAAGCTCTGGGTGAATACCGGGAGCACGGATTCGCCGGAACCGACGCGTTCATCAGCGCCCAATTCCTGTCAATGCGCGAGCGGGCGCAGGTGTATGCGGGGTTCGCCCACGCACTGTTGCCTTTGTCCGGATACGACGCGGCGCGTGCTGCCGACATCGCGCTCACGTTCGAGCACGATCCATCGCTTGTCTTAAGGCTGGCGCTCCTCAAGCATGGCGCAGGGCAGCTGACCTCCGCGGTCGAGACCCTCGCGCGGCTGCCCGCAGGTCATCCGACGACCGTGACGGAGGATGAAGCAATCGCGCGCCTGCGCGGATTCGCGAGACTCGCCCTGAAGCCCCCCTCGATCCCGAGGCGGGCCGATGGCCAGTTGCGTTCCGGCGGCCGACAAAGCGTCATGCTGGTGTTGGAAGGCCATGAGAAGGAATGTTTCGGCGCCCGTGACCGTGCCGTCAGGTTGGCGCGTGAACTTGCAGCATCGGGCATGCAGGTTTCGCTGGTCATCCCCGGTGGTGCCGCGCTGGATCTCATCTCGCAGTCCATCCTCAAGGAGCTGGACGCGCTCGATGGGGTCGCCATGGTGAGATTGAAAGCCGATCCCGAAGGAGTCGCTCCGGACGAATGGTTCAAGCTGGCCACCCGGGAGCTGGGCGAGATTGCGCGGGCTTCGGGCGCGACGCTGTGCCATGTGGCCGGAACCTATCGGCTCGGCGTACCCATGCTGCTGGCCGCGCGGCCCGTGGGCGCGGCGGTGGTCTATGAGCGGTTCGCCTTCCCGGAATACGAAGGCGGGGAGCACAGCGCGGACTGGCGGTTGAGCGAGCTGTTCCAGCTCGAACAATCGCTCGAAGCTCTGGTCTGCGCACATGCGGATGTCGTCATCGTGGCGACGCGCAAGCAGTCCGAGGAAGTGCGGCGACGTGCCGGTCCGGACCAGGTAGAGGTCCAGCAGCTTGCGCCACCGGTGCCAATAGACGCGGGCGCGGCGCATGGTGCGGACCTGCGTCGGGAATACGGGCTGTCCGAGGACGACATCATCGTCGGTTTCGTGCATGACCGCCGGACGTTCGAGGGCCTTGACGATCTCGTCGCCGCGCTTGCGGCCCGGCGACCAGCACGGTCGCTGCGACTCCTTGTGCTCTCCTGTGTGGAGTTGCCGGCGCAGGAGCGACGAGTGATCGAGTCGGTCGCAGGCGTGGTGGTCGCAGATCGACTCGACGCGCGCACCCTCGCCGACAGCCTTGCCGTGTGCGACTGCGTCGCCTTCCCCTGGAAAGCCACCGCGGCGTCGGATCTGGCCTACTCGCCCGCCTTGCTGCAGGCCATGGCAGCTGGGGTGCCTGTCCTGGTGTCGAGCTGTTTCGCGTTTGCGGAGGTCGCATTGGATGGCGTGAATGCGCGCGTCCACGCGGCGGGAAATCCGCAGGCACTTGGCCGTTGCCTTGAAGACCTGCTGGGGCAGAGGCCCGCCGCGCTCCGGATGGCGGCCGCGGCCCGTGTTGCCGCGCGGCGCGAGCATTCATGGGCGGGCTACGTCGAACAGCTGCTGGCATCCTACCGGGATGCCAGTGGCGAGCCGGGAGTGGAATCGGCGGTCGAGGCCGACAACGCGTCCCTGCCGGGCATCGCGGGTAGGCCACGCCTGCGGGTGGCCGCGATCATGGACGAATTTACTCACAGCTGCTTCGCGGCAGAATGCGAACTCGTCCAGCTGACGCCGGGTGACTGGCATGCACAGATCACCGAACTGGAACCGGACTTCCTCCTGGTCGAGTCCGCCTGGCAGGGGTTCAACGGCGAATGGGAGAAACAGATCCCCCAAGCCAGCAGCGAACTGCGGAAGCTGATCGTACATTGCCGCAAAAAGGGTATTCGCACCGCCTTCTGGAACAAGGAAGATCCGGTGCATTTCTCGCTCTTCCTCGGCACCGCCCGGCTGTTCGACACGGTGTTCACCACCGACATCGACCGCATCAAGGCGTACCGGGAAAAGCTGGGCCACGACAGGGTCTACCTGCTTCCGTTCGCATGCCAACCGCAAGTCCACAACCCGGTCGAGCGCTACCAGCGCCTTGACGCGTTCTGCTTCGCGGGCTCCTATTACGCCAAGTATCCCGAGCGCCGCGAAGACTTCGAGCAGCTGATGGATGCTGCTCGATCCTTCAGGAAGGTCGACATCTTCGACCGCAACCATGGCAAGCAGGATCCCGGGCTGGCGTTCCCACCCGAGTACCAGGACCTTGTCGTTGGCAGCCTGCCGGTATCGGAGATCGACCGCGCGTACAAGGGTTACCGCTTCGGCATAACCGTCAACACCGTCAAGCAGTCGCAGAGTATGTTCGCCCGCCGCGCTTTCGAGCTGCTGGCCTGCAATACGCTCACCATCAGCAATTTCTCGCGGGGCCTGAAGCTGTTGTTGGGTGATCTGGTCATCTGCGGCGGAAGCGCGGCCAGCATCTCGTCGCTGCTGCACAGGCGCGCGGGCGATGAGGGACAGGCGCGGCGCTTCCGGCTCGCCGGGCTGCGCAAGGTGATGGACGAGCACACCTATGCCCATCGCATGGCGTACCTGTCAGGCAAGGTGCTTGGGCGGGACACAGGGCTGCCGGCGCCGCCGCTGGTAGCCTTTTGTGCCGTGACATCGCAAGCCGCAGTCGAGCATGCGGTCGCGGTGTTCGACTCGCAATCGGCCACCTCACGCAGGCTCGTGCTGGTGGTCGAGGACGGCATGCTCCCGGTGATTCCAGTCCGCCCCGATGTCGGCGTCCTCACCCGCCACCAAGCGAGCGTGACCCGCCCGGCGGAGCGCTGGCCGGATTCGCATCTCACGGTCTTCGATTGCAGGGACCACTACTCCAGGCACTATCTCAAGGACCTGCAGCTGGCCGTGGCGTATGCGGGAACGGCTGCCGTCGGGAAGGTGGCCCACTTCGTCCTTGATGGGGTAGCCCCAAGGCTCGAAGGCGAGGGTGCGCAATACCGGATCCACGAGGCCCGCTGGCCTTTGCGACGCTCGCTCGTTGCCGGCACCGCATTGCCCGGACTATCGATCGGCGACCTGCTGGAGCGGGACTTCCAGGCGCCGGCCATGGCCGGCCTTGCCATCGACGAGTTCAATTACTGCCGGGACGGAGCCGGTGCCGCTCGGGCGGATGATGTCGATTCCGACATTCCGGTGGACGAGGGCATCGCGATGTCCTCCCTTCTGGAGATCTCGGAGGCCTCGGGCAACAGTGCCGAGACGGCTGCGCTCGAAGCGCGTCCAGGCTTCCATGGCGATGCGCTGCAGAAGCTCTTCACACCGGCAGTCCATGGAGAGGGCCTGCTGCAGGTATCGCATTCGCTGGATGGCGTGGTGCTCGAGTCCAGACTCGCCACCAAGCAGCACGCGTACGCCTATGCCAGCCGCCTGTTCAAGCGGTCCGAGCTTGTCGACGATGGGTTCCTCAGATTCCAGCTCGTGACCGAGGCGGGGCTGTACGTCAACGCCGCGGTCGTCTACCTCGACGCGGCGCGTAACAAGCTGTCCCACGCCATCGTCTCCTCGGATACCAACCAGGCCCTGCCGGTGCCAGCGGCGACTGCCTGGATTCGCTTCGGCCTGCGTGTGCTGGGCCCTGGTTGCACAACGGTCAAGGCATTGGTCAAGGGGGCGCTTGCGCCGGCGATGGATCACATCGTTGGCCGCGGCAACGCGCTGCTGATCACCAAGGACTATCCGCGCTACGACGACCTGTACCGCTACGGATTCGTGCACCGGCGGATCCTCGCGTATGCCGAGGCGGGCCGGCACGTGGACGTGTTCCGGTTCAGCAACGCGCCGCTTCGCTTCGACGAGTTCGAAGGTGTGAACGTGGTGGCGGGCCAAGCCGAGCATCTCGGCATGCTGCTGGAGGGCGGCGCGTACGACACCGTCCTGGTCCATGCAATGGACCCGCTGATGTGGGAGCACGTCAAGCCGCTGCTGGAAACCCGACGCGTCGTGGTCTGGGTACACGGCGCGGAGATCCAGCCGTGGTTCCGCAGGTTGTCCAACGCCGGCGCCGACCAGGCGGCCCGCGAGATGACACGCCGGTCGAGCAACCGTCGGCTGGCGATGTGGGAAGACGTGTTGCGGCATCCGCATCCCAATCTGCGGGTCGTGTTCGTGTCGCGGTACCTGGAGGAAGAGGCGCTGGGCGACCTCGGCGTCCGGCTGCCGGAAGGGCAGGTCCACGTGATTCCCAACTACGTGGATGGAAGCCTGTTCCGCTACGAGCGCAAGGATGAGGCCCTTCGCGGGCGTATCCTTTCGGTGCGGCCGTTCGCCTCACCGGTGTATGCCAACGACCTGACGGTCAAGGCGATCGAGATTCTCGCGGCCGAACCCTTCTTCGAGGAGCTCCAGTTCACGATCGTCGGTGATGGCCCGCTGTTCGACAGGACGGTCGAGCCGCTCCGGCAGTACCCGAACGTGCGGCTCGAGAAGAGATTCCTGTCCCAGTCAGCGATCGCCGCGCTCCACCGCGAGCACGGTGTATTCCTGGTGCCCTCGCGCATGGACAGCCAGGGCGTGTCCCGCGACGAGGCCATGGCTTCGGGCCTGGTGCCGGTTACGACCCGGATCGCCGCCATCCCGGAATTCGTCGACGGGGATTGCGCGATCCTGGCCGAGCCGGAAGACGCGGCAGGGCTTGCGGCCGGGATCGCCAGGCTGTGGTCCGACCCGGCATTGTTCGGAAGCATGTCCGCGGCCGCTGCGGAGCGCGTGCGCCGGATCTCGGAGAAGGACAGCACGATTGGCAAGGAACTGGCCCTGATCGAAGGCCAGCAGCCGGTCCGGGCCGGGTTTCACGCACCGAGTCCAACCCCGCTGCAGCGGATTGCTATCTACGGCGATGTGAACCTCAACATCACCGACGGATCGGCGATCTGGGCGGCCTCCCTGGCCGAGGTGCTGGCAGGCAGCCCGCAAGTCGCCGTGACCCTGTACCTGAAGGCGACGATCGTGCAGACGCACGTCATCGCGCCTCTGCTGGCGGTACCGGGCCTGAGGATCGTCGAGCCGGTGGAGAAAGCACTGACGCCTACCGCCGCGCTCGATACCATCGAGCACGACGACCAGGTCCTGCGTTACGACGCGGTCGTGCTGCGTGGCATGGACCTGTGCGAACAGGCTGCCGCGCGCCCGGTCCTGCATGGCCGTCTGTGGGTCTACCTGACCGACGTGCCCCAGACGCCGGAACTGGCGACTCCGGAGATTTCCCGGCGCGTGGCCCGAATTGTTGAGGCCGCGGGCATCGTGTTGTGCCAGACGCCACAGTTCAGGGATTACATGGAAGGCTGGATCCCCGACGCCGCGGGTAGGACCCGCCTGCTGCCGCCGATGGTACCGGTTCCGCAGACAGTCGAAGAAGAACCTTCTGGCGATGGATTGCACATCGTCTACGCGGGCAAGTTCGCCCCGCTCTGGGGCGTGCGCGAGATGCTGGACGCGATCGCGATCCTCCGCGCCAACGGCCACGCGGTCACGCTGCACGTGTACGGGGACAAGATCCATAACCCGGCCGACGATCCCGAGTTCCGTCCAGAGATCACGCGTCGTCTCCAGGGCAGCGACGGCGTGGTGTGGCATGGCGCGGTGGAGCGCAGCCAGCTGCTCGGTGAACTCCAGCGCATGCACGTGGGCTGGGCCTGGCGCCATGCGGCGCTGGAGAATGGCACGCACGAACTGTCGACCAAGCTGCTGGAGTACGCCAGTGCCCGCGTTCCCCCTATCATGGCGCGCAATGCCGTCAATCTGTCGGTCTTCGGAGACGCGTACCCGCTCTACGCGGACACGCTGGAAGATGTGGTCGCGCTGGTTGGCAGGCTCGCGTCCGACCCCACGATGCGTGCCGCGGCCGTTGAGGCAGCAATGGCCGCATCGAGCCACTTCGACTTCGACTCCGTACGCCAGTTCATCCGTGCCCAAGGGCTAGTTCGCGCTGCAAGTCCTCGGGCGTCTACCGTTCCACACCATCCATGGGTATCAAAATGAAGAAGCTACTGCTTATCGCGGCGCTGCCTGTGCTGTTTTCCGCATGCAAGCAGCCCGACCCGCCGGCATCGGTGTCCGCTCCGACCCCCACTTCTGCCCCTGCCGAGGCGTCCGGCGAACGGTCTGCGCTTCCGCACGGCCTAGCGCTCGATGTCCCGTATGCCGTCCTGAGCGACGAATGGACCGATGAGTCCGAGGAGCGGAAGCGCAAGGTCGTGATCGAGTTCCAGCAGGCCGATGCGGCAAGGGTGGGGCAGGCCGTGACGGACAGCATGATCGCCGCCCGCTACCGCCTCACCGGACAATCCGAGGCGCGCGGCGGCGAACGCTACAACTTCCGCGCCGATGGCGGCGTGCGCGCCAGCATCCTGGTCCGCCCTCGTGGTGCGGTGAAGCTGCAGGATTCGCGCTCCACGGGCAACATCGAGTACAGCTACACCGAACCGCTCGAGGCGCCTGGCCAGGTCCAGGACGCGGGCAGCCGTGCCGGCCAAGGCGCGAACTGAGTGCAAACCGAAGCGCGGAAAATGTCCATGCAGAAGTTCCAGTGGCCGGGCGGATTCCGCGACCGCGTGGAGGCTTTCCGCCGCAGCAATGTCGCCCTGCGTTCCGGCCGCGAACTCCTCGACAGCGGCACATATCGTTTCCGCGCGTTCGAGCCGGTGGCGATCGACCTGTTCGCCAACTGGACGGCCAACCCGGTCGCCAACCGGAGCTGGCAATGGCATTCGGCGTCGTTCAATTTCATGCCATGGCTGATCGCACTGCATGCCGACAGCGGTGACCAGCGTGCGATCGACCATGCCACGCAGGCGATCGATTCCTGGTATGAGCAATTCGTCGCGGTCGATAGTGGGTACGAGTTCGCCTGGCACGACCATGCCACTGCCAACAGGCTGATGGCGGTGCTCGCATTGCTCTGTCATCTGGATGAGTATCCCGCGGACTTCGAGCCGGAGGTATCGCTGCCGCAGTTCCTCGCGGCGCACGGCGACCGCCTTTGCCTGGAGGAGATGTACTCGCGGCACACCAACCACGGCATCGACCAGTCTCGGGCGCTGCTGCTGCTCGCCACGTGCGCACCGTGGCTGGAAGGTGCGAAACGGTGGCATGAAACTGCCTTAGCCCGGCTGGCAGACGAACTAGGGCACGCCTTCGCCCCGGATGGAGGGCATGTCGAGAACAGTCCTGGCTACCACCAGTTTGTCGCCAACCTGTTCACGGATGTGCTGCGCACCTTTGGCGATGCACTGGATGCCGATTTCCACGACAGGCTGCAGCGTACCCTGGAGAATGCCGCGGGTTTCATGGCCTGGATCGTCAGGCCCGACGGGCGGCTTCCGCCGATCGGAGATACCGAATACAAGCCTGCCATCAACGTCTTCCGTTCGCTGGCGGGAACCGCTGCGCACGCCCACCTGCAATGGGTGTGCAGCAGGGGCCGTGATGGCGAGAAGCCACAGGGGTGGGCCGCCGTGTTTCCGCAGGCGGGCTATTTCATTGCGCGCAGCGACTGGGAACCCGACGTGCTGCCGGGCGACGCGTTCCACCTGGTGTTCCGGTGCGGCCGCATGTCGGGGTACCACCGCCACGACGATGACCTCTCGCTGACGTTCTGGTGGGGCACCGACTGGTTCATCGATGGCGGTGCGTACGCCTACGTCGAGGACCACCCCGTGCGACGTTACCTGCGCTCGAAGTGGGGCCACAACGTGGTCGTCGTCGACGACGGCGACTACGGGTGGGCGCGACCGGGGGCGGGCGCGGCGGGCGGCATGACGCGGCTCGCCGGCGACCCGGGTCGACCTGGCGCCCGTGGCGAAACGCAGTCCTACCCTGGCCTGCGCGCCATCCGGGATGTCGTGATGGGGCAGGATCGCCTGCGTTTTGAAGTGCGAGACGAACTGTCGCTGCAGGAGCCCGACGGGCGCAGCCGCAAGTTCCTCAGCCTGTGGCACGTGCCGGCAGACAAGACGATCCGCATCGACGGGCAGAGCGTGACCATCACCGACCGTAGCTTCCAGCGTGAGGTGGTGATCCGCAATGCCGGAACGGAGTTCGACGACATACGCGTCATCGATGCGTGGCCGAGCGGGCAAGAGGTCGTCTGGTCGAGGGAACTCAACCGCACCGAACGATGCCAGGTGCTGGTATTCGAGCGCTCCGGCGGGAGCTTTGAGAGCCGGCTCGAGTTCCAGCTCCATGACAGGCGCCCGGACTACCGTAGCTTGGGCAGGATCAATGCGCGGCCGCGGGGACTGATGCGCAGTTATGTCCTCGATCCGAATCAATGGTGGCCGCCCGAGAGCGCCCACCACGCGCGGAAGATCGCGGCGCGCGTGGGGCGTTCAGAGAAGGAGGGTCTGTCGGCAGAGGCGTTCGTGGAGGAGCTGTACGCGCTCGCCGTCGTCCGCCAGCGACACCATCGGCCCACGCTACACCTGGCGAACATGGGTTATCCGGATGCCGCCATCGTCGAGTCGCGGCTGCGCGCCGCGATGGGCATGCTGGTGGCGGGGGAGGTGTATCTGCCGGGGAGCATCCAGCGATTGGTCCCCGATTGGCCAGACGCGGAGCGGCTGCTGCTGGTAGACATGGTCCACTTGCTGCATGCCGCCGCGACACCGGACGCGAATATCCTCAACAGCGTCGTCAACAGCAGCCAGAGCCAGTTGAAGGATACGTTCTGGCGTGGAAACGACAGGGCGGTGCGTGCGCTCGTGACCCGGGATCCGGTGGATGCTGCCCTGAACGGCATGGCGCGGGCCCGGCCCGCCTCGGGGTGGGCGACGGAGGCGGATGCCGAGACCGCCCTTGCGCGGCAGGTGGAAAGGTTGAAACGCTTCGCCGGCTGGGCCGTAACACAGCGTTTCGCGTTGGTCTTCCGCGTCGAGGACTTCGCCGCCGATCCCCAGCCGGTTCTGGAGGAGATCGCCCGTCTGTGCGATTCTGCGGTCGATGTTTCGGCGCTCGTGTCGCTCCCCGGTATCAAGCCGTTGTCCGCGGAGCAGTCCGATGCTGAACTGGAATCCATTCACGGCCTGCCTGCACGCGCCATGCTGAGCGAGCGTCTGGCCAATGTCAGGGCTGCGCTCGGTTACGACTGAGCGCGCGCCCGCGCTTCCGTACGCGCTGGGCCGGCCCCGGCCTGCGCCATGTCGGATGCGATGAGGTACGGGAAACTGGAATAGACATGCGAATCAGATCACTCGCCGATGGCGTGCTCTCTCCGGCGGAAGCGACGATGCAGGCCCTTCTGGCTCAGGCCAACCAGTCGCAGACGTTGCCCTGCCTGCTGTCCTACGCGCCCGTGGCGGAGATGAATCCATTCCAGCGGCTGTTGTATTCGCGTGCCTCGGAGGAAGGGTTCGCGCTGGTCCCGGCGGTCGATTTCGAACACCTCGCGCCTGTGGGTTGGGCAGGTCGCAGCGTCATCCACCTTCACTGGCTGGCATCGGTGCTTGCCGGCGCAGTCAACATGGAGGAGGCCCGGATCCGCATCGCCGCCTTCCGCAAGCGTCTCGTGACATGGCGCTCGGCCGGCCACCGGTTGGTCTGGACCATGCACAACGTACTGCCCCACGAATCGACCATCCCGGAAGCCGAGATCGCACTGAGGCAGGCTGTCGCCGAGCAGGCTGATGCAATTCACCTGCTGTCCCGAGCCTCGGCGGACGAGGCCTCCAACTATTATGATCTTCCTTCGGACAAGGCCTTCCATGTCCCCCATCCATCCTACGAAGGCTGGTACGCGAACACGCGCGACAGGATGAGCGCGCGCATGGACCTGATGCTATCGGAGAACGAGTTCACCTTCGTGGCGTTCGGTTCACTGCAACGCTACAAGGGTCTGGTGGAACTGGTGGACGCCTTCGCGCTGCTCAACGAAAGAAGGCCAGATCGTCCGATGCGGCTGCTGATCGCCGGCAAGGCGGTGGACCCTGACTACTTGGCCGAGCTGATGACAAGGGTTGAACACATGCCCTCTGTCAGATTGATCCCCAGCGCCATGGAAGAGCGTCAGGTCCAGACGTTGCTCAATGGCGCGGACGCCGCAGTGGCACCGTATCTGCGCACGCTCAACTCTGGCGCAGCACTGCTCGCCGCGACTTTCCGGCGTCCGCTCGTGGCGCCAAAGGTCGGCGGGGTAGCGGAGACCTTTGCGCCCGATCCAAGGCTGCTGTACAGCGGGAAGCCGGGCGATACTCTCGACGCCGCGCTTGAGCGGGCACTGGAAATGCGGCCGGACGACGACGTTTACGACCGGATACTGGATGCGCACCGCCCCGCGGAGATTTCCAGGGCGTTCTTCATTGAATTGCGTGGGCGAGGGCTGGTCCAGGTCGCCGGCGGGGGTGTGGCATGAACACCACTGCGAACAGTCAAGGCGAGCCGACGGCTGACATGGCCAGGCGGCGCGAGTTCAGCGTCGAGCCCGGCCGACGCTATCGGCTGCGCATCGATGCGACGGATGAACCGGCGCGCGTCAGTCCCCGTGGCCTGATCGGCAAAGTCGAGTTTTTCGATGCGCATGGGCAGCCGATTGCAGGTCTTCCGGAAGGCAGCGTGCAGACCGACCGGCACGGTGCCGTCGCCTACCTGCCGACGCATGCGGCAGGCGAGGCAGGCGAGCAGCTGTCCGGAAACATCGTGATGGCGCCAGCCGGCGCTGCACGGCTTCGCGTGCAGGTACGGAACTGGAAGTGTTCGGCGGATGTGGTCATCCATGCACCGGTCGAACTGATCGAGCAACACGACCAGGAGCTGGCCAGGTATGAGTTCCCCCTGTCAGCCCATTTGCCACACGTACTCGAGTTGGCCCTTCGATCGATCGTGCGCCATGCCCGGGCCGCGATCCTCGCGTTCCAGTATCTCGATGCCGATGGCAACACGATCGAGGGGCCGTACGAGGATTGCATCAGTTCACCGCGATTCGGGCCATTCCGGTACCTGCGCGGGACAGTCGACGGGGAACTGGACCGCATTCCGGTGCTCCCGCCTCCGGGCGCAGCCCGGGTCAGGTTCGTCGTGCACCATTGGAAGGTCGGGCTCGCTGACCTGTCGCTCCTCGGTGTTCCGCGGCTGGCGACGGATATACCGGATGGGCTGGATGCAAAAGAGTGGACCCTGCTGCCCAGCCGGGAGTGGAGCGAGCCCTACCCACTGCCGGCGACCGGTGAGGGGCTGGTGCATCTCGCAGCGGACTGCATCGGCATCGAACGCCACCCCGGGGCGAGCCCCAGTCTGCTGGTGGATTTCATCGACGACACCGGGCGTCCCGTGACCGGACTCGGCGTTGTCCAGAACGTGGATCCATCGATCGTCATCGACGCGGCGTCCCGGCCCGGGCGTCGCGGCGGTTTCTTCCATCGACCGGCGGGTACCGTCGCCGCGCGTCTCAAGGTGGCATCAGGCGACGCATGGACCCTTCTCGGGCGTGGGCCGCTCGAGATGCTCCATGTCCCTGTGGACCGCCTGCCGGGACCGTCGCTGGTTTCACTTGGAGGCGGAGAATCCCACGTAGAACGGCGCGCCGCCTCATCGCTGTGGAAATCTCGCATCGAGTTCGACGGGTTCGCGATGGACGCCGATGCTGGTGACGTGACAGTTGAACTGACCCTGCTGGACGCGGCCGGCAAGCACCTGAACCCCAAGGGGATCCTGCTCCAATCCAACCATGCCACGGTGACCACGATCGGGAATGTCCTGCGGATCGCGCCGCATGCACGCGCCAGCGGAACCGGCGGCGTAGTGCGCTTCGCAACCTCCGTGACGATTCTGCCACCCCGCGGGACCGCGGTCCTGGCGACTGCGCTTCGCAACGAACGTGCCCAAGGGCTGGCCTTCGCCCTGGACGTCGCGGCCTACGACAAGCTGGAGTCCGAACGCGTGGTGCCCGAGTCGATCGCGGACATCCTCGCCATGGACGAACGCTCGCCGGCCAAGATCGCTCAACTCGCGGAAAGCTATCTGCAGCGGCACGGCCAGGAACCACGCGTCCTGAGCCATCTAATCGATGCCTGCCGCCGAATCGGCGAGTCGGGACGCATGGAAACGGCCGCACGCAGGGCATTGGCGCTCAAGGGCCAGGGACTCGGCAGGCTGCACACCAAGGCACGTCATGCCCTTGCATTGCTGCGTGAGCTGGACCCGCATTGGTTGCCCACTGCCGGTCTCGGCGCGCCGGTGGCGAACCGCCCGGGCCAGGCGTCCCAGCTTCGCGTGGCACACCTGTTCAAGACCACGGTCCCGGTCGAAAACACGGGGGGCGCCATCCGCTGCCTGAACATCGTCAATTTCCAGCGCAGGATCGGCATGCGGCCGCTGGTCGTCACGCCCCTCGGTTATCCGGATGCGGGCGGGACCGGCGCTCCCTGGGAGCAGGAAACGATCGATGGCGTTCCCTACTTCCGGCTCAATGGAATCGGCAGACAGGGGCTGCGCAGTGTCACCAGTACGACACAGCTCGAGTTCACCGCGATGCTCACCGCTAGGCTGCTCGGGGAGCAGGGCGTGGACATCGTACAGGCGAGTTCGGGCTATCGCGGCTACGAACAGGCGCTGGTTGGCCTCGCAGTCTCCCGTGCGCTCGGTGTTCCGTTCGTCTACGAAGTGCGCTCCTACCATGAGCACACCTGGCGCGGAATGACCGACTGGCTGCTCGAGGCGGAACATACGAAGCGCCGCATCGCGCAGGAGAACCGCTGCATGCGGGAAGCCGATGCCGTGGTGACGATCTGCGAAACGATGAAGCAGGGACTCGTGGAGCGAGGCATCTCGGCGGACAAGGTATTCGTGGTCCCCAACAGCGTGGATCTGGAGAAATTCCAGGTGGCTCCGCCGGACGGCGCATTGCAGGCCCAGCTTGGCCTGGGGGATGACATCGTTGCCGGCTACATTTCCAACGTCTCGGAGCGCGAGGGCCATCACGTGCTGCTGCGGGCCGTCGCGCAGGCGCGGGCGTCGGGCATAGGCATGAAGTGCCTGATCGTTGGGGCCGGCCCGCAGCTGGAAAGCCTGCGTACGCTGGCCGCGCAGTTGGGCATCGTTGAACACGTGGTGTTCACTGGCGAGGTGGCGCACGAACAGGTACCCGCCTATTACGCGTTGATCGATATCTTCGTGGTGCCCCGCGTGGGAGACTTCGCCAGCGATTTCGTCACCCCGATGAAGCCATTCGAGGCAATGGCCATGCGGCGGCCGCTGGTAGTAAGTGATCGCCCGGCGCTGCAGGAGATCGTAGGCGTGGACGGGCAAAGGGGCCTGGTGTTCCGTGCAGGAGATCACCTCGACCTGGCTGCTCGGCTGTTGGAGCTCGCGCACTCGCCGAGTAGGCGTGAAGCGCTAGCGGAACAAGGGTGGCGCTGGATCGAAAGTGAGCGCAGCTGGGACAGGACCATTCGCATCTACGACCAGGTGTATTCCCACGCCAAGCACGCGGCAATGGCCAGGTTTGCGACTGACCTGACCAGCAGTTCTTGACCCACTGGCTTGCCTGAGGCTTTCCAAATTGTCCAGGACGGCGGAGGCGCCGACGGCAACGAAGGAGATGAAGCCCCTCCCTTGGGCGCAGGGCGGGGCGATGGCCCGATGGCTGGCAAAGCCGATATATCCGCTTTCCGCATTCGCTGATGCGCGAGCAGAATGGGGTTCGGCAAGAGGATACGAAGATGTTGCGGAACGGCGCCTCGCAAATCGATATGAGTTCGGGGCAGCGTGGGATTTGAGCGCAGCGTGATGGATGCAGGCAAGCAGCACAGCGGCGGCGGTTATCGCCCCGAGATCGACGGCCTGCGCGCAGTCGCAGTGGTCAGCGTAATCCTGTACCACATCAACAAGGCGTGGCTGCCCGGCGGCTATGTGGGTGTTGACATCTTCTTCGTGATTTCCGGCTTCCTGATCACGTCGATCATCTGGCGCGAGCTGCAGGGCGGGAGCTTTTCGCTGACGGACTTCTACCTGCGCCGGATTCGCCGGATTATCCCCGTGATGCTTGTGGTCGTGGCGGCCACGCTGGTGGCAGGTGTGTTCTTGCTGCTTCCTGGCGCACTTGAGCGACTTGCCCTGTCGAGCATCTTCTCCGTGGCTTCGGCGGCGAACATCTACTTCTGGCGTTATCTGGACGACGACTACTTCGCGGAAACCAGCGATCAGGAGCCGCTGCTGCACCTGTGGTCACTGGGCGTGGAGGAGCAGTTCTATCTTGTCTGGCCGATCCTGCTGTTGATGATCGCGAAGAACGGGAAGCATCGTACCGCCATGGCGCTCCTGGTGGCGATCGGCATTGCCGTCGCATCCTTCGCGCTGGCCGAGGCGACCAATGAATCGAACCCCAAGTTCAGCTACTTCATGCTTCCGGCCCGGGCCGGCGAGCTGATGATCGGTGCGCTGCTGGCCCTCGGGCACAGGAGCGGGAGTAGCGTGCGCTGGCTGGACGCGCCGCTGGTGGCAGAGATCGCCGCCGCCGCCGGTCTGGCTGCAATCGGCTACTCGGTGTTCTTCCTCGACGACTTGTCACCCTTTCCTGGCGTCAATGCGATCTATCCCTGCGTCGGCGCAGCGCTGGTCATCCTTGCCGGTGCGCGCTCACGTCTGCTGCGGTGGCTGCTGGCCAACCGGGCGATGGTATGGATCGGGCTGCTCTCGTACTCGCTGTATCTGTGGCATTGGCCGATCCTCGCGTTCATCCGCTACTTCTTCGGGACAGTCAGCGTGCCGCACGCTGCTTTGGCGGTTGCCGGGATTCTGGCGCTGTCCGTGCTCTCCTACCGTCGTGTCGAGCGTCCGGCGCGACGAATCGCCTGGCCCGCAACCAGGCAGGTCGCGCTGCTGCTGGCATTGCCCGCCATGCTGGTGCTGCTGCCGGCCGCCCATGTGGTGAAGAAGGATGGCCTGCAGAAGAAGATCGAGTCTTCCGTGGCCTACCGAAAAGGCGTGCAGGTACTGGAAGAGGAGACCGCAGCCGCATTCAGTTATAACTACAACTGCCAGTTGTCCAAGCACGTCCCAGACATACTGTTCGACCCCAGGTGCGTCGTTGGAGCGGAGGCGCCGGCAACAGTGGAGACGCGCGTGCTTTTATGGGGCGATTCCCACGCAGCCCATCACATCGGGGCACTCGACCTGCTCGCCCGACATGCGGGGATCTCGATCAGGAACGCCTCGCACTCCTCCTGTCCGCCGGTGTTTCCCGGAGACTACAGCTACGGCAGGTTCAAGGCCGGCTGTTCCGCGTTCCGGCCGTATATCCGTGAGCACGTCCGCAATGGTGAGTTCGACGTCGTGATCTTCGGCGGCGCCTGGGAATCGTATGACAGGGAACCCGGCTTCCGTCCGGATCTGCTCGAAACGATCGCCGAGGTCAGGGCAAGTGGCGCCAGGGTGGTGTTGCTCGGGCAAGTGCCGACGCTGGGAACCTACAACCGCGAGTGCGACATGAGATGGATACGGCTCGGTAGCGCGAACTGCAGTGAGCTCAAGGTCAGGAACAAGGGCCGGCCCATCAACGACTACCTGGCCAGCCTCGCGACGCCCGATGGTGCCATTGCGTACCTGGACATCAGTTCGGCGATCTGCGACGAGGCGTCGTGTCCGGCGTACCTGGACGGAAAACCCATCTATTTCGACAGGGCGCACCTGAGCATGCGCGGCTCGTGGCGGGTTGGCGAGCGTCTGGTTGCGACGGGGCAGGCCGGCGAGTGGATACGTGCCATCGCCGGCGCCGAAGCAGCCTCCAGCGACCTGAGTGCGAACACGTACAGCTGGCAGTCGCCGCAGAAGCCGAGTCCGCTGGACCTGCCGGCAGAAGACGCCGCAAACAGGCAATTGCTGAAGGGACTGGCGCTGGACGCGCCTTATGCCGTTGTAAGCGACACGACTTCCACGACCCAAGAGGGCGACAGGCGCAAGATCCTGATCGAGTTCGAACAGAAGGACGCGAGAACAGTTGGCGCCGAGATCGTCGCAAGCATGCGCGCAGCCGGCTTCCGGATGACGGGGGCGTCGGACGTTAGAGGCGGACAACGTTTCAACTTCCGCGCTGGCGAGGGTGTGAAGGTTACTGTGCTGGTGCTGCCGCGCGGCAAGTTCAATGCCCAGAAGGAACAGGCTACCGGAACTGTGGAGGTCATCCACTCATGGGCGCCGGACTCCGGGTAGGGAATGGCCAGTGACGAAGCGGCGTGGGAACAGCAGTGCTCGACCCATACTGTCCTTTCGAGCCCACGATCGCCCATGGCAGGCGGGAGCGCTGGTGCTTCGTCCCACGATGCGGTCGCGGCGACGTTCCCTATCTTCTCCATGGGGTCGTTCTGCCATAGAGTCACGCCAACCGTGGGGCTGCGTGTGGCCCTGAGAGGTGAATTACAGGCGTCTGGATCTTGAATTACTGCTGGGAAGCTGGTTCGACCGGTTTCATGATGTCAAACTTGCTCCGGTGGAGCCGGCCTTCGGACTCAAGCTGGAGGACTTGTTTCTCTCGGCGAGCGGCGCAGGCGAATCAGCGTCCAAGCGCCCGTGTCGTAGAGGGTTGTCGGGCGGCTGCAGGCATACTTTCAAACTTGAAATTCCCGCCTTGCAGGAAGCGAGATCTTCTGAAGATGATCAGGAAGGCAGTTGAAACCGAGTTTCCAGAGGAGTTCGCGTTCTTCGGGTTGACCGAAGGCTTTGCTAGAGTGATAAACGACTACTGTATGGCCCGAAATGAGGGCTCCCGGGTCGGAAGACTGGGTGGAGCAAAAATCTTTACGAAGTCGCTCAAGGACTACAGCTTTCTCAGGACATTGATGGCAACGGACAACTTGCGCTGCGCGGAGAGCTTGATGTCTGCAGAGATGCTGGCGTTGGCTGTTGAGGAGACCCGGGAGAACTGTCCCTGCCACCGTTCGCGCCCCGTTTCGAGGATTCCGCCAGCGACTTCGTCGCGACGGCCGTTGACGGTGAGCGACGCCCATGCCAGGCAGACAGCCGGTGCACGGCTCGGGGCCAGACAGGTCCGCAGGTCGTGATGCATCTGGTCTGTCTGGGACATGCCAAATGTGGTACGACGCTGCTCGACAGCGTCTTCCGCCAGTCGCAATTGGTAGCTACACCGGCCGAAGCCAAGGAGATCAAGTTCTTCCTCCCTCGCGTGTTCGAGAAGCACGGCGCGCGCGAGCGCTACCTCGGACTGTTCGCTACCGCTAACGGTGCACAGGGCGTCGGCGTTACCTTCGAAGCCTCGCCGCCGTACAGCCACCAGACGCCCGAAGTTCTGCGTGAGGTGCTGGCCAACATCGTGGACATCCTCGAAGACCCGCGCATCGTGCTGTGTTTCCGCCAGCCGGTGCTGCGCGCCTACTCGCACTATATCCACAACCTGCACAGCTTCGCGCTCTACGGCGAAGGCGCTTTCGCGCCGCGCCCGGACCTGTTGCGAAAGCCTTGCACGATGTCGTTCGAGGAGGCTCTGACCAGCACGTCGCGGTTGGCCACCCGCTACGCGACCACGTTGCGCCTGGCCTGTGACGCGGTGGGCCGTGACCGGCTCCTCCTCTTCTTCCTGGAGCGGGACGCCGCCCGGCTGGGCAATTGGATTGCCCAGTATGTAGGACAGGATGTCGCTGCCGAACTGGAAGGAGCCGCAGCACGATCAGGCACCGTGTTCGGACGACGCCCTATACCCAACTACGTGGCGTATGGCGATTCGCTCCACGCGTTCGGTTCGCTGCCAGGGGAGCACGTGCTCTACGCGGACGCCGGCCCGGCGGCGGTGCGCGCCGCATTGGAAGCAAAGAACAACTGGACACTCTCGCTAGAACCCGAGGAAGTTGTACGGCTGACATCCGCCTATTTCCAGGACGATCTGCGAAAGTGCGTGGAGTTGACCGGCGAACCATACTTCCTGGAGTACCTGCGGCCACCGGCCTTGTCGGAGACTGCCGAACTTTCACCGTGCTCGTTGCTGCGCGACCTGCACGGAGTAGAGGTATGACCTTCCGAGCGGACAGCGGGTACCGGCGTTTGGATGGTGATATGCGTTCGCAGTTGGCGAGGAAGCCAGATCTGGAGAGATCCTAGTGGGAGCAAGCATTCCTCATGGCGCCGGCTACCGTCCGGAGATCGACGGCTTGCGAGCCGTCGCGGTAGCCAGCGTGGTGGCGTACCACATCAACAAGGGCTGGCTGCCGGGTGGCTACGTCGGCGTCGACATTTTCTTCGTGATCTCCGGCTTCCTGATCACGTCGATCATCTGGCGCGAGTTGCAGGGCGGAACCTTCACGCTGGTCGACTTCTACCTGCGCAGGATCCGCCGGATCATCCCCGTCATGCTGGTGGTGGTGGCGGTCACGGTGCTGGCAGGCGTCTTCTTGCTCCTGCCGGAAGCGCTTGAGCGCTTGTCGCTATCGGCCATCTTCTCGGTAGCGTCGGCCGCCAACATCTATTTCTGGCTGCACCTTGACGACGACTACTTCGCCGAAGCCAGCGACCAGGAACCTCTGCTGCATCTGTGGTCGCTGGGTGTCGAAGAGCAGTTCTACATGGTGTGGCCGCTGCTGCTGCTGGCCGTGGCCGCCTTAAGGAAGAACCGCACGGCATTGGCGCTGGTTGCAGCCTCGGTAATCGCGATCGCGTCGTTCGCAGTGGCCGAAGCAACCAACGAGTCGAACCCGAAGTTCAGTTACTTCATGTTGCCCGCGCGTGCAGGCGAACTGATGGTCGGGGCGCTACTGGCCCTGGCGCTGCAGCGCGCCCATTCCCAACGCTGGCTGGCTATGCCGCTGGCGGCGGAACTGCTGGGGGTGGCGGGACTGGCAGTGATCGGCTACGCACTGTTCTTTCTCGATGACCTGTCGCCGTTCCCCGGCACCAATGCCCTGTACCCGTGCATCGGGGCGGCGCTGGTGATCTTGGCAGGAGCGCATTCGCGCGTACTGAAGTGGCTGCTGGCCAGCAGGCCGATGGTCTGGATCGGCCTGATCTCCTATTCGCTCTACCTGTGGCACTGGCCGATCCTCGCCTTCATCCGCTACTTCTACGGCATGGTGAGCGCAACGCACGCGGCGATCGCGGTCCTCGCGATGTTGGCGTTGGCGGTGCTTTCGTACCGATTCGTGGAGAGGCCGACGCGCCGGGTTCGCTGGTCGACTGTGCGACAGACAGGACTGCTCTTCTTGTTGCCGGCTGCATGTGTGGTCATCCCCGCGTTCGCGATAGCCGAATCGGGAGGCCTCAAGGCATGGATCGAATCTTCTCCTGCTTACCAGCAAGGATTGGCCAGGCTGGAGGCATCCACGGCCCCGGCTTACCGTTTTGAGTACAACTGCCAGCTAGCGCGGCACGATCCCGATATTCTCCGGAAGGAACGTTGCGTCATCGGCGCTACCGACCCGCGCCCCGGCGCGCCGCGAATCCTGCTTTGGGGGGATTCGCACGCAGCGCACCACGTGGGCGCGATCGGTGCCATGGCGGCCTCCGCGGGCATCCAGGTCAGGAATGCGACCCACTCCTCGTGTCCGCCCGTATTCGGGCGCGAATATGGTCATGGCAAGTACAAAAGGGGGTGCACGCCGTTCCGCGAGTACATTCGGCGGCACATCAACAGCGGTGAGTTCGACGTCGTTCTGATGGGGGCGACCTGGAGCTCTTACCAGCGCCAATCCGGCTTCAAGGAGGACATCGCTCGAACGATCGCGGAGATCAGGAGAACAGGGACATCTGTGGTTCTGCTCGGCCGCGTTCCATACTTCGCTTCCTACAACCGCGAATGCGACATGCGTTGGCTGCGTGTTGGATCTTCCGGCTGCGACCGCGTGACGACGGGGCAAAAGCCGTTGGAGATCAACGACTACCTGAAGTCTTTTGCGCGTGCCGGCAGCGGTGTGACCTATCTCAACCTAGGCGAGGCGATCTGTGACGACGCGACATGTAGGGCGCATCTGGACGGGAAGCCGCTCTACTACGACAAATCCCATCTGAGCATGGATGGGTCGCGTCGTCTCGGCGAACACATGGTTGCCAGCGGTACCTCGGCAGCTTGGGTCGGGGCAATGGCGCGAGAAGGCTCACGTAAATCGCAGGGCATCTCGGGTGTTCGTGATCAGCTGACACATGGAGAGTCCTTCGAGCCGGCGAAACTCACGATCGATCTGCCCGAGTCACTTGAGCTTCCGTTCCGCTATCACCGGCGGTTCGACAACGGAACGGTGGGCTTTAAAGGATCCCCCGCTGAGCGTCGCGTCATGGTCGAGTACTTGGGGGTAGGTCCGGCGGAGGTCGAACGCAAGATGGTGCGAGCATTGGATGAGAAAGGATTCTCGACGTCGGCACGCAGTCAACGGAACGGGGTCCAGATGATCGAACTTTCGCGCCCGGATGGGTCTTCGGTCATCCTTAAGATCACGCTGCGCATGAGCGCTACGGCAGAGGCTCCGGACGCCGTTGGTACGCTGCACATGACGTGGCGCGGAAATGAGTGAACGCGAGCCGAGTTGTTGACGGACCCGCAGTACCCATGTATTGCCAGAGATCCAATGTCCAATTATCTGCTTGTCATCTCGAGCCAGGAAGCTGCCGTTGCTACCAGGTCCTGGCTCAGCAGGTACTCCAGCGACCTTGACGCGGAGTTGATGCAATTCGAGGTCAACGAGGATCGATGGGTCACCTATGTGTCGCGGAACCCGGTCCGAGAATGTCGGATGCACGACGGGGTCATCTTCAAGGGCTACGCAATCGACTATGCACGAGAATCGATGGCGTTGGGCGCGGAAGGATTCGCGCAGTATCTGGCAATCCATAGACTAGGCCGGCGGAGCGGAGAATCGATCGAGGGCTGCTATTTCTCCGCGCGCTGGACTGGCGCGCAAGCCGAGATCAGGAGCGACCTGTTTGCCCAGTGTCCGGTGCTGTATTTCGCTGACAGCGCAGTCGCGGCGGTCTCGGACTCGATGTATATCCTGGCGAACTTGCGGCGGGCGCTAGGCCTGCGTTGCAGCCTGCACGAACGCTCGGTCATCGGGAGGAGTTGGGGGAATGCGATGGCAGGGCAGATGCTCGGCGAAGACACGCTCGTGGAGGAGATCAAGTTTGCGCCGGTGGGCACGTCGCTGGTGGTCTCCTTCTCGCCGGAAATCAGGCTTGCCGTCAAACGAAGAAGCGTACTTGAAACGTTCGCCCCTGAATCAGACAACTACACCGAGACCGTGCGGCTTTCGGCGCAGCGGATCGCTTCTTCGATCCAGACGTTCTCTGGGCTATCAGGGGACGTAGCAAGGTTGGCCGTCTCTGGCGGCATGGACTCACGTGTCTGCCTCGCTGCGGCTCTCCTTTCGGAAGCAGGGCGAGGACAAGCCGCCTTCAACTGTATGAACACCAGTTCGTCGCACGCCAAGGACTATCAGGTCGTATCGTCTCTCTCCGGGAAATTCGGGTTTCCGCTCGGCCTTCGGACCCCTCCGGCTTCTGTTCCTCGCCCGGGACGGCGCGTTCCGGAACTTGGCCTGTGGTTCTTGGCAAATGCCGGGCTCTACGATTTCATGTATGTAATGCCCGCGATCAACACGGGCGAAGGCGCGGTATCGATCGGGGGACACGGCGCGGAACTGCACAAGGGCAACTACGGGTGGCGGACGATCCGGACGATCGCGAACGCCATCCCGGACAGGCTGGTTTCGGACGCATTCCTGTCCCAGTGCGAGTCCGGGATCGCCGCGATGGGCGTCAGGCCGGACGATGCTTTTGGTTCCGAATGGCACTACCTGGGTTTCAGGAATGCAATCCATTCCGGCCGCTTCGTGACCGGCACGATGGCGGGCTTCAGGCCGTTGATGACCAGGAGCCTTGTCGCACTGAGCCGTTCGTCGCTGAACGAGTGGATTGCCCCCAAGAAGGGGGGGCAGAGCCTGATCAGCGACCTGCTGATATGCCTGTCACCGGCGTTGGCCTCGGAACCGTTCGATGACGAGAAGAAGAACCTTGCGGCAAGCGTCGTGGCTGAGCGGAGTAGCTACCTGGGGGGGGGCTTGATGCCGGACGAGATCGTGGAGTACCGGGTCTTCGGCAGCCTTGCAGGGATTGTCAGCGGGTGTCCAGACGTGTTCGCGGCACTGGTGGCCGAACGGCACGGGGCCAACGACCTGGACCGCCCCGTGCTCCTGAGGCTGGTACAGGAGAACTACGGACGGCTCAGCGGTCGTGTCAGGGAGGTGTATGGACCGACCTTGGCCGAGGCGACCACCAAACTGGCGGCCGACAAGCTCTCGGTCAGTCAGATGCGGGCTTCGATAGGCAAGCTGCTCAGTTTCGAACTGGTGGATTGAGCGGCGATGGACGTCCCGATGTTCTGTGATGACACAAAGATGCTGACGGTGGAATTGCCGATGCATCAGCCGTCTTGCGGAGAATCAAACATGGAACAACGTGCGACAGGTCAAAGACGCTGATGTCCAACTATCTCCTCGTAGTGTCTGAACATGAATCTGCGTCAAAGATCCATCGATGGCTGGTTCGCCACGGCGGACAACATCAGGCGGAGGTGATGCAGCTGCAGCTGAACGAGGCCGTATGGCTGACCTATGTCTCGAAGAGGCCTGCGTCTGAGTTCAACCCAGACCAGCGCATGATCTTCAAGGGCTTCGCGATTGACTACGAGAACAGATCGTTGTCCCTGGGGGCAGACGGATTCTCCGGGTATTTGAAGAAGGCAGGCTCCCACACGAGTCAGCGACCGCTGGAGGGATGCTACCTGTCAGTTCGATGGGACGAGGACGCCGTCCATGTCTCCAACGACCTGTTTTCCCTGTGCCCGGTTCTCTATACGACCGGCAAGGCAATGGTTGCAGTGGCGGACTCCTCCATGATGCTGGCCGAGCTTCGGCGTGAACTGGGGCTGCCGAGAGAGCTGGACCAAGAGGCTGCGATTGCAAGGAGCTGGCAGAACGCGATGGCCGGACAGATGTTGAGTCAGGACACCGTGGTCGCTCAGATCAAGTACCTGCAGGTTGGCGCAGGACTGCGAGTCCCATTGACTGAGATCGAAGCCAAGATCACACGAAGAAGCTGCTACGAAGACTTTTCGACGGAAGGAGCCACTTACGCAGAAGGCGTTCGACTGGCCGGGCAGCGAATGGCATCCTTGATGGGGACCATTTCCGCCATATCGTCCAATACCGCGAGGATATCGCTGTCCGGTGGCATGGACTCGAGGACGTGCCTCGCGGCGGCACTGGCTTCCCGAGCCGGCCGCGAGCAGGCCGTGTTCAGTTGCACAAACACGAACGCAGGGCACGCGCGTGACTTTGCGGTGGTCGAATCATTGCGGGAAAAGTTCGGCTTTCCCGCTGGGCTGCGAGGGGCTGGGGCCAGTGACAAAGGGGTGTTCAGCAAGGTCAAGGACGAACTGGGCCTCTGGTTCCTGTCCAATGCTGGAATTTATGACTTCCTGAAGTTCAACCCCCATGTCAGGGTCAGAGGGGGCGCCTTCTCGATTTCGGGCCATGGCGCCGAACTTGTCAAAGGCAACTACGGATGGCGTCCTATCCAGGCGATCGCCGGGAATATCAAAGATCCGTTGGTTTCCGCTGCCTTCAGGGCCCAGAGCGAGGGGGGGCTGGCTGCAATGGGGATCGATGCCGATGACGTGTACGGATCGGAATGGCACTACTTGGGGTTCAGAAATGCAGTGCACTCCGGCCGTTTCGTACCGTCCACGATGATGGGCTTTCGCCCAATCATGACGCGCGACCTCGTTGCACTCAGCCGATCAAGCGTGAACGAATGGCCCGCTCCGTCGAAGAAGGGACAGAGCTTGATCAGTGATCTACTGATCTATCTTTCGCCTTCCCTTGCAGCGCATCCGTTCGACGACCCCCACAAGAATCTGGCCGATGCCATCGTGGCGGATCGCTCCCGGTATTTGGGCACGCTGCGAGCAGACGATCTCGACGAATATCGCGTGTTCGGGACATTGAACGACGTCGTGAACGGTTTCCCGCAACTATTCCTGGGCGTCCTGGCAGCGCGTGGCCTTGCCTACCCTGCCGACCGCGCGATTCTTGCCCGCATGGTTGAGCAGAATTACGGCAACTTGGGCGGTGCTGTTCGTGACAGCTACGGGCCTGCTTACGAAGCTGCAACCACCAAGCTTGCGCGCGAGGAAAGTACCTTCTCCGAAATGCGCGGCGACGTGGGCAAATTCCTCGCTTTCGAGTTGCTTTCCTGAGCCGGCGGACAGCGGAGGGGATGAATGGCTGGGAAGCACGATCCGCTAGCCTTCACGCCGCAAAACCGATCTAGCAGGACCTGAGCGACTCGGCAAGTTCATTCAAGGTCGCTTCCGCACGCCGGCGCAATAGATTGCGCGTCGCCCACGGAATCGGGGGGGTGTACTGGGAGAACCGGTCGGGCAGGTGCTTGTCGGCGATCGAGGTGAGCAGGTCCGGCCGCTCCATCATCCGCATGAGGTTGCGGCTCTTGTCGGTCGCCGACAGCACAAAGGACGGCACACCATAGGCGGCCGCGACGACGGTGCCGTGGAACTTCATGCTGGTCAGTGCGGTGCACTCGCCGATGGCCTTGCAGAGGTCGGCGGTGGACTCGCTGACCACCAGTTCCTTACCAGGGATGTCCAGGTCTTGGGCGCGCGCCACGTCCTTGCGGCCTACGACGCCCGATCCCAGCACGATGTGCCGGATGCGGTAGCCCAGCCCCAGCGCCTTTTGACAGAGCGCGAGCACGTTGGTCAGGTCGTCAGGCTTGTCCGAGCGGTCGCGCGTGACCACGCCGAGGATCGGGGCACCCTCGGGCTTGGGTGCCGACGGCATGTCCAGTGCGAACACGATGTCGGCGCCGTGGCTGGGCTCGGTGGCCGGCTTGATGTGCTTGTTGATCCAGTTCGCGCTTTCCCGGTCGCGGACGTTGAAGTAGCGGATGTTCGGATGAGACAGGAACTCGCGCATGTACTCGACGGCCGGGGCCGCCGAGCCCTTCCACGTCGGTACGCCCACGCCGCAGACGTGAACTGGCTTGGTCAGGTATTCCTTCTTCCAGTACAGGTCCGAAACCGTCCACGGCATGATCAGGTCGCCACCACCGATGACGACCGCGTCCACATCCTCCAGCACTTCAGGCACGGGACGCGAGAAATATGGCTTCTGCGTGAGATCGTTAAGTACCTTGAGCTCGAACTCCGGCTCGAGCCACTGGCGATAGACGTCCACAAACAACTCATCGCCGAAGTTGCCCCAGCCAAAGAATCCGACAAGGCCGATGCGCTTCTTCTTCATAGGAGATCCTGAATTGCTCTTTGCTGGGCAGGCGGGGCGGCTACGAGGCGGCCCTGTGGGCGGCAGCGCCGCCGGATGTATGATGATCGCACGCTGGCCGGGCTAAGACGAGGGGCGCTGACTGCACCGGAAGTCGACCTGGTCAACCTCGAACGCCAGTTCCCGAACAAGGTCCCAACAAGTATGCGTAAAGTCTTGACCCTTTCCTTGCTGCTGCTGGCCGCGTGTTCGGAGCAGTCCCCCCAGCAGACGGTTGAGCAGGCGGCGCCTGCCCCGGCGCCGGAGGCCCGTGAACCGGAAACCCGTGTCGACTTCAAGGCGACTGCGCTCAGAAATCCGCTGCCAGAAGGCATCGAGTTTCCGTTTCCTTTTCATCGATTGAATGACAACACGATCAGTGCTGGTACATCGAATCCCGAGCGGCGCGTTTACGTGGAGATCCGCCAGCTCACGCCCCAAGAGGCCGAAGAGGCCTTCGCGGGACTGCTCGCGGAGAAAGGTTTCTCCGAGTCTGGGACGGAGCTCGTCAAGGGCGTCAGGGAGTTGACGTTCTCACGGACGGACGGCACCAAGGTCACGGTCAAGATTAATCCGAGACACCGAAAGCCGAGGGCGCCAGACGCAACCGGCACCCTCCATCTGGTCTGGCAGTCGAACTGAGGTTGCCTGAAGGCGCGGGCATCGCCGGAGCCAACGGGGGATCGGCGATGATGTTCCTCAGGACTCGGCGGCGAGAGCCTCGATCCGGCGCTCCGCAGCGAGGAACAGCATCGTCCACCCCAGCAGCACCGTCCAGTGCAGGTAGCGGAAGCTCTCGATGGGCGATGTGAAGTAAAGCGACACCGCCAGGCCTGCCGAGCTCAGGCCCATGAACAGCAGCAGGCTGGGCCGCGGGCCGCCCAGGCGCGCGAATCCCAGGGCCCCGCCGACCAGGGTCACCAGCAGCCAGAAGCCGGGGTGGTACAGCACCGCGAGCTTCGGGCTCAGCACCGCCTTCCGGAACGCGTACTGCCAGGATTCGCGGTTCAACGTGTCTGGCAGCGAGTAGTCGGTGTTCATCACATAGCTGCGGTAGATCCAGGTGTCGCGCTCGCAGAATTGCAGGAGGCAGACAAACGCCTGCGTACGATGTTTCAGGTAGGCCAGCGGGTACTTGCTGACAAGGGTCTTGTGGATCTCGCGCACGCTTTCGGCGTCATGGTCCAGCGCATACACGTTGATTGAAAACGGCGTAGCCGGCCTGCGGCTGGTCCGGACTATCCGGCCTGCAGCGGCGGGCGTATAAGACCTGTAGATCCTGGCCAGGAACTGCTCGGGGGCATCCGTCAGGTGGCCTGCGTCGGCAAGCACCATGTTCGCCGCGTTTTCCGCATCGCCCGAGTACACGATGACGCCCGCGATGTCGTGCAGGTAGATGGCGGTCGTCGGATTGGCACGTTCCGCGATCAGGCCATTCCCCAGTGAAACACCGACGTAGAGCAGAACGGCTGCGACCACGCCGATGACCGAGGCTGCAAACAGCCTCAGCCATTGGCCCATCTTCGGAAACAGGACCAGATAGGCGGCGCCGGCCAGGAGCCCCGCGGTGGCGGCAAGCGCGTTATGCCGGAATGCGGTTGCTCCGAAGCAGAACACGACGACGAGAATCGCGTGCCTGCGCCGGACTGCGACGTCGAGGGCATCGCGCGCACGGAACAGGTGGACCAGCGCGAGGAGCAGGAAGCCCGACGTCCAGATATCCTTCCAGATCATGCCAACGAGGGTCATCGCCGGTGGAAACAGGCTGAAGACAGCCACAACCGACCATCGCGGAAAACGGCTCGAGAGACGGGGGAAGGCGTGGGCGCACAAGGCCGCGGAGGCGTATGCGAACAGGGCCGACTGCGCCAGCAACATGCCCGCAGGGCCCGCGATCATGCGGTCGAGCAGGCTCCAGATCAACGCCTTGAGCGGAGGATGCCAGTCGTTGAATTCCAGCGAGCGCGCCTGCCGCAGCGACGCGATGCTGTCGTTCGACATGATGCCCGGATCAAACAGGAAGACGAAGAACGCAGCGATCGCCAACCAGGCGAGCGACGTCCTTGCCTGCAGCGCGCTGTGCAGCTCGGGCAGGGCACTGTGGGGTTGGCTCATGCGTGGAGTCCTGTGTAGCAACCGCGCTCCTGGACGATGGGCGTGGCTGGAATAGGCAGGCCGGGCAACGCGCTGCCGCCCACAATGTCGTGGACGGTGCGATGCACCGGTTGGTCGATGACGCGCGGCATCAACTGCCGGGTCGCCGTCGGAACACGAATGTCCGGAATGCAATAAATTTCAGGCAGACGGCGATGCATGCGGTCAGGAAATATGCCGCATGATAGTTGTCGAGCCAGTCGGTGATCCGGGAGAACGCGAAGATCTCGATTGCCCTGAAAAGCAGAATGGATGAAAAGAACTTGCCGCCCTCGGTGAGCAGTCCGCCCCGGTGACCCTGGAAAACCCAATAACGGCAACCGAAAAAATTGACCATCGAACATGTGAGCACCGCGATGGCATACGCCAGGTCGACATGGAGACCTGCGAACTGATGGAAGACGATCGTCAACACATAGCCCAGTGCCAGGCTGACAAGAGACATCACGGCCATGCGCCAGCCATCACCGATCAGACTGGCGATCCATGCCATCGGCGGGAGTAGGGGAGTCCTCCCCTCGCTACCTGTCATCTTAGGAACGCCTTGGGAGGGCTTCGATCTTCTGCTTTCTCCGCGACGCAGATCAGGGACAGTCCCAGAGGCGGGCCCAGGATGCGATCCAACTTCTCCAACCAGGGCATCAGGCTTGCGATCCGCTTGATCTGCTGCTCGTTGAATGTGCGCGAGAAATTTTGCCGGCGTTTGAGAATGCGCGACTTGATGAAATACGGCAGCACGCCGGCGAAGTTCATGTAATGGCAACGAAGCACGCGGAACCCCGCCGACTCGACGGCGGCGCGGAGGGTCCGGCGGCTGTATCGGCGAAAATGCCCGGAGGCTTCGTCCACGGGACCGTAGAGAGACTGCAGAGCCGGTACCTTGATGTAGAGCTTTCCACCCGGTGGCAAAGCTTCTTGGAACTGCGACAGTACGCGCCGGTCGTCCTCCAGATGCTCAAGTACGTCCAGCGTGAAGATGCTCCTGGCGCCGAACGACGCAATCGCTTCGACGCAATGGTTCAGGTCGATTTCCTTGACGGACACGGCCGGGGAGCCCCTGAACCGGCTGTGGAGCGTGTCGAGGTTCTCCTGTCCGCCTTCCAGCAACAGTATCGGTGAGACCTTTTGCGAAAGCATGGCGGAGAAATGCCCGCTTCCGGCGCCGGCGTCGACCGCGGGTCCTTCCAGAGACTCCCCGAACAGCCGCGACGTCCAGGCATAGTAGGCATCGAGGTGCGCCATCCTCTCCTGCGCCTCATGATGCTCCGGATTGCTCTTCCATTCGAACGCATCGTTGCTCATATGTCGCTCCGCTTGTCGATCATGTCGGCAAGGACCGCGAAGATGCTGACGTTGAGACACATGGTGAGCAGGACCAGCGATTTCTCGGTCATGTCCTGCAGCACGAATGCGTCGTAGCCAAGGCTGAGCGCGCTTGCAGCCAGCAACAGCAGGATGATTGGCGTGAGGATTCGCAGGGGTGCGAAATACATGCCCGTGCGGCCGATGATCTGGACGAAGCGCAGCGTGTCCTTGATCGGGTGGATCTTGGAATTGCCCTTGCGCGCGAAGTAATCGATGGGCTCGAAGTGGACCCGGTAGTTGTTGCGCAAGGCCGAGATCGTAATCGTGATCGTAAAGCTGAATCCGTTGGGCAGGATGCGCACGAACTTCTGTGCCATGTCCTTGCGGAACACGCGCATGCCCGAGTTGATGTCCGGGATCTTCTGGTTGACGATCCAGTTGATCCAGCGGTGAAGGAAGAACTTCGGAATCTTGCGCACAGCCGAGTAGGTGACGTTGGCACCGGTGCGTGCGCCGACGACCATGTCGAAGTCCCGGGCCAGGGAGATCAGCTTGGGCAGGTCGTCGATCGGATAGGTGCCGTCCGCATCGATGATCGCGACCAGTTCCGCGTCCGAGTGGCGCATGCCCGTCTTCAGCGCGGCGCCGTAGCCGCGGTTGCGGTCGTGGCGGACGACCCGCAGCCTGGGGAAACCGGACCTGAGCGCCTCAAGCCGTTCCAGGGTGCGGTCCGCCGAGCCGTCCTCGATGGCGATGATCTCGTAGCGTTCGAGCACGGCCAACGCGCCGTCGAGCTTGCGGATGGTTTCATCGATCGCGTTCTCCTCGTTGTAGCAGGGGACCAGGACGCTGACGATGGGGGCGTTTTCGGAATGCACGGCGATCTCGTAGAGGGCGGGCGAGAGTGAATGGCGCGGGTCATGCAGCCTGAGTGCCGGCCCAGGCGACCAGCGCGTCGGCGATGCGTCGACTGGCCTGTCCGTCGCCATAGGGATTGTGGGCGTGGGCCATGGCCTCGTAGGCGACGGTGTCGTCCAGCAGCCGGTTGGCTTCCGCGGCGATGCGGATCGCATCGGTACCGACTAGGCGGACGGTGCCTGCCTCCACCGCCTCCGGCCGCTCGGTCGTGTCGCGCATGACCAAGACCGGCTTGCCGAGGGACGGCGCCTCCTCCTGCACTCCGCCCGAATCGGTGACGATCAGGTGCGAGCGCGACATGAGGTAAACGAAGGGGAGGTAGTTGAGCGGTTCGATCAGGTGGACGTTGGATTCACCCGACAGTATCCGCCGCACCGGTTCCTGCACGTTCGGGTTCAGGTGTACGGGATAGACCACCTGGGTGTCGCCACGCGCGGCGATCGCACGCAGCGCTTGGCAGATCTGCTCGAAACCGTCGCCGAAGTTCTCGCGGCGGTGTCCGGTCACAAGTACCAGCCGCTTGCCGGGGTCGAGAAACGGGAACTGTGCACGGAGCGATGCTTCCAGTGCGGCGTCTCGCCGGATCCGTTCCACCACCGCGAGCAGTGCATCGATCACCGTATTGCCTGTAACCAGGATGCTCGTGTCGGGCACACCTTCGACAAGCAGGTTCCTGCGCGAATTTTCGGTCGGCGAGAAGTGCAGCGTGCCGAGCGCTCCGGTCACCTTGCGGTTCGCTTCCTCGGGCCAGGGAGAGTAGAGATTTCCGGTGCGAAGGCCGGCCTCGACGTGGCCGATCGCCGTGCGGTTATAGAACGCCGCCAGGGACGTGGCCATGGTCGTAGTGGTGTCGCCGTGCACTAGCACGATGTCCGGCCTGTGCCTAGCGATGACCTCGTCCATCCCGGTGAGGATCCTCGAGGTAAGCCCCGCGAGCGTCTGCCCGGGCTGCATCACGTTGAGATCCTCGTCAGGGACGATGTCGAACAGTTCCAGCACCTGGTCCAACATCTCGCGGTGCTGGGCGGTTACCGCGACCAGCGTTTCGATGCCCCGGGTTGCCTTAAGGGCTTCCACGACCGGGGCCATCTTGATGGCTTCCGGGCGGGTGCCGAAGACGACCATGACCCGGCTGCGCGGCGGTGCCGGCGCCTTCCCGTCCGCAACGCCGTTCAGAGCGCAGCCTCCAGCTCCGGCAGCAGCGCGAACAGATCCCCCACCAGCCCGATGTCCGCGATCTCGAAGATCGCCGCGTCCGGGTCCTTGTTGATCGCGACGATGGTGCCGGCATCCTTGATTCCGGTCAGGTGCTGGATCGCGCCGGAGATGCCGATCGCCACGTAGAGCTCCGGGGCGATGATCTTGCCTGTCTGGCCGACCTGCAGCTCGTTGGGCACGTAGCCGGCGTCGACCGCGGCGCGCGAGGCGCCCACCGCGGCGCCGAGCCGGTCCGCGAGCTTGTAGATGATCTCGAAGTTCTCCTTCGAACCCACGCCGCGTCCGCCCGAGACCACGCGCTTGGCGCCCTGCAGGTCGGGGCGGTCGGACTTGGCCTGTGCCAGACCGATGAAGCGGGTATGCGTGGGCAGTTCGACCTCGATGCTGGCCGCCTCCACCGGAGCCGCATCGCCCTGGGCCGCTTCCGGCCAGGAGGCAGTGCGGATCGTGGCGACCACGGCCTGGTCCACGGGCGCCTCGACGGTCACCACTGCGTTGCCGGCGTAGATCGGGCGCTTGAACACGTGCGCGGACTCGACCGCCATCAGGTCGGACACCTGCGCCACGCCGAGCAGCGCGGCCACGCAGGGCGCCAGGTCCTTGCCGAAGGTGGTGCTGGGCAGGAACACGTGGCTGTAGCCGTCGGCCAGGCGCGCGACCTGGGGAGCCAGCATCTGGGCCACCGGGTGCGCGTTGGCGGCGTTCGCCACCGTCAGCACGCGGGACACGCCGGCGATGCGCGCGGCTTCGGCCGCGACCGCGTCCGGTTCCGACGCCAGCACGGCGACGTCGATGGCCTCCGGCGACAGCGCCTGGGCGGCGCTCACCGTGCGCGCCGTGGACGCGTTCAGCTGGCCGTCGAGATGTTCGGCGATGACGAGGACCTTGGCCATCACAGCAACCCCTTCTGCTTGAGCGCGGCCACCAGTTCGGCCGCATCCTTGACCATCACGCCCTTGCTGCGCCCGCCCGGGGCGGCGTAATGGGTGGTCTTGAGGAAATCCGCCGGCTCGATGCCGAGCTCGGACAGCTGCAGCGTCTCCATCGGCTTGCTCTTGGCCTTCATGATGTCGGGCAGCTTGATGAAGCGCGGCTCGTTCAGGCGCAGGTCGGTGGTGACGACGGCAGGCAGGTCGACCTCCAGCGTCTCCAGCCCGGCATCGACCTCACGCGTGACCGTGGCCTTGCCGTCCGCGATTTCCAGCTTCGACGCGAACGTCGCCTGCGGCCGGCCCCAGAGGGTGGCCAGCATCTGGCCGGTCTGGTTGGCGTCGTCGTCGATCGCCTGCTTGCCCAGGATCACCAGGTCGGGCGACTCCTTCTCCACCAGCTTCAGCAGCGTGCGGGCCGCGGTGAGCGGCTGGATCGCCTGGTCGGTGACCACATGGATGGCGCGGTTGGCGCCCATCGCCAGGCCGTTGCGCAGGTGCGCGGCCGCATCGGCCGGCGCGATGGTGGCCACCACCACCTCTGTCGCCACCCCCTTGTCACGCAGGCGCAGCGCCTCTTCCAGCGCGATCTCGTCGAACGGGTTGGCGGAGAGCTTCACGCCGTCGGTGACCACACCCGATCCATCCGGCTTGACCTGGATACGGACGTTGTAGTCGACCACGCGCTTGTAGGCGACGAGGATCTTCATCGGGGTGGGGGTCCTTGGGGACGCGGCGCGGGACGCCGGAGTGCCGCGATTTTACCGGCCCCCGACTCGGGGCGCGACCCCGCTGTCAGGTCACGTTGGCGGCCTGTCCCCCGACCGCCATGAGGTGGGCGCATCCGGTGCGCACGCAGGCGGCGCGCGAAGGTCAAGATGTCGGTGCAGTCCCGGCTGGTTAGAATCCCCGCATTCGTGACGACGAGACCCGCATGGCCACTTCCAAACGATTTCCCGACGCTAGGGCTGCACTGGCCGACCTGGTGACCGACGGCCAGACGCTCGCGGTCGGTGGCTTCGGCCTCTGCGGCATCCCCGAGGCGCTGATCGCGGCGTTGCGGGACTCCGGCGCAAAGGACCTGACCGTGATCTCCAACAACGCCGGGGTCGACGGCTTCGGTCTCGGCCAACTGCTGGAGACGCGGCAGATCCGCAAGATGATTTCCTCTTACGTGGGGGAGAACAAGGAATTCGAGCGCCAGTACCTGGGCGGCGAACTGGAGCTCGAGTTCAATCCCCAGGGCACGCTGGCCGAGCGCCTGCGGGCCGGCGGCGCCGGGATCCCGGCCTTCTTCACCCGGACCGGCTACGGCACGGTCGTGGCCGAGGGCAAGGAAACCCGGCAGTTCGAGGATGGCCACTGGTACGTGCTGGAGACCGCGCTCAAGGCCGATCTCGCCCTGGTCAAGGCCTGGAAGGCCGACGAGGCCGGCAACCTGGTCTTCCGCAAGACCGCGCGCAACTTCAACCCGGCCTGCGCGATGGCGGGCAAGGTCTGCGTCGCCGAGGTCGAGGAGGTCGTGGCCACCGGCCAGCTCGATCCCGACCATGTGCACCTGCCGGGCATCTACGTCGATCGCCTGGTCCTGAACCCGACCCCCGAAAAGCGCATCGAACAGCGCACCGTGCGCCAGGAGACCCGCTGATGCCGTGGACCCGCGACCAGATGGCCCAGCGCGCCGCGCAGGAACTCAGCGACGGCGCCTACGTGAACCTTGGGATCGGTCTGCCGACCCTGGTGGCCAACTACATCCCCGACGGCATGGACGTCTGGCTGCAGTCGGAGAACGGCCTGCTGGGAATCGGCCCGTTCCCGACCGAGGACGAGGTCGATGCCGACCTGATCAACGCGGGCAAGCAGACGGTGACCGCCCGCGCCGGCGCCAGCTACTTCGGTAGCCACGATTCGTTCGCCATGATCCGCGGTGGCCACATCGACCTTGCCATCCTCGGCGCGATGCAGGTCACCGACCGCGGCGACCTGGCCAACTGGATGGTGCCCGGCAAGATGGTCAAGGGCATGGGCGGGGCCATGGACCTGGTGGCCGGGGTCAAGCGCGTGGTCGTGCTGATGGAACATACGGCGAAGAACGGCGAGCACAAGATCCTGCCCGAGTGCACCCTGCCGCTGACCGGAGTGGGCGTGGTGGACAGGATCATCACCGATCTGGCGGTGCTGGACGTGACTCCGGATGGTCTGGTCCTCAGGGAGCTCGCCCCGGGGGTGGATGAAGAGGCGCTGCGGGGGAAAACCGGGGTGGCGTTCACGCGCGCGTCGTGACGGACTGCTTTCAGGTGCCGTTTAGCTACCGGCGTGCCGGGGGCGGGCGTATGCTGCGACACTCTCCGCCACAGGGCGGAACTTTCTCCACTTTTCGGGACGCGACATGCGCAAACATCTTCTGGGCCTGATGCTGGTCGCCGGGCTGGCCGGCTGCACGTCGGAGTCCGACTCCGATCCCGCGGCGGCTGCAGTGCCCAAGACCGCGGATTCTCCGGCATCCGGTTCGCTGCCCACGGGCGAATCGCTGGCGGCGCTGCGTGGTTCACCAACGAGCTTCGCGTCGCTGCCCGACCGGGGCGAACTGCTGTCCTATGGCGGCGCGCGCAAGAGCCGGCAGTCCGGTGCGTATACCTATCACCCGGTCGCCCTGAGCGAAGCGCATGCGCTCAACGCAATCGGGAGTGGTGAGCTGGTCTTGGCCACGCCCGACGGCGAGCCGGTGAAGATCAAGTACGAGCGCCACGAAGAGCAGCCCGACGGGAACTGGACCTGGATCGGCCGCAACGCCGATGGATCCAGCGCGATCCTGACCTTCGGCGAGAAGGCCGTGTTCGGCATGATCTCGCGCGGCGACGACTACTACCGCGTCCGCACCGACCGGACCGGTGCGTGGGTGGTGGAGACCGACCGCAGCCTGCTGGCTTCCAGCGGCGGTCGTCGTGAGAAGGGAGAAGATTTCCTCCTGCCGCCGGAGGCCGGCGCACTGACCGCGGCCGCTGCCCGTCATCTGTCTAAGGCAAGCCCGTCCGTGGCAGCGAATGTCTCGACTAAGGCCGCCGCCATGGTCGACGTCCTGGTCGGCTATTCAAGTGGCCTGGCGAGCGTCTACGGCAGCCAGTCCGCTGCGGCAACCTTCGTCACCAGCCTCGTGGCATTGACGAACTCTGCGTACGCGAACAGTGGCGTGAACATGCGTCTGCGCGCGGTGCATACGCTCCAGGTCAACTATGCGGACAACTCCGACAACCAGGAAGCGTTGCAACAGCTCACGGGCTACAACGCCGATACCCAGC
Organism: Luteimonas viscosa; assembly: GCF_008244685.1. Classification (NCBI taxonomy): domain Bacteria; kingdom Pseudomonadati; phylum Pseudomonadota; class Gammaproteobacteria; order Lysobacterales; family Lysobacteraceae; genus Luteimonas; species Luteimonas viscosa. The sequence continues at coordinate 2,989,032 of NZ_VTFT01000001.1, forward strand.
AGCCCATCACCCCCAACTCCGCCTTCAACGCGCTGCGAGAAGCGCGTGAGGAATACGGTGCGGATCTGGTCGCGTTCGTGCGCCGCTATCGCGAGCCCGAGCAGGACGGATGTGGCATCGCCTGGCTGCTTGGCATGAACGGCTCCGGGATTTCCGCCGCCAACGATGCGGCATTCGGTTACGCGGTGGTGAGTGATGGCGAAGACCGCGACGAAAGCGACAACAATACCTATTTCTGCAGTGACTTCTCCCTCGCCCACGAGCTGGGTCATCTGATGGGGCAGGCTCACAACGAGGAGGACGCGGCGGACGCGGGCGCCCACGAGTACTCGTACGGTTATCGCGAAGCGTCTGCGACCGGATTCCACACCATCATGGCGTACCCGTCGGGTGCCTCGCAGATCGAGGCGCCGCACTTCGCGAATCCCTCCGTCAAATACGTCAATCGTCCGACGGGGACGGCCATGGAAGACAACGCCCGCAGCATGAACCAGACCATGCCTGTCATCGCCAACTTCCGCGCGACGGTCGTGCCCCTTTCCGATGTTCGAAGCGACATCGACGGCGACGGCAAGGCCGATATCATTTTCCGCCACACGGGCAATGGCAAGAATGTCATCTGGAAGTCTGCCAACCGCGCGACACAAGAGGCGATGGTGACCACAACCGACCAAGCTTGGACAATCGTCGGAACCGGCGACATCAATGGCGACGGTAAGGCGGATGTGGTGTGGAGGAACACGGTGACTGGCCAGAACCTGGTATGGCCTGGCGGCAAGCGGCAGCAGCAGCAGAACCTGGTGGGCGTCACCGATCAGAACTGGAAGATTGTCGGCATTGGTGATTTCAACGGGGACGGCATCGACGATCTGTTGTGGCGCAACTACTCGACCGGCGCCAATGCGATCTGGCCCTCAGGTCAGCGTGCCCAGCAGCAGGCCGTCGATGGAGTAACCAACACGAATTGGAAAGTGGTCGGGGTCGGGGATTTCGACAGCGACGGGCGGGAGGACATCCTGTGGAGAGAAGCCGTGACCGGCCTGAATGTCATCTGGCGCGCTGGTCGTCAGAACTCTCAGATGTCGGTAACCGGCGTTACGGATACGAACTGGGCCGTTGTTGGTGTTGGCGATTTTGATGGGAACGGCGTCGACGATATTCTTTGGCGCAATGCCTCAACTGGTGCGAACGTGATCTGGAAGAGCGGGGATCGCGGGCAACAGCAGGCGGTAGCCGCTGTCAACCGGAACTGGTTCGTGGCAGCTGTCGGCGATTTCAACGGCGATGGGCGCGCGGATATCTTTTGGCGGAATTCCGTTAACGGCGAGAATGTCTACTGGCGCTCGGGCGAGCGAAGCACCCAGCAATGGGTGGCCCCGGTGGAAGATCTCTCGTGGAAGGTCTTCTACTGAAGCCTGACGTGGCTGAGAGACTAGGCCGAACTCCACGTACTTCGTCGGCGCGGCACGTCGGATGATGCGTCATCCGACGTTCTCCCACGGCAAGCGTTGAGTAAGATTGGCTTCGACTCGAATCGGTATTTTTCAGGCGGGTATTGCGTCATCGTCGAAGTGCAGGCCGCACTCACGCTTCAGCCCGAAGAAGCGAGTGTCGTCCATGCTGTCTACGGCCGTCAGGGGGCGCGTGGTGTGCACATCCCCGATCGAGACGTAGCCCTGGTCCCATAGCGGGTGGTAGGGCAGGTCGTGGCGGGCGAGGTACTGGCCGACGTCGCGGTCGCTCCAGTCGGCGATCGGGTGCAGCTTCCAGCGTCCGTCCTTGCGTTCCAGGAAATCGATGCCGGCGCGTGTACGCGCCTGGCTGCGGCGCAGGCCGGCGATCCAGGTCCCCACGCCGAGCTCGCGCAGCGCGCGCTGCATCGGCTCGACCTTGCGCAGGCGGTTGTAACGCTCGATGCCGTCGACGCCTTCTTCCCAGATCCGGCCCATGCGCGCCTCCATCCAGGCCACGCCGATCTGCGGCCGGTATACCTTGAGGTTGAGCGAGAGGCGTTCGCTCATCTCGTCGATGAAGCGGTAGGTCTCGGGGAACAGGTAGCCGGTGTCGACCACCACGACCGGCAGGTCCGCGCGCTGACGGGTGGCCAGGTGCAGCGACACCGCCGCCTGCGCGCCGAAGCTCGACGACAGCACGTGCTCGCCGGGCAGGGTGTGCAGCGCCCATTCGACGCGCTCCTCGGCGCGGCGGCCGGCCAGCCAGCGGTTGAGCTCGGCGCGCGCGTCGACCGAGTCGAGCGCGGCATCCACGGTGGGAATGTTCATGCGACGTCCTCGACCAGGGTGCTGTCGATGGGGATGTGCTGGCGACGATCCCTGGCGGGAATCTCGACCACGCCCGTGCGCAGCAGGAAATCGCCGAATCCCTCGTCATCCAGCCGGGCCGCGCCATAGCGCGCGAACAGGGGCTCGAGTTCGGCCAGAATCTGCGCCTGGGTGATGTTCTCGCGGTACAGCGTGTTCAGCCGCTGCCCGCGATGGTCGGCGCCGAGCATCAGGTTGTAGCGGCCCGGTGCCTTGCCCACGAGCGCGATCTCGCCCAGGTAGGGGCGCGAGCAGCCGTTGGGGCAGCCGGAAATGCGCAACAGGATCGGTGCCTCGGCCAGGCCGTGGATCTCGAGCATCGGCTGCAGCGCAGCGGTGAACTCGGGCAGGTAGCGCTCGGCCTCGGCCATGGCCAGGCCACAGGTGGGCAGCGCGACGCATGCCATCGCCGCACGCGCGAGCGCGGTCGGCGCGTCGTTGACCGCATCCAGCGCGTGCGCGCGTACCAGTGCGTCGATCCGCTCGCGCTCGCCGGCCGGCACGCCGGCGATCACCAGGTTCTGGTTGCCGGTCATGCGGAACTCGCCGCGATGGATCCGGGCGATCTCGCGCAGCCCGGTGAGATGCGGCATGCCGGGACGGTCGGCGATGCGGCCGGACGGCAGCGACAGCGTCAGGTGCCAGTGGCCGTCCTCGCCCTCGACCCAGCCGTAGCGATCGCCGTTGTGCTCGAACGGAGCCGAGCGCGGCGCGGCGAACGCGATGCCCGCGCGGCGTTCGATCTCGGCCTTGACCACCTCCAGGCCGTGATCGTCGATGGTGTACTTGAAGCGCGCGCGCTTGCGCACGTTGCGGTTGCCCAGGTCGCGCTGCGTGGTGACCACCGCGGTCGCGACCGCCAGCAGCGCCTCGCGCGGGATGAAGCCGACGTTGTTGCCCAGGCGCGGATAGGTCTCGGCATCGCCATGGGTCGCGCCCATGCCGCCGCCGATGGTCACGTCATAGCCCACGATCCCGCCGGCGTCGTCGGCCACGCCGATGAAGCCGAGGTCGTTGGCGTATACGTCCACGTCGTTCACCGGCGGCAGCGCGAAGCCGATCTTGAACTTGCGCGGCAGGTACTTGTCGCCGTAGATCGGTTCGTCCTCGCCACCGCTGCCGGCCACGCGCTCCTCGTCCAGCCAGATCTCGTAGTAGGCGCGGGTGTTGGGCAACAGGTGCTCGGACGTGCGCGCGGCATCGGCGTAGAGCGTTGCATGGGCGGACGACAGCAGCGGATTGGCCGCCACCTGCACGTTGCGGTTGACGTCGCCGCAGGCGGCCAGCGTGTCGATCAGCGCGGCGTTGATGGCCTGCATCGTCCCCTTGAGCTCGCGCTTGATCACTCCGTGGAACTGGAAGGCCTGGCGGGTGGTGACGCGCAGCGAGTGGTTGGCGAACCGCGTGGCGATGGCGTCGAGCGTGAGCCACTGTTCGGGCGACACTACGCCGCCGGGCGTGCGGGTGCGGATCATGAACTGGTAGGCGGGCTCGAGCTTCTGGCGGCGGCGTTCGTCGCGGATGTCGCGATCGTCCTGCTGGTAGCTGCCGTGGTACTTGATCAGCGTCTGGTCGTCTTCGCGCAGCGCGCCGGTCAGGGGGTCGGACAGGCTCTCGAGCAGCGAACCGCGCAGGCGGTTGCTTTCGGCCTTGATGTCTTCGACGGAGTGGTTGCTCATGGTGCTGCCGGGAAGACGTGTTGGGATGAGGGCGCGGCGGCGCGTGCCCCCATCCGCCCTTCGGGCACCTTCCCCCGCGAAGCGGGGGAAGGGACGGGCCGGTCAGTAGACGTCGCGGGCATAGCGGCCTTCCTGCTGCAGTGCGGACAGATACCCGGCCGCTGCCTCGGTATCGCCGCCGTTGTGTGCGGCGACGATGTCGAGCAGCGCGGCGTGCACGTCCTTGCCCATGGCGATCGCGCCGCAGACGTACAGGTGCGCGCCGGACTGCAGCCAGTCGTAGACCTCACGGCCACGCTCGCGCAGGCGGTGCTGGACATAGAGCTTGTCGGCCTGGTCGCGCGAGAAGGCGAGGTCGAGCCGATGCAGTTCCCCGCGCCGCAGCGCCTCCTGCCATTCGACCTGGTAGAGGAAGCCGGTATTGAAATGCTGGGCGCCGAAGAACAGCCAGTTGCGGCCACCGGCGCCGGTTTCCGCGCGTTCCTGCACGAAGCCGCGGAACGGCGCCACGCCGGTGCCGGGGCCGACCATCAGGATGTCGCGCGCGCCGTCGGCGGGCACCCGGAAGCGTTCGTTCGGCTCGACGTAGACCGGCACCTGGCCGCCTTCCTCCAGGGCAGCGAGGAAGCCGCTGGCGGCGCCGATGTGGACATGGCCATGCGCCTGATAGCCGACGATGTCGACCGTGAGGTGCGCTTCTTCACCCACGCGCTTGCGGCTGGAGGCGATCGAATACAGGCGCTGGGCCTGCGGGCGCAGGGCGGCGAGCAGGGCATCGGGCTCCCAGTTCGCGGGCCAGCGGCGCAGCACGTCGACCAGCTGGTGGTCGGCCAGCAGCGCGCCGAACCCGGCATTGCCCGGTTCGAGCAGAGCGCGCAGTTCGTCCGCGTCGGCGCGCTCGGCCAGGGCGGCGAGCAACGGGCGCGACAACCTGGTCAGTTCGCGGTGCGTGGCCAGCCATTCGGCCAGCGGCAGGCTGTCGCCGTCGATGGTGGCGATGCCATCGCCGTCGAGCTTCGTCGCCTCCAGCACGGCGGCCACCAGCGGCTCGGGATTGCGATGACGGATGCCGAGCGCATCGCCCGGCTCGTAGGCCAGGCCGGAGCCGTCCAGCGACAGTTCGATGTGGCGCACGTCCTTGTCGACGGCGCCGTAGCGACGGAATCCGGTGCCCTTGAATTCGCGGCCGCTGAGGGTCTGGCTGGCCAGCACCTCGGCCGGGAACGGGCGTTCGTGCGACCAGCTCGTGGCCGGGCGCAGCGGCGTGACCGTCGCCAGATGCGCCGCGCCTGCGGGCGTGGCGACCCTGAGCTGTTCGCGGGCCTGGGCCAGCGCCGCTTCGCCCCAGGGAGCGGCGACGGTGTCGATATCGAGATCCGCCAGGCCGATGTCGGCCACGCGATGCGCGCCGAGTTCGGCCAGTCGCGCGTCGATGCGGCGCGCGATGCCGCAGAAGTCGGCGTAGCTGGTGTCGCCGAGGCCGAGCACGGCGAACTTCAGCTCAGGCAGCTTCGGCGCGCGCCGGCCGGTCAGGAACTCGACGAAGCCGATGGCATCGTCCGGCGGATCGCCCTCGCCCTGGGTGCTGATGACCACGTAGAGCAGGCGTTCGCCGGCGAGTTCGCGGGTGGGGTAGGTGTCGGCCCGCACCAGGCGCGCGGGCAGGCCCGCGGCCTGCACCTTGGCCAGCAGCGCCTCCGCGGCGCGGCGTGCGTTGCCGGTCTGGCTGCCGTAGAGGATGGTCAGGCGCCCCGCCGGCGCCGCGTCGGTGCGCGCAACCGCGGTCGCGGGCACCTCCGCACCGCTGCGGCTCGCCAGGCCTGCCGCATAACCGGACAGCCACCACAGCCCGGCCGGCTCCAGCCCCTGGGTGAGGCGGACCAGCGCATCCGCCGTCTCCTGGGGAAACGGCAGCGCGGGCAATGCGGCGGGTGCGGACATCCTCCGGCGATCCTTGGTGCGGGTACGCAACCAAGGCTAGGCAAGCACGCCGTGCGCGGGAAAGGAGGGTCGGTTATGCAGTCATGCCCTGCGGTGATTTACCGGGCGGGGAGGGGGGCTGGCTACAATCGCCGCCACCATGACGGTTCCCTCGCCCTCCATCGCCCCCGCCGACGCCGACCTCGATCGCCTCGAGGCCGAGAGCCTGCACATCCTGCGCGAGGTCGCGGCCGAGTGCCGCAACCCGGTGCTGCTGTACTCGATCGGCAAGGACAGCTCGGTGCTGCTGCACCTGCTGCTCAAGGCCTTCGCTCCCGCGCCCCCGCCGATTCCGCTGCTGCACGTGGACACCACGTGGAAGTTCCGCGAGATGATCGCCTTCCGCGACCGCCGCGCCGCCGAGACCGGCGTCGACCTGCGCGTCCACATCAACCCCGACGGCGTGCGCGACGGCGTCGGTCCGCTGAGCCACGGTGCCAGCGTGCACACCGAGGTGATGAAGACCCAGGCGCTGAAGCAGGCGCTGGAGGCCGGCGGCTACGATGCCGCGATCGGCGGTGCGCGCCGCGACGAGGAGAAGTCGCGCGCCAAGGAGCGGGTGTTCTCGTTCCGCGATGCGCAGCACCGGTGGGATCCGCGCCGGCAGCGTCCGGAGTTGTGGAGCCTGTACAACGCCCGGGTCGGCCAGGGCGAGAGCGTGCGCGTGTTCCCGCTGTCGAACTGGACCGAACTGGACGTGTGGCGCTATGTGCGCCGCGAGGGGATCGACGTGGTGCCGCTGTACTTCGCCGCCGAGCGGCCGGTGGTGCGTCGCGACGGCACCTGGATCATGGTCGACGACGAACGCTTCGTGCTGCGCGAGGGCGAGCAGGTGGAACAGCGCAGGGTGCGCTTCCGCACGCTCGGCTGCTACCCGCTGACCGGCGCGGTGGAGTCGGCCGCCGCCGACCTCGATGCGGTGATCGCCGAGATGGAGACCAGCGCGCAGTCCGAACGCGCCGGTCGCCTGATCGACCATGCCGACGGCGATTCGATGGAAAAGAAGAAGCGGGAAGGGTATTTCTGATGAAGCTGTGATTGGTGATTCGTGATTCGTAAGAGCCGGTCCCGGGTGTCGGAGACGCGTGTGGATCCCTCGCTGCGCTCGGGATGACAACTGCCGGCGTTGCTGGTCGGGAAATGGATGAAAGGCAATGAATAGCATGGCCATCGACAAGCGTTCCCGGAGCGGGGAAACGCCTGTTTCCGAATCACCAGTTACGAATCATCAATCGCGGTTCCTGCGCCTCATCGCCTGCGGCAGCGTCGACGACGGCAAGAGCACCCTGATCGGCCGCCTGCTGCACGAGGCCGGACGGGTGCCGGACGACGAGCGCGCCGCGCTCGCGCGTGCCAGTGCCGCACACGGCACGCGCGGCGGCGAGATCGACTACGCGCTGCTGCTCGACGGGCTCGATGCCGAACGCGAGCAGGGCATCACCATCGACGTCGCCTGGCGCCATTTGCAGACCGCGCGCCGCCGATTCCTGATCGCCGATTGCCCCGGCCACGTGCAGTACACGCGCAACATGGCCACCGGCGCGTCGGTCGCCGATCTCGCGATCGTGCTGGTCGATGCCACGAAGGGGTTGCTGCCGCAGACCTTCCGCCACGTCGCGATCCTGTCGCTGTTCGGTGTGCGCCACGTGCTGCTCGCGGTCAACAAGATGGACCGGGCGGGTTACGACCAGGCCGTGTTCGACGCCATCGCCACGCGCTTCCGCGCGCATGCGGAAAAGCTCGGCGTGCCGGACGTGGTCGCGATCCCGGTGGCGGCGGCGGTGGGCGACAACGTGACCGTGCGCTCGCCTGCGATCGGCTGGTACCACGGACCCAGCGTGCTCGAGCATCTCGAGACCGTGGCCACGGACGCGCCCGATGCATCGCTGCCGCTGCGGCTGCCATTGCAGTCGGTGCTGCGCGACGGCGACGGCGGACGCTGGCTGGCGGGCACCGTGGCGGCCGGCACGCTGCGGGTCGGCGATGCGGTGCGCGTCGAGCCTGCGGGTGCGGCGAGTCGCATCGCGGCACTGGTGGTGTCGGGCACCGGTGCGGTTTGCGCACGCGCCGGCCAGGCGGTGGCGGTACAACTGGCCGACGAGGTCGACGCCGGCCGCGGCCACGTGCTCGCGGCGCCCGACGCCCCGGTGGCGCACAGCGACCAGGTGGTGGCCGACGTGCTCTGGTTCGACGAGGCGCCGCTGCTGCCCGGGCGCCGCTACCAGCTCAAGATCGGAACGCGCACGGTGGGCGCACGGATCAGCGAGCTCAAGTCGCGGCACGATCCGGAAAGCCTGCAGCCGCTGGCCGCCAAGCGCCTGGAGTTCAACGAGATCGGCGAGCTGGTGCTGTCGTTCGACGCGGTGGTCGCCTTCACGCCCTACGCCGAGAGCGCCGCGCTCGGCGGCTTCATCCTGGTCGATCCGCTGACCCGCGCCACGGTCGGCGCCGGCATGATCCGCCACGGCCTGCGCCGCGCCGACAACATCCACTGGCAGGCGCTCGACGTCGACCGCAAGCTGCGCGCCGCGCTGAAGGGACAGCAGCCGCGCTGCGTCTGGTTCACCGGGCTGTCGGGCGCGGGCAAGTCGACGATCGCCAACCTGGTCGAGCGAGGCCTGCTGGCGCGCGGCCTGCACACCTACCTGCTCGACGGCGACAACGTCCGCCATGGCCTCAACCGCGACCTCGGCTTCACCGACGAGGACCGGGTCGAGAACCTGCGTCGCGTGGCCGAAGTGGCGAAGCTGATGACCGATGCCGGGCTGATCGTGCTGGTCAGCTTCATCTCGCCGTTCCGCGCCGAACGCCGCGCGGCGCGTACGCTGTTCGACGAGGGCGAGTTCCTCGAGGTCTTCGTCGACACGCCGCTGGCCGATGCCGAGCGACGCGACGTCAAGGGCCTGTACGCCAAGGCGCGCCGCGGCGAGCTGCCCAACTTCACCGGTATCGATTCGCCGTACGAGCCGCCGGAGAACGCCGAACTGGTGCTGGACACCCGGGGCGCAGGCGCCGAGGCGCTCGCGGAGCAGGTGATCGCGCGGCTGCTCGACTGACCACCGGGCGGCGGGACCGCGTGGTGCATACACCGGGCGGTCTGTCGTCGGGGCGTCTCCGGACGAGCCAGCCTCGCCCTGGGCCTGGAAGGGAGACGGTCGCGGCCGGCTTTCCCGCGAGCCCCGCAGCAAAGCCGACGACGCACGCGCCGCAAGAATGTTCCTGCGGCGTGGCTCAGCGCCGCTTGCGCAGCGCGCCGACGATGACCAGCAGCACGATGGCGCCGAGGGTCGAGGCGATGAAGCCCGCAGCCTGGCCCTGGCCGTACCAGCCGACCATGCGACCGACCCATCCCGCGAACAGGGCGCCGGCGATGCCCAGCACGATGGTCAGGATGATGCCCATCCTGTCGCGCCCGGGCTTGAGCAGCCGGGCCACGATGCCGACCACCAGGCCGATCAGGATGATGTAGAGCCAGTTGCTGCTGCCGAACAGTTCCATGCGGGCCTCTGGATTGGAGTGGCGGAGCGAAGCTTGGCAGGGCCACGATCGCGATGCCAGCCCTGCGCCCGCTTGCGCGGGCGGCGAGGTGCCGGGTGTGGGTACGAGGCGCCGTCCAGGGCGATCACGCGCCGCGGACGTTGCGCCACGGCTCAGCAGCAGCCGTGGTCGCCGTGGCGTGTGCCGCTGTCCGCGGCGACCGCGACACCCGTGGTCTCGCCGCGCTCGCCGGCGAGGTGGTGCTCGGCGAGCACCCGCGCGACCGAGGCGGTGACGCGCTTGCCCATCGCGATGTGCAGGAACTCGTTCGGGCCGTGGGCGTTGGAATGCGGACCGAGCACGCCGGTGATCATGAACTGCGCGCCCGGGAACTTCTCGCCGAGCATGCCCATGAAGGGGATCGAGCCGCCTTCGCCCATGTACATCGCCGGCCTGCCGAAGAACTCGAGGCTGGCCGCGTCGATCGCCTTCTCCAGCCACGGCGAGGTGGCCGGCGCGTTCCAGCCGGTGGCGGCCTTCTCCAGCGACAGCGTGACCTGGGCGCCGTTCGGGGCATCGCGCAGCAATGCCTCCTGCAGCAGTTCGCCCGCGCGGCGTCCATCGATGGTCGGCGGCAACCGCAGCGAGAGCTTCACCGCGGTCTGCGGCCGCAGCACGTTGCCGGCCGATGCGAGCGGCGGGATGCCGTCCATGCCGGTGATGGACAACGCCGGGCGCCAGGTGCGGTTGAGCACCAGTTCGGTCAGGTCGTCGTGCATCGGCGCCAGTCCCGGGACCAGCGGGAACTTGTCGTAGATCGCGGTACCCAGCACTTCGGCCGCGCGCCGCGCCTGCTGCAGGCGTTCGGGCGGGATGTCGGCGAACAATCCGTCGATCAGGATGCGGCCGGTGTCCTGGTCCTCGATCCGCGACAGCAGCTGGCGCAGCAGCCGGAAGCTCGACGGCACCACGCCGGAGGCGTCGCCCGAATGCACGCCCTCGTCGAGCACCTTCACGGCGAGGTTGCCGCCGGCCAGGCCGCGCAGCGAGGTGGTGCACCACAGCTGGTCGTAGTTGCCGCAGCCGGAATCCAGGCAGACCACCAGCGAGGGCTGGCCGATGCGGTCGGCGAGGTGGTCCACGTAGGCGGGCAGGTCGTAGCTGCCCGATTCCTCGCAGGCCTCGATCAGCACCACGCAGCGCGCATGCGGCACCTGCTGTTCCTGCAGCGCGAGGATCGCGGCCAGGGAGCCGTAGATCGCGTAGCCGTCGTCGGCACCGCCGCGCCCGTACAGCTTGCCGTCGCGCAGGACCGGCTTCCAGGGGCCGAGGTCGTCATCCCAGCCGGTCATCTCCGGCTGCTTGTCGAGATGGCCGTAGAGCAGCACGCAGTCGTCGTTGCTGCCGCCGTGTGCGGCCGGGATCTCGATGAAGATCAGCGGCGTGCGCCCTTCCAGCCGGACCACCTCCACGCGCATGCCGGGAATCGACTGCGCGCGCGCCCAGGATTCCATCAGCGCCACCGCCTCGTCCATGTGGCCGTGCGCGGCCCAGTTCGCGTCGAACATCGGCGACTTGTTCGGAATGCGGATGTATTCGACGAGCTGCGGGACGATCTCGTCGTCCCACTTGCCGCCGACATAGCGATCGATCTTGCTGGCGTCCATTGGATCCGGTCCGTTTGCGTGGAAGCGCCGATTCTAACGCGCGGCACGTGTAGGGCTTTTCCGACCTCGCCGCGCGGGATAACCCTGTCCCATGCGGGCCCCTGCGGCGATCCCGCGGCGCAGGGGGGTGCGGGAGACTGTCATCACCGGCAGGCGCCGCGCCGCCGGCGGCAAGGAAACCAACCTCAACCAAGGAACCCGACACATGAATACGATCAAGAGCCTGCTCGCCACGCTGTTGCTCTCGCTGATGCTGGCCGGCGCCGCGTTCGCCGCGGAGAAGGTCAACATCAATACCGCCGACGCCGCCACGCTCGACCGCGTGCTGCAGAACGTCGGCCCCGCGAAGGCGGACGCCATCGTCGCCTACCGCAAGGCGAACGGTCCGTTCCGGAGCCCGGAGCAGCTGGCCGAGGTCAAGGGCATCGGCCTGCGGACGGTGGAGCAGAACCGCGAGCGCATCGTGGTGTCCGCGCCGCGTCCGGCGAAGGCCGCCGCCGGCGCCGCCGGTGCCGGCCGCTCGGCCGCCCAGACCCGCTGAGTGCGGTTGGCGGACGCGCACGGAGGCGCGTCCGCGATGTGGAGCAGGGAAGGCTCCGTGGACGGCCGCAGGCCGCGACAGGGACGTACCGCCGCCCGTTCCATGCCAGGAAGGCATGGGCGGGCGGCTTCCTGCGCGCGGGGTGCGGGCGCGCGGCTAGACTGGCGCGCATGGACCGCTCGTCGCGGGTGATCCCCGCCCAGGAATACCGTCGCGTGCGCTGGATGAACGGTGCGGGATGGACGCGCGAGATCCATGCCGACCCCGCTGGCGCGGGCTGGGCATGGCGGCTGTCGATCGCCGAGGTCGAGGCCGATGCGCCGTTCTCGGTGCTGCCCGGCGTCGAACGCGAGCTCGTGCTGCTGGAAGGCACCGGCCTGCGCCTTCGCTTCGACGATGGCGAGACGCACGAGTTGCTGCCGCCATACCCGCGCCTGCGCTTTGCCGGGGAACGGGCGCTGGGTGGGCAACCGATCGAAGGGCGCGCCGTCAACTTCAACCTGATGTGGCGCCGTGATGCCGTGATGGCGCAGCTGTGGCATCGGCCGCTGGCAGGCGCGATGGTGCTGTTCGTGGAACCGGGTTCGACCTGGGCCGTGCACCTGCTCGCCGGTCGCGCGCGGCTCGAGGGCGTTGCAGGCCTGCCGGCGCTGGCACCGGGCGACACCGCGCTGCTGGTCGCGCACCGGCAACGTGCGCGCTACGTGCTCGACGGTGGCGGCGAAGCGTTGCTGATCCGGATCGACCCGCGGGAAGACGGGCAGGCATCCGGCTAGGCCGCACGCGATCGGCCCGGTCGCCGGCGCGTCCCTTCCGCCACGCGCGCCGCGTCAGCCCGGTGCGCCGGCAGCGCGGCAGCGGTGAGGGGTGGATCGTCGCCGTCGGTGGCCGAAGAGGATCGCGGCCAGTTCATCCGCGGTCGTCGCGCGCCCAGACGCCGCCGTGTTCGGTCTTCACCGGGAACTTCGGCACCGGCTCGTAGGCGGGCGCGCACAGGGCGCGGCCGTCGCGGAGGTCGAAGCGTGCGCCATGCAGCACGCATTCGATGCTGCCCTCGTCCGGGTCGACGCTGCCGGCGGAGAGTTCGAACTCCTCGTGGCTGCAGCGGTCCTCGAGCGCGTACAGCGTGCCATCGAGATTGACCACGACGATGCCGGCGCCCGTGATCTCGTCGAATGCGGTCTTCATCTCGCCCGGGAGCAGTTCGTCCGTGGCGCAGATCCAGGTCCAGTTTTCGCTCATGCGGCGGCTCCGTCGAAGCGCTTCTCCAGCACCTCGAAGCGCAGGTCGTCGCGCAGCGGGATGCCGTAGCGCGGGTCGCCGTAGGGAAACGGCTTGAAGACGCCGGTGCGGCGATAGCCGCGGCGCTCGTAGAAGCCGATCAGGGCGTCGCGGATGTCGATCACGGTCATGCGCATCGCCGGCAGCCGCCAGTCCTCGCGCACGATGCGCTCGCACTCGTCCAGCAACCGCTTGCCGAGTCCCGCGCCCTGCAGGTCCGGTCGTACCGAGAACATGCCGAAGTAGCCGGTACCGTCCTCGTCGGCCACGTGCGCGCAGGCGACCAGGCCATCGTCCTGCTCCGCCACCAGTACGCGGCTGCGCGGGCGCGCGATGTCGGCCCGCAGCACGTCCGCGTCGATCCGGTTGCCGTCGAGGAAGTCCGCCTCGGTGGTCCAGCCTGCACGGCTGGACTCGCCGCGGTACGCGGAGGTGACCAG